>NZ_JASCAE010000003.1:0-202487 GCF_029967975.1 Pseudomonas sp. V98_8
AGAGCAAGAGCAAGAGCAAGAGCAAGAGCAAGAGCAAGAGCAAGAGCAAGAGCAAGAGCAAAAAGCAGGGAGGGCTTCTTGCCCTCTTTTCCTTAATTGACTAGCGCTGTAATAGGTGTGCCTGAGGCATAGGTTATAATTGGTGACGTTCCCGTCACAAAGTTAATAGATTATAGAGGTGGTTAATCTCTAAGTCGCGCTTTGGCGATTCGTTCACTATGTTGTGCATGGCGAGTTTCACTCTATATGTACCTATATATATCTGTCGCTAATTAACGATCATTGACCCCTGTCACTACCCCCGCTGCCTGCGCCTCGCGATCCCACTTCTTGACCGTATTCTTGGATATGCCAAGTTTCCTTGCGGTGGTCTTAATTGGAATTCCCTCCCTTATCATCTCTAGCGCCAGCTGCTTCTTAGGGGGCTGTGCGGTGGCGTTTGATTTAGTCTGGTCGTCGTTGGATGCCCAGAACTTGTCGAAGTCGATATCCACATCAACGGTTCGAAGAATTTGTGGGTTGCGTTCTAGGTGCAGTGCAATGCCACGCAGAGCGGTTCTTGCCGCTTCAACCACTCTTTGTAGCTGTCGCGGACCCATCGGCTGGCTGTCATGGTTGAGAAGGTGCTCTGCTGCTGTTGCCACTGAAAGTTCGGGCAGGCGCAGCAACCGTTTCACATCTGCGAGAGCAACGCTGTGTTTACCATTTATTACACCAGGTCCGGTACAGATTGCCCCGAAAGCAAAGTCGTCCAGCCAAGCCATAGAATGTCCTTCAAACTTGAGGGCGTTTAATGCGGTGGCCAGCAGATTATTAATGACCGGAGCTTTTCTTCCTGCCTTAGACTTTGCCTCGGTCTGCTCAATAGCTTGCTTCGGGATCAGTTCAACAACTGGAGCGAGATGCCTGGAGTGCGTTTTTTTGCATTCCACGGGCAGGGGGCTGCCATCTTCATCGACGTACCAGTAGTCCTTGATGGGGTTAGCCTCTACAGGCTTTTCCGTGGCGGGCTCTGGTAAATATGGCATCCTTATATAGTCACCATAATACTCTTTAGTGACTTTGTCGTAGATAGCGTCCCCGATGGTTGCGGTGCGTGCTGCTGCCATCATTTCACGCAGTTTCTGGATGGGACATTCGATGGTTGTAGCTGTGATAGTGCTCGTCTTCATATAGTAATTCCTATTGGTTTATTTCATAGGCAAGCCCTCGGTGTGTTCCGGCTATTGTAAGTTAGGAACGCATAAGCCCATATCGCAGACAGCACGAAGCCCGCTCTGCTCAGCGGCCTATTGGCTTGAACATGGCGAGTAGTGATCAGATAGGGAGAGGTATTGCGGGTGCCAGCTTCAGTGGCTGGTTATGCGGATAATACATGGCGGTAATGGGCTTTCAAGAAAATAGTAATGGGTGAACTGTTGGTAGAATTTCAGCTTAACTAGCTTTGCCTACAGGATAGCGTGCAAGGCCTGCTATGGCGTTATTGTTGTTGCTTCGTGCATGCGGGTTGGTTTAGCTGTCCTCAGCCTCTAGCGAGCTTATAGGGGGCTTGCAGGGGCTTGAATAGCAGGTGTCGCTCATCGACTATTAAACCTTATCGTCGGTTACCTCTTTGCTTCCTTAAAACTTCCGTAAAGTAGCGTTGGTTTCTTTTATAAATGCTTCCACTCTTTCCATTTCTTCTATTTGCACAGCTCCAAAGCCTTGCTACCTGGAGCAAAGTAGTGCCCCGACCTGTGTTAATAGTGCCAGCAACGGCGATATCAAAGAACTCTACTTTTGGTGCGCGATGGAACGTCGAGTAGCTGAGTTTGCTAATGAACTGCCCAACCAAAACTGATGCATTCTGGCTAGGCAGTCTCGGGAATTCAATCAGTCAATGAGGTGAAGAACGTCCCTGACATTCAGATGCGAGTACCGTGCGACGGAGCGTGTATCCCGGTGCCCTGAAACGATCATGATCTGGGCGTTGTTGAATCCCTTCTTTGCGACATTCGTTATTCTTGTATGTCTGAGCTGGTGCAATCGAACACTGCTGTCTAAGCCCGCCTTCACTCGCGCCAATCGCACAGCCTGTGATACGGCATGTGGTGTGACGGTGAATACTTGACCGTTTGCATGTCCCGCCACAGTGGCCGAGAGTTGAGCAAGCTGAAGTATTTCCACTGCACGGTGAGTGAGGGGGACGGACCTTGTCCCGTTTTTCCCGTCGATCACATCGGCAATGCGATCCTTGAGGTGTAGGCAGTCTTTTGTCAGCTTCAGGATTTCAGATCGCCGCATCGCAGTCTCGTAGGCCAGTTCGACTATCAGTCTCATTGTCGGAGACAGCTTCGCCAGAAGCCGCTCAAGCTCGCTTGCACGGATTACTTTGTCTGAAGACTTATCGGGCTTGGGCAGGGCGATGTCACTGACCGGGTTGTGAATGTCGATCAGTAAGCCGCGTTTAGCGAATCGGTAAAACCGCGACATGAATGCGAGCTGCGTCCTGCACGTGGACGGCTTCACCTTTTTCAATCGCATGATCTTGAAGTCATTGATCATCTGCGGGGTGATTTCGTGAATGGGCTGGGTGAAGTGCCTGCCCAGATGCTCCACGATTTTCAGGGCATGGTCGTAGCTGCCTTTTCCCTTGAGCATGGTTTCGCAGTAGGTCATGCCCAGCGTATATACAGTATGGTGCTTGCGATCCATCGTCACGGCTTCGATCTGATTCGCCCATGACTCTGCTTCGGCTTTCGTAGTGAAGGTTTTCGACTGGGGAGGTTTACCTTTAATCCGTACCTGAGCGTTCCAGTTGCCGGACGGGAGTAAGCGGAAATTAGCCATTTTTAACGCCTCATGATGTGAATGGGCGTTCTGTGAAATCCAAGAGCAGCGGGGCTTGGACCTTGCTCCTAGCAGACCTTGACATGGTGGGGGTCGTTGGTTCGAGTCCAATCGCGCCTACCAAACAAAATCCGCTCTGCTGGGCGGTCTGGAAGGGCTCACCGAAAGGTGGGCCCTTTTTTGTTGTCCAGGATTTGAGCCGTGGTTTCAAAACTCGCACCCAAAGCGCCAAAGCCCCCCGCATTACTGATCTGCTTCAATCCCGCCAAGCCCAAATGAAAAGCAATTCGTCTCGCATTGAACTGCCTGCAACCAATTGCATCAAAGCAGGACAGGCGAGCGGACTATTCGTGGGTTCATTGAGGCGGGAGAGTGACGATGGGGAGGCGGGCGACGATCAAGTTCTTTGCGGCGTACCTGTCCATTTGCCTTTTGCTTCAATGGACGATGGTCGAAGCGTCTCCCTGGATAGCCCGCCACGTGCTGCTGCGGTGGATTTTGTAGTTGGAACCTCTGCAAGTGACAGCCGTCCCTTGCTACCGCGATTCAGGCGTAATATAGGCAGTGTTATCTCATCTGAAGGAGTCGCATATGATCTCCGACCAAATGAACAGACAGGCATCCGATCACAAGGCTGTGTGGGATCAATATTTCTGCGCCGCGTTGATCGCCGAAAGCCATCTGACGGCGCCCGTCGTTGGCGCGGTCACCCATGAAGACAGGCAGAATCTGTTGATTGAAAGGGCCAAGGCGCTCGCGGACAAGATGATTGAATGCAGGAAATGACCTGAGCCCAGCCTTCGCGCTGGGCTCTTCACATCGGCGACCTGGCAATCATGCTGGACAATTCAGGTAACCAGTTCGACTTTACCTGTCGCCAGGCGATAAATGCCCCCCACTATTTTCAGCTGGCCCTTGCTGAGCGCATCGGTCAGCAGGGGCGTGGCTTGCTTGAGGCGTTCGATCGAGTTCTTGATGTTTTGCACGGTCGCGTTTTCCACCAGGTCACCTGGACGACCGCTGACCTGCTCGACAGAGGATTTGAGTGCATCTGTCAGTGCAGGGATCTTCCCGGGGAACACCGTGTGATCCTTGACGGCTTTAACGCCAGCCTCGATGGCACCGCAGCGTTCATGGCCCAATACCAGGATCAGGGGGGCGCCGAGCACGGCCACGCCGTATTCGAGGCTTGCAAGGCCTTCGTCGGTGACGAAGTTGCCGGCCAGGCGAACGGCGAAAAGATCGCCCCGTGCGGTATCGAACGCGTATTCCGGGGCGATGCGCGAGTCAGAGCAACTCAGCACCGCCACGAAAGGATTCTGACCGGAAACCAATGCTTCTCGCTCATCCTTGAAGTCGTGGGTTTCGGAGTTACCGCTGACATAGCGTTCGTTGCCCGCCATCAACCTTTTCAGGGCCTCATCCGGGCTGATGACGTTTTTGGGTTTTGGAGGGGCGGAGGTTTTCTCGGCTGCCTGGATTATTCGGCTCGGCAAGGCGCCCGCCAATAGCAGGGCACCTGCTCCCAATCCGGCAAGGCGAAGGAAACGACGACGCTCGTGGGTAGTTGCTGTTGAGTTTGAATCACATGATTCACACATGATGTTGTGTACTCAGGTCACTTCGGTGGGAATGACAGCGGTTGGCGTAGTGCCTCGAAGAGCCTCGGCACTGGAGTGTTGGAGTCTAGTAGACCTGTAACATTATGTTTTTGCGGCAAACCCCGGGTTCATGGGCTACTACTGACAGGCTGATTCAACTTCGTCCTTACAGGAGTTTCCCGATGCTGACTCACTGGTTGCTCGCAGCGATTCATCTTTTGGCGTTTGCGCTTGGATTCTGGGCTGTCCTGGTGCGTGGCACGGCTTTTCGGCGCCTGGCTGTCGGCGCAGGCGAGGCTCGAGATGTATTGATCGCAGACAACATATGGGGCATTTCTGCCCTTGTCCTGCTGGTTACCGGCGGCATGCGCGCTTTTGGCGGCTTAGAAAAAGGCACGGATTACTACCTGCACCAGCCGTTGTTTCATCTCAAGATGACGTTGTTGGTGCTTATCCTGCTACTGGAAATTGCGCCCATGGTGACGTTGATCAAATGGCGGGTTGCACGGTCGCGTGGGGCGGCTATCGATACCTGGCGTGCAACGCTATTTGCACGAATCAGCCATATCGAGGCGGTGCTGGTGTTGCTGATGATGGTGGCGGCGAGCGGGATGGCGCGGGGTTTCACATTCGGCTGACAGAAAGTGAAGGGAAAGCGCAGGCGTGTTGCGCTGGAATCTTTAGCCAGCCGTCGTTGCGGGGCGAACGGGCTGGCTACTGACTACGACAGGATTCAGGTTTGTGGCTTTTCCGGGGCGGTCAGGCCGGCCTGAATGCGCTGGTAAATTTCTTCGCGATGCACTGCGACGTCTTTGGGGGCATTGATGCCAATCCGGACTTGCTGGCCGCTTACGCCCAGGATGGTGATCGTAATGTCATCACCAATGTTTATGCTTTCACCGACTTTGCGGGTGAGTATCAGCATGGTCTTCTCCTTGATTGCTTCGTGGGGCACCTGATTCGGACAGTGCAGAGGTCGGTGTTATGTATAGATTAGTGCGAAGTCTCACGGTTTGGGTGCCTCTTTCTGACGCGCAGATACAGCATTAATTCCCAAGGTGTAACTATACAGAGGCCGTCACTATCATTCTCGTTGTTTTGCGCCCATTTTACGGCACTCGCGAAGTATTCATGAATGCTAAAATCCCCCGCTTTAAGCATTCAGAGGGAAACGCTGTGCGCAAAATGGTCTTGGCAATCGCGGTATTGGCTCTGGCGGGATGCGGTGAGGGCAAGCGCGAGGAGGCACCAAAGCCGCAGCCTGCAGCGGCGACAACGTCGGCGCAGGTGGCGGGGCCACAGTGGGATCTCGAAGTACGGGGCGAAACGCCCCAGGCCGTCAGCGATCTCAGCGGCTGGCTGATCGAGCATAGCTTCATGTCCAACGTGGTCAGGGAAAATGGCAAGACTCGCATCCTGATGGGGCCTTACAACTCCAGGGAAGAAGCCGATGCCAAACAGGCGCAGGTAAATGCCGCGCTCATCAAGGCGAAGAAACAGAACATCGAAGTGCTGGTGCTGGAGCGCCCGACGGCTCAGTGAGGGCCCAGCCGGGCGGCTAAAAAAAAGGCCTGGGGTGTTCAACCCCCAGGCCTTTTTTTACCGCTGGCGTTCAGCCGCAGGCTTTCATGTCGACCGGGCCGACGAACTCGTTGCCGCGCCCCATGACACACGCAACGCTCTGGTTGCGCTGGCGTTCCCAGGCTTGCACCGGGTAGGTCTTGTCCCATGCCTGGTACAGCTGCTGGTCCTGTTTCGACAGGCGCAAACCATATTGCTTGCTCATGTAGAAATAGGTTCGGGCGATCATGCCGCGAATGGACGGGCGGGGCATGACTTTCTTCGCCTTGAAGTCGACCTGGGTCAGGCACGAACCGTATTGGCCCGATTGCTCCGGTAGCCAGCCGAAACTGAAGTTGCTGCGGTCACCATTAACCTCGCCAATGCTGGGCACCAGGTTGTGCAGGTCGGCTTCGGCCTTTTGGTAGGTCGGGTCGTATCGCGTACAGTTTTTACGCCCGCCCTCCTGCCAGCACTGGCGCTGATGCCCGATTTGCCACGCCGGAACAATGTGTTCCCACTCGATGCGGGCGGCACGCTTGGCGTTTTTGCGTGGCACATAACCGCAGGCCGCGAGGTTCACTTTGTTACCGGTGTATTTGCAGCCGCAATAAAACTCGGTGGATTGCGGTGCATACAGCTTCCAGGCGACTTTCTTGGCCTCGCTGAACGTGCGTGGCGCATCAGCCTGGGCCCCCATCGCGAGCAACAGGAGCAGCAGGGCAAAACAACGGACACTCATCGACTCAGTCTTCCTTCGGCACTACCCAGAAAATCTGCACACCACCATCGTCGCGGTAGGCGAGGGTGACGTTGTCGTTCTCGTCGATTTCTTCGAGCAGGCGTTCCCATTCATCCACGGGCTCGTCTGGAAGGCGGAAGATCAGGGCTGCCCTGGCTTTTTGAGCGGTTGGGCCGTTGATGATTTTCTGAACGCGCAGGCCCATGCGCACATAGGTGTCTGGTGAGGCGGAGGTGGTGTCCACAGGATTATCCTTATTAAGCTGTACGTGCATACAGTATTTAACTGTAAGCATTTTCGCAACTGCTTAAAATTCAAGAGAATCCTCTGACAGTGGTTTTTACCGATTGGTGTAGGAACAAACGAGTTTTTTTGTCAGGCGGGAGTGACGAGAGATGCCCGACCGGAGTCGGTCGGGCGAGGGGCGAATCAATATTCCCAGAACATCCGCTGCAGCTCTTTGCTGTCATTGGTCTTGGTCAGCGCGACCATCGCCAGGATCCGGGCTTTCTGCGGGTTCAGGTCATGCGCCACCACCCAGTCATATTTGTCGTCAGGCTGTTCGGCGTTACGCAGGACAAAACCACCGGCATTGACGTGGGAAGAGCGGATGATCTGCACGCCATCCTTGCGCAGGGCTTGCAAGGCTGGAACGACCCGGGAAGAGACTGAGCCATTGCCGGTGCCGGCATGGATGATGGCCTTGGCACCCGACTGGGCCAGTGCCTTGTAGGCGGTGTCGCTTACGTTGCCGTAGGAGTAGGCGATTTCGACGTCAGGCAAGCTCTGGATGTTCTTGATGTCGAATTCCGAGTCCATGGTGTGGCGCTTGGACGGGAGGCGGAACCAGTAGGATTTGCCTTCGACCACCATACCGAGAGGGCCCCAGGCGCTTTTAAACGCTTCGGTCTTGATGTTGATCATTTTGCTGACATCGCGACCCGACTGGATTTCGTCGTTCATGGTCACCAGCACGCCTTTGCCACGCGCGTCCTTGCTGCTGGCCACGGCGACGGCGTTGTACAGGTTCAGCATGCCGTCGGCGGACATTGCGGTACCCGGGCGCATGGAGCCCACGACAATGATGGGCTTGTCGGTTTTTTCCACCAGGTTGAGGAAATATGCGGTTTCTTCCAGGGTGTCGGTGCCGTGGGTGATCACGATGCCATCGACGTCCTTGCTGTCCGCCAGTTCGGCAACACGACGGCCCAGTTGCAACAGGTTGTCGTTGGTGATGCTTTCGGAGGCGATCTGCATGACCTGTTCGCCGCGGACATTGGCCAGTTCGCTGAGCTGCGGTACCGCGGCAATCAATTGTTCGATGCCGACTTTCGCCGCTTGATAGGTGGCGCTGTTGGCGGCGCTGGCGCCTGCACCGGCGATGGTGCCGCCGGTCGCCAGGACCACGACATTCGCCAGTTTCTGTTGAGTTTCGACTTCTTTTGCCTGAAGGGCGGCGGGCAGGAGCAGCAAGAGGGCCAAGGTGCCCGGAATAAGGTTTTTCAAAGCAGATGTCATTATTTTTCTCTCTTGTAGTGACGGTGCTGATGCAGGTTCATCTAGATGCGCCCCAAATGGATCTGAAGCCGTGGGGTGCAGGAGAAAAAGCACGACCCGTACCAGTTACAACCGGAATCAGAAAAAAATCGTAACACGTTGATTTGTTTATAAATTTAAACAAGTGGTTGAGCGGCGATCTTCCTGTGTTGTCCGGCTTTCCGACTGTTCGTGGATTTTTCATTCGGCTTTCCGAAAAGGATTACGGCTCCCATTTAAATATCGGCGTTAAAGAAATCGGCCGGCAGGTCGATGCTTCAGTGAAGAATCATCTACAAGGAGTTCACATGTCGTTGACGGTCGGTTTGCCACATTCAGCGGTTGTTAATATCGGCGGGAAATCAGCGGCTGCCGCAGATACCTTGAGTGACGCGGCATCGGTGCAGCAGTCCGTTGAGCCCGTGCAGGATGAAAAGCCTGTCCGAATGGAGCAGGGCGCGCAGGCGGGTGAAAACGCCGAAGGCACCGGCAGCCAGCAAAGCGTTGCGGCGCAATTGCTGCTCAAGCGCATGCAGGAACTGCAAGAGCAACTGCGTGAGCAACAGCAGCAACTGGCGGCTGCCCAGGCCGCGTCTTTTCAGTCTGAAGAGGCCAAGGCCGTGGCCGTGATGGCGCTCCAGTCACAGATTGCCGATACGTTGTCGGCATTGATGCAGGTGGCCGCCAGCCTGGCAAAAGAGTTGACCGGTTCCGGCAGTATTGTCAGCACTACGGCGTGACCAGGTGTGCTGGTAGCTATATGCAACCTGCGGACGAGGTATGACGGTCGTTGACAAATTCCGGCAAGCTTCGCATAGTCAGGGTTCGCAAACGTTTGCGACATCTCTATATGCCGCCCCGACGTTGCTCACAATAATCATAAGATCGGAGTGAACCCATGAAGCTGCCATTCGCTGGACGTCTTCTTGCTGTCGCAATACTGGCTGGCGCAACCGCCGCGCTGCCTGTTTCTTCGGCGTTCGCACAGGCGCCTGAAAAGCCAAAAGTCGCGCTGGTGATGAAGTCCCTGGCCAACGAATTCTTCCTGACCATGGAAGACGGCGCCAAGGCGTATCAGAAAGATCACTCCGATGAGTTCGAGCTCATCTCCAACGGCATCAAGGACGAAACGGACACGGCCAACCAGATCCGCATCGTCGAGCAAATGATTGTGTCGAGGGTCAATGCGCTGGTGATCGCGCCGGCTGATTCCAAGGCCATGGTGCCGGTGATCAAAAAAGCCGTCGACGCCGGCATTACCGTGATCAACATCGACAACCAGCTCGACCCGGCCGTGGTCAAGAGCAAGAACATCAGTGTGCCGTTCGTAGGCCCGGATAACCGCAAAGGCGCGCGCCTGGTGGGTGAGTACCTGGCCAAAAAGCTCAAGGCCGGTGACGAAGTCGGCATCATCGAGGGGGTGTCCACCACCACCAATGCCCAAGCCCGTACCGCAGGTTTCAAGGATGCGATGGAGGCGGCGCAGATCAAGGTCGTGTCCGTGCAATCGGGCGACTGGGAAATCAACAAGGGCAACCAGGTGGCGTCCTCGATGCTCAGCGAATACCCGAACATCAAGGCCCTGCTCGCCGGCAACGACAGCATGGCGGTGGGCGTGGTGTCTGCCGTGCGTGCCGCGGGCAAGGCTGGCCAGGTCCAGGTGGTCGGTTACGACAACATCAATGCCATCAAGCCGATGCTCAAGGATGGCCGCGTCCTGGCCACCGCCGATCAGTTTGCCGCCAAGCAGGCGGTGTTCGGCATCGAGACCGCGTTGAAGATCATCAAGGGCGAGAAAGTCGACAGCGGCGCCAACGGCGTGATCGAAACTCCGGTAGAGCTGGTTACACAGTAAATTTCCGGCGACGCAATGACGCTCGCCATCCCGGCGAGCGCCTGGAGAGCCTTATGTCTGTTAGCGCCCCGCACGCTGTCCTCTCGGTCAGCGACATTGGCAAGACTTACGCGCAGCCGGTCCTGGCCGGCATCAACCTCACGCTCATGCGCGGTGAGGTGCTCGCGCTGACCGGCGAGAACGGCGCCGGCAAAAGTACGTTGTCGAAGATTATCGGCGGGCTGGTCACGCCGACTACTGGCCAGATGCAGTTTCAGGGGCGCGATTACCGCCCGGGCAGTCGCACCCAGGCCGAAGAGCTGGGGATCCGCATGGTCATGCAGGAGCTCAATCTGTTGCCGACCCTGTCGGTGGCGGAAAACCTGTTCCTGCACAAACTGCCCAGCACTGCTGGCTGGATCAATCGCAAGCAACTGCGCCTGGCTGCGATCGAGGCCATGGCTCAGGTCGGGCTCGATGCGATCGACCCGGACACCCTGGTGGGCGAGCTGGGCATCGGTCATCAGCAGATGGTCGAGATCGCGCGCAACCTGATCGGTGATTGCCACGTGCTGATCCTCGATGAGCCGACCGCGATGCTCACCGCCCGTGAAGTCGAAATGCTCTTCGAACAGATTACACGCCTGCAGGCCCGGGGCGTGTCGATCATCTATATTTCCCACCGCCTCGAAGAGCTTGCGCGGGTGGCCCAGCGCATTGCGGTCCTGCGTGACGGTCACCTGGTGTGTGTCGAGCCGATGGCCAACTACAACAGTGAGCAACTGGTCACGCTGATGGTCGGGCGCGAACTGGGTGAACATATCGACATGGGGCTGCGGGACATCGGCGCCACGGCCTTGACGGTCAAGGGGCTGACCCGCGCCGACAAAGTACGTGACGTGTCCTTCGAGGTGCGGGCTGGTGAGATCTTCGGCATTTCCGGATTGATCGGGGCAGGGCGCACCGAATTGCTGCGATTGATCTTCGGGGCCGACACCGCGGACAGCGGCACGGTGGCGCTCGGTTCTCCCGCAAAGGTGGTGAGTATCCGTTCGCCGGTGGACGCGGTTGGGCATGGCATCGCCTTGATCACCGAAGACCGCAAGGGCGAGGGCCTGCTGCTGACGCAATCGATCGGCGCGAACATTGCGCTGGGTAACATGCCGGTTATTTCCAGCGGTGGCCTGGTCAATCCTGACGCCGAAGCGGGGCTGGCCCAGCGGCAGATCGACGCCATGCGTATCCGCAGTTCCGGGCCGGCGCAGTTGGTGTCCGAGTTGTCCGGTGGTAACCAGCAGAAGGTAGTCATCGGTCGCTGGCTGGAGCGTGATTGCTCGGTGCTGCTGTTTGACGAGCCGACCCGGGGCATCGATGTCGGCGCCAAGTTCGACATTTACGCGCTGCTCGGTGAATTGACCCGCCAGGGCAAGGCCTTGGTGGTGGTGTCCAGTGACCTGCGCGAACTGATGTTGATCTGCGACCGCATCGGCGTGCTCTCGGCGGGGCGTCTGATCGACACCTTCGAGCGCGACAGCTGGACCCAGGACGATTTGCTTGCCGCCGCGTTCGCCGGCTACCAAAAACGTGATGCGCTGCTCAACGAAGCGGCGCCTAGGGATCTTCAATGAAAACCGTAACTACGGCCGGCCCACGCAGCGGCAATTTCTATGGGCTGGGCACTTACCTGGGGCTGGCCGGTGCCTTGCTGGCCATGGTGGTGCTGTTCTCGCTCCTGAGCAGCCATTTCCTCTCCTACAACACCTTCAGCACCCTTGCCAACCAGATTCCGGACTTGATGGTCCTGGCGGTCGGGATGACCTTCGTGCTGATCATCGGCGGCATCGACCTGTCGGTGGGGTCGGTGTTGGCGCTGGCCGCGTCGACGGTCAGCGTGGCGGTTCTCGGTTGGGGCTGGAGCGTGCTGCCGGCGGCGTTGCTCGGCATGGCGGCTGCCGCGTTGGCGGGGACCGTCACCGGTTCGATCACCGTGGCCTGGCGCATTCCTTCGTTCATCGTGTCCCTGGGTGTGCTGGAGATGGCCCGGGGCGTGGCGTACCAGATGACCGGTTCGCGCACAGCCTACATCGGCGACGCCTTTGCCTGGCTGTCCAATCCGATCGCCTTCGGGATTTCGCCCTCGTTCATCATCGCCTTGCTGATCATTTTCATCGCCCAGGCCGTGTTGACCCGTACCGTGTTCGGGCGCTACCTGATCGGCATCGGCACCAACGAAGAGGCGGTGCGCCTGGCGGGGATCAACCCCAAGCCCTACAAGATCCTGGTGTTCAGCCTGATGGGGTTGCTGGCCGGTATTGCCGCGCTGTTCCAGATTTCTCGACTGGAAGCGGCGGACCCCAATGCCGGCTCCGGGCTGGAGCTGCAAGTGATCGCCGCCGTGGTGATTGGCGGCACCAGTCTGATGGGTGGGCGCGGCTCGGTCATCAGCACCTTCTTCGGCGTGCTGATCATTTCGGTATTGGCGGCTGGCCTGGCGCAGATCGGCGCCACCGAGCCGACCAAACGCATCATCACTGGCGCCGTGATCGTGGTGGCGGTAGTGCTGGATACTTATCGCAGTCAGCGCGCAAGCCGGCGGACCTGAGTCATGGCAACGATCAAGGATGTAGCAGCATTGGCGGGGATTTCCTACACCACGGTTTCCCATGTGGTGAACAAGACCCGGCCGGTGAGTGAAGAAGTACGGGTCAAGGTCGAGGCCGCAATCAAGACCCTCGACTATGTGCCCAGCGCCGTCGCCCGGTCCCTCAAGGCCAAGACCACGGCAACCATCGGCCTGCTGGTGCCCAACAGCCTCAACCCGTATTTCGCCGAGCTGGCGCGGGGTATCGAGGACTACTGCGAGCGAAGTGGCTACTGTGTGATCCTGTGCAATTCGGACGACAACCCGGACAAGCAGCGCAGTTACCTGCGGGTATTGCTGGAGAAGCGCATCGACGGCCTGATCGTCGCTTCGGCCGGTGGTGATGGTGGGTTGGCCCAAGGCCTGGCGGCCGTACGCACGCCGATGGTGATCGTTGACCGAGGGCTCGAAGGCGTCGACGCGGACCTTGTGCGCATCGATCACGAGTACGGCGCCTACCTGGCCACGCGGCATCTGCTGGAGTTGGGGCATCGGGATATCGCCACCATCAGCGGCCCTGCAACCACCAGTGTGGCGCAGATGCGCTTGGCCGGCTTTTGCCGGGCCCTTGAAGAGGCGGGTATCCGTCTTGCGCGCGGGCGCATGCTCGAAAGCGATTTCACCAGCACTGGTGGCTACAGCGCCGCCGCTGTGCTTCTGGAAAACAATCCGCCCAGTGCGATTTTCGCCGCCAACGACATGATCGGTATCGGCGTGCTGCGTGCCGCCGCCGAGCGCAATATCCGCGTACCGACGGACCTTTCCGTCATCGGCTTCGACGATATCCAGATGAGCCGCTATGTCTATCCGGCACTGACCACCGTGGGCCAGTCGATCCTGCAACTGGGCGAAATGGCGGCCGGGGTGCTGCTGCGCCGGATTGCCAAGCCGGACCTGGCAACCGAACAACGTATCGTGACCCCCAGCATCGTCTTGCGCGAATCGACCGCGCCGTTGGCCGGGGTGTTCGCACAGTATCGTTAAATGAAAAGCATCGCTAAATCCCGAGCAGCGCTGAAACAGTCTTGATGAGTAGTAATGTATGTCCGCAAAAGTAGTGGTAGTCGGCAGCTTGAACATGGACCTGGTGACCCGGGCGTCGCGCTTGCCCCGTGGTGGAGAAACACTGATCGGCCAGTCCTTTGCGACGGTCTGTGGCGGCAAGGGTGCGAACCAGGCCGTGGCGGCAGCGCGCCTCGGCGCGCAGGTGTCGATGGTGGGCTGCGTGGGCAGCGATGCCTACGGCCAGGTGTTGCGCCAGGCATTGTTGGACGAGGGCATCGATTGTCGGGCGGTCAGCGCCGTGGAAGGTACCAGTGGCGTGGCCTTGATCGTGGTCGACGACAACAGCCAGAACGCCATCGTGATTGTCGCCGGGGCCAACGGCGCACTGACGCCAGCGGTGCTCGGCTGTTTCGATGCGGCGCTGCAGGAGGCGGATGTGATCATCTGTCAGCTGGAAATACCTGACGCAACGGTTGGCCATGCGCTCAAGCGCGGTCGTGAGCTGGGCAAGACCGTTATCCTCAACCCTGCGCCGGCCAGTCGACCGCTGCCGCCGCAGTGGTATGCGTCCATCGACTACCTGATTCCCAACGAGAGTGAAGCGGCAGCGCTCAGCGGCTTGCCGGTGGACTCTCTGCAAACGGCGCAGATCGCGGCTACTCGACTGATCGAAATGGGCGCCGGCAAGGTCATCATCACCCTCGGCGCCCAGGGGTCGTTGTTTGCCGATGGCAAAGGCTTCGAACATTTCCCGGCGCCGAGCGTGAAGGCGCTCGACACCACGGCGGCCGGCGATACCTTCGTTGGTGGCTTCGCCGCGGCGTTGGTGGCCGGGATGAGCGAAGCGCAAGCGATACGTTTCGGCCAGGTCGGCGCCGCATTGTCGGTCACCCGGGCTGGCGCGCAACCCTCGATTCCCACCCTGGCCGATGTGCAGGCGTTTAAAACACCATGAAAAAGACTCCTCTACTCAATGTCGCGCTGTCGCGGCTTATCGCTTCCCTGGGCCATGGCGACAAGGTGGTGATCGGCGATGCGGGTCTGCCCGTACCGCCAGGCGTCGAACTGATCGACCTGGCCTTGACCCAGGGCGTTCCGGATTTCGTCACTACCCTGAAAGTCGTGCTCAGCGAAATGCAGGTCGAAAGCCATGTGCTGGCGCAAGAAATCCTCGAGAAACGGCCGTCGGTACTGGCGACCCTGGACGCGCTGGAGGTCGAAGGTGCATTGGGGCGGCGCGAACTGCTCAGCCATGAGCGATTCAAGGCTCTCAGTCAACAGGCGCGGGCGATTGTGCGCACCGGCGAATGCCAGCCTTATTGCAATATCGTGCTGGTGGCCGGGGTAACGTTCTGATGAGTAACACCACCGGCGCCCAGTCGGCACAACCGATCGACTTGATTATCGATACCGATCCCGGTGCCGACGACGTGATTGCCTTGCTGTTTGCCCTGGCGTCGCCGCAAGAACTGAACGTGCGCGCATTGACCACCGTCGCCGGCAACGTACGCCTGGACAAAACCTCGCGCAATGCACGGCTCGCCCTCGAGTGGGCCGGGTGTGAACACGTGCCGGTGTATGCCGGGGCATCGAAGCCGCTGGTGCGCAAGCCTGTCTATGCCGAGCACGTCCACGGCGAGGAAGGTTTGCCGGGTGTTGTGGTCCATGAGCCGAAGAGGGGGCTGGCCGAGGGTAGTGCGATCGACTTCCTCATCGACACGTTACTGGCCGCCACGCCCCATAGCATGACCATCGCCATGCTGGGGCCGCAGACCAACCTCGCCCTGGCGCTGCTGCGCGAGCCGCAGATTGTCCAGGGCATCAAGCAGGTGGTGGTCATGGGCGGTGCGCATTTCAACGGCGGTAACATCTCGCCGGTGGCCGAATTCAACCTGTTCGCCGATCCACACGCGGCCGAGGTGGTCCTCAAGAGTGGCGCAGACCTGGTCTACCTGCCGCTGGACGTGACCCACAAGATTCTTACCAGTGACGCGCGCCTCGAGCAGATAGCGGCGTTGAACAACAAGGCCGGCAAGCTGGTGGGCGATATCCTGCAAGCGTGTATTGGTGGTGACATGGAGCGCTATGGCATTCCCGGTGGCCCGGTGCATGACGCCACGGTTATCGCCTACCTGCTCAAGCCGGCGCTGTTCAGTGGCCGTTCGGTCAACGTGGTGGCCGACAGCCGCGAAGGTCCGACGTTTGGCCAGACCATCGTCGACTGGTATGACAGTCTCAACGCGCCGAAGAACGCCTTCTGGGTTGACAGCGGTGACGCCCAAGGCTTCTTCGATTTGTTGATCGAGCGCCTGGCGCGCCTGTAGGGGCGAGCATGCTCGCTCTTACAGGGAAGCGAGTACCAGGCTGCCTTCACGCCCAGAGGCTTTCTCTCACTGCGAATGCCCGGTGCGCGAGTGTTTTTCGAAGATCTGGTCGATAAAAGAGCGTGCCGCTTCGGTGCCCAGATCCTTGACCAGCAGGTCGATGCCAATGATGGCCAGCTCTTCCGGGCTACCGGGGCTGTAGGAAATATGGCCGTCTGGCCATTTGATCTTGATGTCGGCTTCGATGCTCACGGTGGTCATGGACAGGGCTCGGGAGTCAGGGAGAATGGTGAGTGCCGAGTTAATCACTTTGCGATGCTTTTGGCACTGCGACTTAGGCATGTGCGCAGGGCTATGCGACACTTGGTCTTTGATGGCTATTCCAGGATTGTGCTGTGCAGATCGATTTGAACACTCCCGATGGCTTGACTCTTGAAGCGGTGCGCCAAATGTTGGCAGCAGCCAGCGACGATGAGCACACGCAATTGCGCGTGACCAAGGGCGGCATCGCCTATATTTCTTCGGGTGTCGTGGGTGGCAGCGATATCGACGGCTTGCTGTTTCGCCTGGAAACCTGGGCGAAAGGGTCTGGCTATGTCGGACGGGTGGCGGCCAGTGACGAAGTCTGGGTCATGCAAATCTACAATGCGTTGAAGGATAACTGGCCAAAACCGGCCTTTGACTACATTGACGTTTATTGAATGCCGTTCATATTCAGTCACGATTGAATGATGAAGGGCAGGGCGTTGCTCAGGCAAACTTGCCGTTTGTCCGTTGTGAAGGACGGGGGTGCCTGGCTCCCCGTGAAACCAAACGCCGAAATGGCGGTCGCAAGAATTCAGCTAAATCATCGAATAAGGAGGCGTCATGCCTTGGAAGCTCGCGTCATTGGGTACTGTGCTGGCTGCTGCCATGCTGGCCGGTTGCAGCACGGGAACCACCGAGCCGACTGACCCGGCCACTACCACTGAGTCCGGTCATAGCCGTTGCGAGGCCAAGGCGGCCGAATTCGCCATCGGCAAGCAAGCGTCGCCCCAGCTGCTCGAGCAGGCGCGCACCCGTGCAGGCGCGCAGAACGCGCGATTCCTGCAGCCAAACGACATGGTGACGCTGGAGTATCGTTCTGACCGCCTGAATCTCAACACCGATGCCAATCGGGTCGTCACCCGCGTCAACTGCGGCTGATCGAACAAGCTTTATAGCGCCCACAAAAAACCCCGTCACATGGACGGGGTTTTTTTAGTGCGCCTGGAAATTACTCTGGGCGAACTTGAGCAGCTTGCATACCCTTTTGGCCTTTCTCAGCCACGAAGGAAACAGTCTGGCCTTCTTTCAGGCTTTTGAAACCGTCGCTTTCGATAGCTTTGAAGTGTACGAACAGGTCGTCACCGCCACCTTGAGGAGTGATGAAGCCGAAGCCTTTTTCATCGTTGAACCATTTAACGGTGCCGGTTTGGCGATTAGACATGGTGTATCTCCAAGAAACATATATTTTCAGTAGTACTGTGCTGCTCAGGCCAACTGGGCACACCCGAGTATCATAGTCGAAATGTTCGCTTTGGGAGCCCCCCGCAGCGGTTGTTTGCCCTGCAGTCGCACATTCTTTGTTCGCTGATTGGGCTGAAAGCCCCGTATTTAAAGGCTTTTAGCCCAAAGTAAAGGTAAGAAAAAAACCTGTAAAACCTGCACAATTTGTAGGAAAAAGCGTTTTCCCGAGGGTTTTCACCGGCTGAAAACGCTTTTACAGCACGTTTTCAGGCTTATTTTTTCGCCGCAGGGGCGGCCTTGCACTTGGCTATCTTGCCCAAGGCCTCTTGTTTCAGAGTGTCGCTGGCCTGGTTGTCCATCAGTGCCTGCAGGTCTTTGGCCGGGTACGACTTGATAGCGTCGGCGCCGCAGGCGCAGTGGGATTTTGCCGCTGCGGCGCCGATCTGTGGCGTGGCGGCCTGGGTGCACTGGGCCATGTACTTCTCGCGCTCACCCTTCGGCCAGTCGGCGTGGGCGGCCAGCGGAAGCAGCAGGACGATGGGTGCGACTACAGCGAATAAGCGATTTAGACGCATGCCGGGATGCTCCTTATGGGGGAATGTCTTGTTATCTGAGGGGTAAAACGCGGTTCAAGTTCAGCACTCTGGCACAAAAACCGCAGTTTCGCCTCGACGCAAGGCCTCGACGCCGCCATGACCGTTCATCTGTGCTAGCATGCCTCGCTCGGGCGTTCGCAGGCGCCGGTCGACCTTCAGTCCCGGCCGCGGCAGATGTCCGAATAACCCTGATTTGAATCCCAGTCACTCTGATTCGATTTTCCGGTTGGCCGCAAGGCTCCTGCCGCTGTAAGGCAGGCGTTCGTCATTGAATGGCCTGGATCGGATCTTGTACTGGCTCATCCCAACCCACGTGACCTTTGGTAGGGGTCACCACTAGGAGAGGAGGCGCCATGCCAACTATTACTCTTCCCGACGGCAGTCAACGTTCATTCGATCACCCGGTTTCCGTAGCCGAGGTCGCCGCATCCATTGGTGCCGGCCTGGCCAAGGCCACGGTAGCGGGCAAGGTCGATGGCAAGCTGGTCGACGCCAGCGACATCATCAGCAGCGACGCCACGCTGCAAATCATCACGCCAAAGGATGAAGAGGGGCTGGAGATCATTCGCCACTCTTGCGCCCACCTGGTCGGTCATGCGGTCAAGCAACTGTACCCGACGGCCAAGATGGTCGTTGGTCCGGTCATCGACGAAGGCTTCTATTACGACATCGCCTTCGAGCGTCCTTTCACCCCGGACGACCTGGCCGCCATCGAACAGCGCATGCAGCAGCTGATCGAAAAAGATTACGACGTGATCAAGAAAGTCACTCCGCGCGCCGAAGTGATCGAAGTGTTCAAGGCCCGCGGCGAGGACTACAAGCTGCGCCTGGTCGAGGACATGCCGAACGAGCAGGCCATGGGCCTGTACTATCACGAAGAATACGTCGACATGTGCCGCGGTCCGCACGTGCCGAACACGCGTTTCCTGAAATCGTTCAAGCTGACCAAGCTGTCCGGCGCCTACTGGCGTGGCGATGCCAAGAACGAGCAATTGCAGCGCGTCTACGGCACCGCGTGGGCCGACAAGAAGCAGCTGGCAGCCTACATCCAGCGCATCGAAGAAGCTGAAAAGCGCGATCACCGCAAGATCGGCAAGCGCCTGGGCCTGTTCCACACCCAGGAAGAGTCGCCGGGCATGGTGTTCTGGCACCCGAACGGCTGGACCCTGTACCAGGTGCTCGAGCAGTACATGCGCAAGGTGCAGCGCGACAACGGCTACCTGGAGATCAAGACGCCCCAGGTCGTTGACCGCAGCCTGTGGGAGAAATCCGGGCACTGGGCCAACTACGCCGACAACATGTTCACCACCCAGTCGGAAAACCGCGACTACGCCATCAAGCCAATGAACTGCCCTTGCCACGTGCAAGTGTTCAACCAGGGCCTGAAAAGCTACCGCGAGCTGCCGATGCGCCTGGCCGAGTTCGGTGCCTGCCACCGTAACGAGCCATCGGGTGCGCTGCACGGCATCATGCGTGTGCGCGCATTCACCCAGGACGACGCCCACATCTTCTGCACCGAAGAGCAGATGCAGGCTGAATCCGCTGCGTTCATCAAGCTGACCATGGACGTCTACGCCGATTTCGGCTTTAAAGATGTCGAGATGAAGCTGTCCACTCGTCCGGAAAAACGCGTGGGTTCCGACGAGCTGTGGGATCGCGCCGAAGCGGCCTTGGCTGCAGCCCTTGATAGTGCTGGCCTGCCGTATGATCTGCAGCCGGGTGAGGGAGCGTTCTACGGTCCGAAGATCGAATTCTCGCTAAAAGATTGCCTTGGCCGTGTCTGGCAGTGTGGTACTCTGCAGCTCGATTTTAACCTGCCTGTGCGTCTGGGTGCCGAATTCGTCTCCGAAGACAACAGCCGCAAGCATCCGGTGATGTTGCATCGGGCGATCCTGGGCTCCTTCGAACGTTTCGTTGGAATCCTGATCGAGCACTACGAGGGTGCATTCCCTGCGTGGCTGGCTCCGACCCAGGCAGTGATCATGAATATCACTGATAAGCAGGCAGATTTTGCTGCTGAAGTGGAAAAAACTCTCAACGAAAGCGGGTTTCGTGCCAAGTCTGACTTGAGAAATGAAAAGATCGGCTTTAAAATCCGCGAGCATACCTTGCTCAAGGTTCCCTATCTCTTGGTTATCGGAGATCGGGAAGTCGAGATGCAGACTGTCGCTGTGCGTACTCGTGAAGGTGCTGACCTGGGCTCTATGCCCGTCGCCCAGTTCGCTGAGTTCCTCGCGCAAGCGGTTTCCCGGCGTGGTCGCCAAGATTCGGAGTAATTATTATTAAGCGTGAAATGAGACAAGATAAACGAACTGCACCGAAAGCCCCGATCAACGAGAATATCTCGGCACGCGAGGTTCGGTTAATTGGGGCTGAAGGTGAACAGCTCGGGATTGTGTCAATTGAAGACGCGCTTCTTAAGGCTGAAGAGGCCAAGCTGGATCTGGTGGAGATTTCCGCCGATGCAGTACCACCTGTTTGCAAACTGATGGACTACGGCAAATCGATCTTCGAGAAGAAGAAGCAGATTGCTGCGGCCAAGAAAAACCAGAAGCAGATCCAGGTTAAAGAAATCAAGTTTCGTCCAGGGACGGAGGAAGGGGATTACCAGGTAAAACTGCGCAACCTGGTACGTTTCCTGAGTGATGGGGACAGGGCCAAGGTATCCTTGCGATTCCGCGGCCGTGAGATGGCCCACCAGGAGCTGGGGATGGAACTGCTCAAGCGAGTTGAAGGTGACTTGCTGGAGTACGGTTCGGTCGAACAGCATCCTAAGATGGAAGGACGCCAGCTGATCATGGTCATCGCCCCGAAAAAGAAGAAGTAATCAACAGGGCACGGCAGGCCTTCTGATTATGTTTATCAACTGAATGCGGAGTATCCGAACATGCCAAAAATGAAGACCAAAAGTGGTGCTGCTAAGCGGTTTCTGAAAACTGCTAACGGTATCAAGCACAAGCACGCTTTCAAGAGCCACATCCTGACCAAAATGTCGACCAAGCGTAAGCGTCAACTGCGCGGTAGCAGCTTGCTGCATCCGTCTGACGTGGCAAAAGTCGAGCGCATGCTGCGCCTTCGTTAATTTTAGTCAAGAATAGAGGAAGTAACTCATGGCTCGTGTAAAGCGTGGCGTCATTGCCCGTAAGCGTCACAAAAAAATTCTGAAACTTGCTAAAGGCTACTACGGCGCACGCTCCCGCGTATTCCGTGTTGCCAAGCAAGCGGTAATCAAGGCAGGCCAATACGCCTACCGTGACCGTCGTCAGAAAAAACGTCAGTTCCGCGCTCTGTGGATCGCTCGTATCAACGCTGGTGCTCGTATCAACGGTCTGTCCTACAGCCGTTTCATCGCCGGCCTGAAAAAAGCGTCCATCGAGATCGACCGTAAGGTTCTGGCTGATCTGGCAGTGAACGAAAAAGCGGCGTTTGCTGCGATTGTCGAGAAAGCTAAAGCCACCTTGGCTTAAGTACCCCCGACAGTCACCGGGCCTCACCTCTGTGGGGTCAGGTGTTAAACGTCATAAATAGGGGAAGAGCCTTCAAGCTCTTCCCCTATTTTGTATCTGGAGTCTGTACATGGAAAACCTGGATGCGCTCGTCTCTCAAGCACTAGAGGCTGTGCAAAGCGCTGAAGATATCAATGCCCTGGAGCAAATCCGGGTTCACTACCTTGGCAAGAAGGGCGAGTTGACTCAGGTGATGAAGACCCTGGGGAATTTGCCGGCAGAAGAGCGTCCGCAAGTCGGCGCCCTGATCAACGTTGCCAAGGAGCGTGTCACAGAGGTCCTCAATGCCCGCAAGGCACTGTTTGAAGAGGCCGACATGGCCGCCAAACTGTCTGCCGAGTCCATTGACGTGACCCTGCCTGGCCGTGGCCAGGCCTCGGGTGGTCTGCATCCGGTTACTCGCACTCTGGAACGTATCGAACAGTTCTTCACCCATATCGGCTACGGCATTGCCGAGGGCCCTGAGGTCGAAGACGACTACCACAACTTCGAAGCGCTCAACATCCCTGGCCATCACCCGGCCCGGTCGATGCATGACACCTTCTATTTCAATGCCAACATGTTGCTGCGCACCCATACCTCCCCGGTACAGGTCCGCACCATGGAGTCGAAACAGCCACCGATCCGCATCGTCTGCCCAGGCCGTGTGTACCGTAGCGACTCGGATATCACCCACTCGCCGATGTTCCACCAGGTCGAAGGCCTGCTGGTCGATCGCGACATCAATTTCGCCGACCTCAAAGGCACCATCGAAGAATTCCTGCGGGTGTTCTTCGAGAAAGAACTGGCCGTGCGTTTCCGTCCTTCCTACTTCCCGTTCACCGAGCCGTCGGCCGAAGTCGACATGGAATGCGTGATGTGCAGCGGCAAAGGCTGCCGCGTCTGCAAGCAGACCGGCTGGCTGGAAGTGATGGGCTGCGGCATGGTTCACCCGAACGTGCTGCGCATGTCCGGGATCGACCCGGAAGAGTTTTCGGGCTTCGCCTTCGGCATGGGCGTCGAGCGTCTGGCCATGCTGCGTTACGGCGTGAACGACTTGCGTCTGTTCTTCGACAACGACTTGCGGTTCCTCGCGCAATTTCGCTAGTCGTAACGAATTCTTAGGAGAGCAGGATGAAATTCAGTGAACAATGGCTGCGTGGCTGGGTAAGCCCGCAGGTAAGTCGCGACGAGCTGGTTGCCCGTCTGTCGATGGCCGGTCTTGAAGTCGATAGCGTGACGCCGGCCGCCGGCGAATTCACCGGTGTGATCGTTGGCGAGGTGCTGAGCACCGAGCAGCACCCGGACGCCGACAAGCTGCGCGTTTGTCAGGTCAGCAATGGCTCGGAGACCTTCCAGGTGGTTTGCGGCGCGCCAAACGTGCGCCCGGGCCTGAAGATCCCGTTCGCCACCCTCGGTGCCGAACTGCCAGGCGACTTCAAGATCAAGAAAGCCAAGCTGCGTGGCGTCGAATCCAACGGCATGCTGTGCTCCCAAGCCGAGCTGCAAGTGGGCGAGGGCAACGACGGCCTGATGGAACTGCCGGCCGATGCGCCGGTAGGCCAGGACATTCGTGAGTACCTGGGCCTGGACGACGCCAGCATCGAAGTCGACCTGACGCCGAACCGTGGTGACTGCCTGTCCCTGGCCGGCCTGGCCCGCGAAGTCGGCGCGCTGTATGCCACGCCGGTCACTCGTCCGGTAGTCGCCACTGTCGCGGCTGTGCACGATGAAGTGCGTTCGGTGGAAGTGCTGGCCCCTGCCGCCTGCCCGCGTTACCTGGGTCGCGTGATCCGTAACGTCGACCTGTCCAAGGCAACTCCGCTGTGGATGGTCGAGCGCCTGCGCCGTGCCGACGTGCGCAGCATCGACGCCGCCGTCGATATCACCAACTACGTGATGCTGGAGCTGGGTCAACCGCTGCACGCCTTCGATCTCGCCGAAATCAATGGCGGCATCCGCGTGCGCATGGCCGAGGAAGGCGAGAAACTGGTTCTGCTCGACGGCCAGGAAGTCAGCCTGCGTAGCGATACGCTGGTGATCGCCGACCATACCCGTGCCCTGGCAATCGCCGGCGTCATGGGCGGCGAGCACAGTGGCGTGAACACCGCGACCACTCGCGATATCTTCCTGGAAAGCGCGTTCTTCGATCAGATCGCTGTCGCTGGCAAGGCCCGTTCCTATGGCCTGCACACCGACGCATCGCACCGCTACGAGCGCGGTGTGGACTGGCAACTGGCCCGTGAAGCCATGGAGCGCGCCACTGGCCTGCTGCTGGAAATCACCGGTGGCGAAGCCGGCCCGATCATCGAGACCGTCAGCGAACAGCACCTGCCGAAGATTGCCCCGGTCACCCTGCGTGCCCAGCGCATCACCCAGATGCTGGGCATGGAAATGGATGCGGCCGAAGTCGAGCGTCTGCTCAACGCCTTGGGCCTGACCGTTACTGCCGATGGGGCAGGGCAGTGGCGCGTAGAAGTGCCAAGCCATCGTTTCGATATCAGCCTGGAAGTCGACCTGATCGAAGAACTGGCTCGCCTGTACGGCTACAACCGCCTGCCGGTTCGTTACCCGCAAGCGCGCCTGGCACCGCAAGCTAAGGCCGAAGCCCGTAGTGACCTGCCTGAACTGCGCCGTCTGCTGGTCGCCCGTGGTTACCAGGAAGCGATTACCTACAGCTTCATCGATCCGAAACAGTTCGAGCTGTTCAATCCAGGTGTCGAGCCGCTGCTGCTGGCCAACCCGATCTCGAACGACATGGCCGCCATGCGCTCGTCCTTGTGGCCCGGCCTGGTCAAGGCGCTGTCGCACAACCTGAACCGCCAGCAGGATCGCGTTCGTCTGTTCGAAAGCGGCCTGCGTTTCGTCGGTCAGCTCGAAGGGCTCAAGCAAGAGCCGATGCTCGCCGGCGTCGTGTGCGGCAGCCGTCTGCCGGAAGGTTGGGCGCAGGGTCGCGATACGGTCGACTTCTTCGACGTCAAGGCTGACGTGGAAGCGGTGTTGGGCTTTGCCGGTGCTCTGGATGCCTTCAGTTTCGTGCCGGGCAAACACCCTGCGCTGCACCCGGGTCAAACCGCGCGCATCGAGCGCGAAGGTCGCCTGGTCGGTTTTGTTGGCGCCATCCATCCAGAGCTGTCGAAAACCTTGGGCCTGGATCGTCCAGTCTTCGTTTTCGAGCTGGTCCTGGCGGAAGTGGCCTCGGGCAAAATGCCTAAATTCCAAGAGTTGTCGCGCTTTCCTGAAGTGCGTCGTGACCTTGCACTGATTGCGCACAAAGACGTCGCTGCCGCGGCAGTACTCGACGTAATCCGTGAAAATGCAGGCGAATGGCTGACAGACCTCAGGCTATTTGACGTGTATCAGGGTAAAGGCATTGATCCTGATAGAAAAAGCCTCGCAGTTGGCTTGACCTGGCAGCATCCATCGCGCACTCTTAATGACGATGAGGTGAATTCTACGACGCAAAACATCCTCACCTCGCTCGAACAAAGGTTGGACGCCACGTTAAGGAAGTGACGTATGGGGGCTTTGACGAAAGCTGAGATGGCGGAACGTCTGTATGAAGAGCTGGGCCTGAACAAGCGGGAAGCCAAGGAATTGGTAGAGCTGTTTTTCGAGGAAATCAGGCACGCTCTTGAAGACAACGAGCAGGTCAAATTGTCCGGTTTCGGCAATTTCGACCTTCGGGACAAACGCCAGCGGCCTGGCCGCAACCCGAAAACGGGGGAAGAAATCCCGATCACGGCTCGCCGTGTGGTCACCTTTCGTCCAGGGCAGAAGTTGAAGGCCCGAGTTGAGGCTTATGCTGGAACCAAGTCATAACGACGAACTTCCCGTCATCCCAGGCAAACGCTACTTCACCATTGGTGAAGTCAGCGAGCTGTGTGCGGTAAAACCACACGTGCTGCGCTACTGGGAGCAGGAGTTTCCTCAACTCAACCCCGTCAAACGCCGCGGAAACCGCCGGTATTATCAGCGCCAGGACGTGCTGATGATCCGGCAGATCCGCGCGCTGCTGTACGATCAGGGTTTCACCATCGGCGGGGCACGCTTGCGCCTGTCCGGCGATGAAGCCAAAGATGACACCACCCAGTACAAACAGATGATCCGGCAGATGATTGCCGAGCTCGAAGACGTGCTGGTTGTGCTCAAGAAATAAATTTATGCTTTTAAATACTTCCAGTTTTCAAAAGCTTGCGATATATTCTTGAGCGTTCCTCGAGATGAGGAACAGGTAACACGCCTAGTCGGGGCGTAGCGCAGTCCGGTAGCGCACTAGCATGGGGTGCTAGGGGTCGAGTGTTCGAATCACTCCGTCCCGACCATATTTTTCAATGACTTAGCCCAACTTTCGCGAGTTGGGCTTTTTCATGTGCGTGACTTTTGCGTGACTTCCCGATTTCTCACGCCTGTTTCCTCTTCAAGATTGTCAGGACCGGTCCACGCGAATCGGTTGCTGATACCATGTTTGCAGCTTCAACCAGATGCTCGAGTTCAGCGCCTGAGTAGTGACTGGTGATGCTGCCGTTCTTGTGGCCTAGAAGTGCCTTTCGGTCTTCCTCGGTGACGCCTGCTGCGCGTAGCCGACGGCCAAATGTGTGTTTGAGGTCGTGAATCCTAATGGATGCATAACCTGGGTGAGCGGGGCGAAGGTTTTCCTCCTGCCAGAGTTTCGCCGCTCTTACCCGCGCCTTCTTCCAGGCCGAGTCGTTCATCCGGTGCATCGCAGTACCGTTGTAAGGGAAAACCCACTCCTTGCTCAGGCCACGCTGCTGCTCGATGATTGACCTGGCTACGCTGTTGAGCACGACCAGTCGCTCATCACCGTTTTTCACCCCGGACCGTTCGTGTCTGCCACCGAAATCAGCCGGGATCAGGAATACGCTGGTCCCGAGCTCCGGTACCGCAATCTCCCAATCCCATCGCAGCTTGCAGACTTCCTGCTCCCGCGTGCCGGTGTTCACCTTGAACAACGCCATGGTTTGCAGGTGGGCTGGCAACTCCGCAAATAGAATCGACTGCTCCTGCCATGACATCGGGTAGGGCTTGCGGCTCGATTTTTTCTCTTCCAGCTTCGTGAGCATTGGCACGCTATCCAGCCACGGCCTTCGCTCATCGTCTCGCCACTTCCTGGCACACAACGACAAAACCCGAACCACACGCTCGATCGAGATGTTCACCGTTCTGTTGCTCACACCCTTCTTTACCTTGCCATCCGCCAACTTCTTGGTCGCCAACCTGTCTTTGATGAACGGCGCCAGGGCTTCATCATCAATGTGGGTGAGCGGTATGTCGCCAATGAACGGGTCCAGTTGAGAAAGGTGGTGTGCCGATAACTTGATTGAAGGCTGGTCCTTGAATTCCAGCAGGAAGCGGGTCGCCGCCTCCCGCCAGATCCTGACCTTCTTTACGCCGTACACCTTTTGCTGGCGGATCTGCTCCAGCCTGAAGATCAGGTAGCGTTCAGCTTCTTCCCGGTCACCAGTTCCAGTGCTTTCGTAAAGTCGTTCTCCGTTGATTTTCTTGTCGATATGCCAGATGCCTTTCCGCTCGGAGAGGCCTGTGATCGATTTTCGCGCCATGATTTATCTCCTTTCAGGCGCTCGCTGCGGGGCAATTGTTGCTCCGGGGCGCGTTTTTTATCAATCGCTTTGGCCTCGACATACGCCGTCGCCCAGTCATCGAGCTCCTGCCGGTCGAAGCCGACACCGCGCTCACCGATCGGGAACTCGCTGACATATGGGCGCACGGTTTTGTCGAATTCGGCGCGGCACATGCCAAGGTAGATGGGCGCGGCGCCGGCTCGGATGAAGCGGGGGAGGATGCTTTCGCGTCGGGGCCGGGAAGGCACCTGCGACAGTTCTGCAGACATAAGTGCTCCATGCCGCGCATGGCGGCTGAAGGTGGAGATGGGAATCAGACGAGGGGTGTTAGGCAGGCCGGGAGGGTGATCTAAGGTTTATTGGTTCACCTCGCCAGTTGCGCACACGCTTTCTCCCCTGAAGGTAGCTGGCGGGGTGGACCCCCTCCATCACCGCGGCCCGTTGTAGCAGTACACGTAGGCGAACCATGCGAGGGCTGGCGCTGCGAGCAGGATCATGGTGTCACCTCGCGGCGTGCCCACCAGCAGACCGGGCCATCGTCGGTGTCGTGGATCGCCAGGCAGAACCAGCCTTCGCCCTCTGGCTTGTCTGGGTCCCAGTAGCTGTAGTCAGGGTCGCCGGATTCGAAGTAGCGATCGGCAACGGCTTCGTCGGCATACTCAAGGCTTACCATCGCCACCATCAGGCGCTGTTCGGCAATCCATGCTTTGCACTTGTCACCGTCGCCCTCGTCGAAGTCGGGCATACCTGGGTGCTGAAACGAACCCATTTCATCGCGCGCGACCGGTGCTGGCTGGATCAATTTGATTTCTTCGGGCATGACTTCGTCCTTGCCGCTATAGCGGCTGACTTTTAAGGGAAAGAGGGGGGTGGTAGCTACGGTTGAATGGGCATGAACTATCTCCCCCACGTCGCACTCAACCGCTTGAGTGACAACTGTTATTCGATGGCGGTGTGTTCCGCCCAGGGCACGGACATGGCATCTATCGACGACTTCAGGATGAAATCACACGAACTTTTGTTAGAACTCGACGCCGCAACCATGGGAATGATGATGCTTGTGTCATCCAAGTGTGTTTCGGGACCTGAATGGGAAATTGCCACCAAGAGGCAGCACGACGCCTATCAGTGCTGGGACGCCTTTATGAATGTCCCACTCGTAGCCGATGCCGCTAATCCCCCGCCTGCTATCTGAGCTGCTCATTCTGCCCCCCGCTATAGCGGCTGACTTTGAAGGGGGAGGGAGTTACTGCAAATTGGGATGGAGTACAGATTTAGTCCTATCGAGATTCAAACGCCCGGGCGTCCTTTGAACGCGAGCCAAATGTAGTGGCGGCCTTTGGCGGTGACCTTGATTTTGCTGGTCTGTTTGTTCCAGCTGATCAGGCGAAGCTCATCCAGAATGGTCGTCAGCGTATGACCCTGGTGCCAGCCGGCCAGCGCCTTGATGCAGCCTTGGGCCAGCAGGCCGCGGAAGTCGTCGTGACCGAAGTTGGTGCCGAGGAATGAGTTCTGCATCTGCTCGTCCGTCACAATGTCGGTGACGGCTTTTACGTCCGGGTCGCGCCGGTAGCATTTGTGGGTCATGGTCATTCGCCTTGGTTGGCCAGCATGTTAAGTCGCTGGAAGGATGTTCCAGGAATGCCGTGATAGCGTTCGCCCGCCTCCGGATTGAACTCAACGGCCGTCGCCTGTTTGCGCGCAAAGTCCAGCAGATCGGCAGACCACTCCCGGCCTATACCGTCATCGAACGCGAAGAGCATGCCGCCCAGCGCACGCTCCAGCTCATCAATCCGCTGATCCGCTGCGTTCATGCGCAGCTGAAGCTCCGCCTCGCGGGCTTGGGCACAGGCAATGAATTTGGAAAGCGTGCAAGCGAAGTCGGCGGCCAATCGCTCTTTGATGTAGGTCGTGAAGTCGTGCCGCCTTAGCACTGTCACAAACAGATTGGCGATGAATCCGCGGCCGCCTTCTGAAGTATTCAGGTCAAAGCTGGGCTCGGCTGGCTTGTTTTCTGTGGGCATGGGGCGTCCTATGCCGGGTCATGCCCGGGCGGTGGGGAGATGGGAAAGGGAGCTGCTGCCACAACTAATTACGTAAATCGCCTTTTGATTTTTTTGGACGCAGTAACATCAGCGGTCGCCGGATATGCCGGCTCGTTGATAGGCTTTAAACGCTGATGTTTCGACTTCTCGAAGAGCTGCTGTTACAACTCCTGGTCGACCAAGTAGTGACCCTTTTTGGACGATTCATCGAATGGCTCAATACGATGCCCTGGCAGTTGTGGTTTGCGTGAGTCAGGCCGCGAGCCTCTGGTAGAGCTCAATGATGTCGGAAGCGTTGGCGCTTACCAAGGCCTCGGCCTCATCCGGGCACACACTGTTGCCGATCAAACGGACCTGGTCCGTCTTGTTTATTTCGCGCCATTCTTCGGCACCGGTGACCGGGTCGACGAACAACCCGCGATCGATGATGTAGCCTTTGTCGAAGCCCTGGGCTGCCTTCAGCTCAGGCGGCTGCAGCATGCGCAGGGTGATGTCGACCAGCACATAACCGCCGACCATTACCATTTCTGCCGGTTCTTTGAAGTGCTCCGGCAGATGCTCATGCATGAAGGCGGCGCAACGGCGGGCACCTTCCAACTGTTCTGGCGTTAGCGTGTCCGGTACCTGCACCACCTCGACCAGTGCCACCCTGTCCTTTGTTGGCAGAGTGTGCATCGGCTCGGTGAGCGATATGCCGTCCTTCTCGTTGCCGTAATACTTCACCAGGTATGCGTTGGCCAGGCGCTGATTAGCGCCGGATTGGCAAATAGTGGAAAGCGGCGCGTCGGCGGCGCGGCCGTCGCCATCGTAGAACCCGCCGTTTGCTTGCTCGAAGAATGCAGCCGAAACCGCGTGATGTCCGGTGCTGGTGGCAACCACGCCAAGCGGGCCGGCGACGTCGGCGCCGATCGAGCCCTTTCGCAATGTCACCATGTTCGCCGCCGCCATCGCGAAGTGACCACCCTTTACCTGCGCCACTTGAGTTCGCAACGGCTCCTGTACGTTGAAGTTGCGCTGCGCTGAACCGTTGGCGCACTCGGTGAGGAACGGTGCCGCTACCGGCTGCACCAGTGCGTGATGCGTGCCGCCGGCGCTGATGGTCGACAGTGCTTCGTCGACGCCGTGGGTGCTGGTGTGCGCTTCAGATGTGCCGCGCATTGGGACAATGAACGGCTTCGCGCTGGTCAGCACGTGCCGCCAGCAGCCCTTGGCCACACGCCGCATAGTGTTCACGGCCATCGGCTTGTCACGAAAGATCGTACGGCCCAGGTTGCTCCAGTCGATGCATTCAGCGGCGGTGCGCCAAGGCTGCTGCTTCGCCGTTGGCAATTTGTGGCGCCTCGGCGCTGGCCAGACTATCGGCTTGCCGTCGCTGCGGGCCACCAGATACAGGCGCTTACGGATGGTCGGGGTGCCAGCGTTGGCCGCGATGCGCTCGCGCCATTCGACGTTGTAACCAAGGCCGCGCACCAGGCTTTCCGCAGGCACGTATTCGCCGATTGATTGCAGGATCTCTGGCATGTCCGGGTGATCGGCGGCGAGCCCGGTGCTGAGCGCGGCGATGAATGCCTTGAAGGTCCGGCCACGCTCGGCCTTGATCGGTTGGCCGTCTTCGTCGATCGGGCCCCAGTCGCAGAACTCTTCGACGTTCTCCAGGAACATCAGGCGCGGCCGGGTGGCATGCGCCCAGCGAACCACTACCCAGGCAAGCCCACGAACACCGCGGTCTCGCGGTGCACCGCCCTTGGCCTTGCTGTGATGCCGGCAATCCGGCGAGGCCCAGAGAATGCCAACCGGCTGGCCGCCGGTGGCATGGACCGGATCCACCTCGAATACGTCAGCGACATAGTGCGCCGTCTGCGGGTGGTTGGCGCGGTGAACAGCCAGGGCGATAGGGTTGTGGTTTACCGCGACATCCGGCTCCCGGTATGCCCTGGCTATCCCGGTGCTGGCACCGCCGCCACCGGCGAACAGGTCCACCACCAGTTCCTTTTCGAATGGCAGGCCCATGCTTGGCTGACGGTTGATGAACTGGGGCAATTTCTGTTGTGCGGACATGAGGGATCCTCGCCGGCTGGCGTGATTTGTAAAATTGGGGTATGAATGCTCGGCGCTGGCATGGAGCCAGCTGAGGAGAAGTAAAATGGCTGTAGCGATTGAAGATACCGAAGGCAACACCCACATCTACGACAAGGCCGTTAAAGTCGTGGAGCAAGGTGATCAGTACGTGGTTCACGGACCGGATAACACTGTTCAGGCCGTATACCCGAAAGATGAAGTAAAGAAGCTCGTATCGGATAATTGATTCTGAACAAGCCACAGCCCATTCGCTTGCTGCGGGTGGGCTGTGTTCAATCCCCACAGAAGCAGTCGATGTCTTCGGCGAGATATTCGAAATCGAAGTCAGTCTGTCGGGATCGTTGCTCTGCAGACCAACCCATTGTTTTGTAATCAGCCCGATCCTGTCGGAACACCTGGCCAAAACGCTCTTCCGTTCCGGACCACCAGAGCACCCTCGACGGGTCTTCCATGATGGTCTTGATCAGCTTGCCTTCGTTCTTCTTCCAGCACAGGTCGCAGTTGCCGAAGTCCGAATTCATGCCCAGGTCGAACGGCTGAGCGGCCCAGAACTCACCGACATCCTCCTTAGTTACCCCGGCCGTATAGGAGGGGCAGCGGTTGTCCCAGCGGGTGCCGCCGCGATCATTGGCGGCCATCATGCGGTGATATCGTTTCGGCTCGTCGTAGCGAATGCCGACGACACAATCCCATTCGGTGTAGCCAAGGGCGCGCATGTGCTTCTCGCCGATCTTCACCTTCAGGTACGCGGTGCACATGTTGTTCGAGAAGTTCGGCAACACCGGTGGCAGGCTCTTCTCTGCCTTCCGGTACGCAGCGTAATACTCGAGCATCATGGTGAATGGCTCGCCGTTGCGACCGGCTGTTTCGAAGTCCACCAGCTTGTACCAGGGTGCGTCGTCCGGTTGCCCGTACACTCTGCACCATTCCATCCAAACGATGTTCACGTTCCATCGCTTGGCGATCTGGTCAATGAAGACCAGCGTCTCCTCACGCTCCTTGCCGGTGTTCTGGAAGAACAGGTGCACGTCTTCCGGTAGGGCGCCGCCATGCGCTTCGAGAATTTTGTAGACCATGTGGGCGCTGGTGCGGCCACCACTGATGCCGATCTGGGCCGGCCCCGTGATCAGATAGGGATTCATAACTGCTCCAGACAGCCGATTGCCTCGCCGGCTGGCGTGATTCGTTGAAGTGGGGTATTTGTGTGCTAAACGGCATGAAACCGTAGAGGAGTAGGGCAGTGGGCGAACGTAGCCAAGAATACAAGTTGGAAAATCCCGACGAATTGCTACATAAAATTGAATGTAGGCAATGTTGTCGTGAAACAAATCACAAGGTCATCGCGTCCTACGTTGAGTCTGGCTCAGACGAAAGCGACTCCCGAAATCATTATTACTGGACTGAGACAAGTCAGATCATTCAGTGTGTAGGATGCGAGCTAGTTTCGTTCAGGACTATTGCTTCAAACTCTGAAGATTATGAATACGACGTAGATGGAAGGTATCCCTACGAGACAGTAAAATTTTATCCAGGTCGTTCGACTGGATTGAAGGGTATAGATCGAAATCTCATCCCTTATAGAATTGCCCAACTGTATCAGGAGGCGAAAACAGCTGTTGAGAATGACCTGTCCATCATCGGAGGTATAGGCATCAGGGCTATTTTGGATGCCGTATGTAAGGAAGTTAAGGCCGCAGGGGATAATTTATATCAACAGATTGATGATCTGCACAAAAAATCGCTCGTAACCAAAGAGGGCGCTGCTGCACTGCATAAAATTAGATTGCTCGGAAACAAAGCAGCTCACGAAGCCGAAGCGCATTCTAGAGACCAGTTATTGTTAGCCTTGGAAATTGTAGAGTACATACTCACGGGCACTTATGTTATGCCAGAAAGGGTGAAACTGACATTCATTGAAAGGCCCAAAAATCCCTTTTCCCTGCCCCCTGCCTTACCCAATGGGCAGCTCCCTGTAGAGCCGGATGTTCTTTAGGCAAAACACTCAAGTCTCAACGCCAGTCTTCGCAAACCGCTTTAGCTGTCGCGACTGCTTTTCGTTAGCAACGAATTTAGGTCGCGACAGATTGACGAAGCGAGCAGATTCTTCGGCTGACGCTGAAGCCAGGTTGATCAGGAAAGTTGACACCGTCTCCTGCCATTCCTCGAAGCCGTGGCGCTCTCCCAAGACATTAAGGGCATCATCCAATGCCTTCGACACAATCAGCGATCGCTTCTCGGCGCCGATCTTGTCGAGCAGGGCTTTCTCCTTGGCGCGCTTGTCCCGCTGAATATCCGCGTTGCTCTTGGCCATGGCCTGCCTCTTCAATTCCGTGGGCTGGTAGAACCAGCCATGTCTGTCGTCGGCGCTGGCGCACCTGGTTGCTGATGCGTCTCACGGCGGCCCCGCGAACTTGATGTCGTTCTCACGGGCGATCAGCCTGGCGCGCTTTGTTTCCATGCCCATTTCCTTGGCGGCCTGGATCACCGTCTTGCCTGTGGCGGCGAGCTCCTTCAGGCGCGGCGCCTGCTTGTTGCGCTCGATCCGCAGCTTGTTGCTGTGAGAGGTGCCAAACATGGCCTCCTTCTCACCAGTTACGCCGGCAGCAATCTCCTGCACCGTGCGGCCTGCTCCGAAGAACTGATCCAACTGCTGGTTCAGGTTCGCAATGATCGAGTCCCGCGGGTTGGGCATTGGTGCGCCGATCATTTGCGGTCCCCTGAAAGTGAGACCTTGATGCCGTCGGCGCGCGCTTCCAGTTGCTGGGCGAAGTTCACGGCTTCCTTCCAAGTCCAGCGGAAGCCCTTCACCTTACGAGTGGCGAGCTCAATGATGTGATATGCCTTGCCCTTGGAGACGACCTGGTAGCGAATCTGTTGCACGGGCAGCTCCCGGCCGATCATTGAATAGAATTCGGACGTCGCGATAACTGAGCGAAGGCGCAGGGCCTGAAGACCGGCGAAGCGCTGCTGCAGGAGTGATTGCATGGCTGGTTCCTCGGTGGGTTGCGTGTATTCGTCAGCACTCGGCCGCCTGCTGGTTGCCGTTGGGCGCAGGGGAGAGTGCTGACGGATAAAGGCGGGCAAAAGAAAGGCCCGTGGACGTTCGGGCCTTTCGCAGATGCAGTGATTACGAGTGATGGTCTATTTCATGGCGGTCACCCTCTGTAGGAGTGAAGTGGAAAAACTATTCCGGTTAGGTGCAATTGGATTCCGGTTCCGCCGGATGCAGGGGGCCGCATTGCGCAGTGCAGAATCATCCGCATCTAGCAGGTATCAGCAGGCTGACGTGGCTCCGGGTCTTACCCGTGAGTGATGGATAGGTCAGTGATCACGCAAATCGAACCGTCCTCAGGATCGGTTGATTCGGAGTAGTCGATCTGGTTGTACACGCCGCCGTGGAAGGCGAGAGTTTTCGTGTCCCAGGTGTTGTCGAGGCGCATGATTGCGGAGGTGGATTTGGCGCCGTTGCAGCTGGCAGATACCGATACAGCACCGCTTGAGTTCGCGTGAATGTTGATCTTGAAGAGTGCGCCGAGCGGCACGTTTTCCAACACCGTCGAGTTGACCGGATCGTCTTGCAGGTAGCTCGACCGGAACCCCATGGTGATTTTGCCTTTGTTCCAGAACACCTTTACCGGTGGGCGTTCAGAGCCCTGCACATGAATTTGGCCGATCACCACCTTCTGCAACGAATTGACCTTCGTCAGCCGCATTTCTTGACGGCACCAATGGTCTGCGGCACTGGCAAACAGCCAATAGCCAGGCTCTTTCCATTCACACCGAGTCCGATGGACGCTTTTACTGGAAGCGCCCAAAGTTGGCGCTGTCATCTGCAGCGATCCGTCGGGAAGCATCGAGATGACGCTTGGGCATTCGATCAACGCTCGCCAGCCGATCAAGTCCAGGGAGATAGGGTTTGTGTCGGAAATTGGAAGCGGGGTGGCGATGATGAAACTGCTGATATCTACAGTCATTGTCGATTCCTTATTTCATTTGATGTCACCTGTGCTCTGTTGAGCCCTTCGCTTGATGTAGGCCTACATCCCGCTGCCCACTCAGTGAATGGGCAGAAGTGATGCTTATTCAGCCTGGAGCGATTCGATTGCCAGCCGGTAGTCCGAGGCGACCTTCCGGCTGTTGGCCGCGTCCTCATACCGGCCTTCCTTCTCCTGGATGGCGGCGTTGCGTTCGTAGTTGGTGGCGCAGCTGTCGAGCAGATCGACAGCAAATGTGTGCTTCATGGAGTTCTCCAGGGTTATGCGTGGTGGTCGTAGGCTTCAGCGCGCTTTACCGTCCGGACCTGGGCGATTCGGCGCTCAGGGACTCGACGATCACGGCGCATTGAGTCGCCATCGAGCATTGCGTGCATGGCGATCAGCGCTGCCAGAACAAAGCACATCGGGGAAATGATTTGGCGGCGCATCGCTTCGGCCACCAGTGCGGCGCGGCGGGTAACGCCGAGCTTGAACATTGCGTTGGTGAGGCGCTTCGCTACGGTGGCCGGCGAGATGCCTACCTCCCGTGCGATTTCCTTTGCGGTGAGCCCAAGGGCAACCCAGAGAAGAAACTGAAGCTCTCGCGGTGCCAGGCCACGACCGAGGTGACCCTTCCATGTGCCATTTACGATTTCTGTTTCCATCGTTTTGACTCCCGGTTGTTTTCCCAATGCACCCGGTCAACCAGGTGCATCAGTGAAACTTTCCGTCCTATTGCCGCCGGAGGGGCGGGGCGCATTGCTTGCCGGGTCATTCACACGGTTAAGGCGTTTCGCCATCGAGCAACCGTCCAGGGTGTTCCTGTCGTGGGCAGGCTTTCGGGCCTGTCTGCTCGCCGGTCGCCGGTAGAGGCAATGCGGTCTGTTGTATTTGTTGCGCTGACTGTTAAAGAGCGGCGAGCTGTTTCTGCTCTGGCGCCTGTTCGGTGGCGTTGAAGTAAATTTAGCCACGAGCTAAAGATCAGTCAATAGGTGGAAGCTAAATAATTTAGCTTTGGGTGAAAAATTCAGTTTTGGAGGAGTTGCAGGCAGGAATTCACCCTCGGTCTTTACGCGTGGATTAGCATCAAGCTAATATTCTGAAAGGCTGTACATACATACAGTAATAAAGGAGTAGCTGATGGCAAGCCCGCAGAAGAAAAAACCGCAAGAGTCGAAGCCGATGTCTGGAGTGGAGCGCCTGACTCTCAGAGTCTCAAACATGATCAACCACCCAATAGCGCAGGATCGGAAGTGGGCGACGATTCATCGGCTAGATACCGATGGGGATAGAGAATGGGATGAGGTGATGGATGCGCTCACCGATGTTGACGGTATTGAGATGACGTTCAACGATGAGGACGAGTCGGTTACGCTGCGGTGGGAAGCTCCGGCGGATGAAGATCCGCGCGTAGAAGCTCATGAAGAATTCGATGCGGTGGAAGAGCCAGCGCCTTTCTGACGAGCACAAAAAAGCCCGCTGAAGAAGCGGGCTTTGACTTATAAAGATCGGTTAGGCTTTTCTGGCGTTCCAGATCAGCAACACCTTCGCGTGAATGGTTACGTCATCGATCCGGGCTGTCTGGTTTTCATAGTGCGGATTGTCAGAGATAAGCCGGTAATGTTCTTCGTCGAGGCGCATGACCCGCTTGATATAAAGATCGTTATGCCAGGTCAAAACGTAGATTCCTTCTCCGATGAAATCCCGCACTCCTTTATCGACAATGACCAAATCCTTGTCATTAATGGTGCCTTCCATGCTCTGGCCCCATCCATTGATCATCCCCAGAGATGTCTTGGACGTATATGTGATGCCTTTTTCGCGCAGGATTTCCTCGCGTACCACCAGATTTCGAACAACCTCCGTATAGTCCGGTGGAACCTGGCCATGGCCCATGGCAGCTCGAATGTCGTACTGAGGGATGACGATCTCGTCATTGGTCGGGCGTAGGCTTGCGATGCTCACCGAGAGTTGATTGGGCAACCCATCGTCAGGTTCTTCGGCAGCGGCGACAATTCGATCCCGTGCCTCAATCGAAAGCCCCTTCACTTTTCCAAGCATTCGTTTTACTTGGTCTGCGGCCGATGAATTTGATTCTGCGGCCGGCGCTGTGATGATCTCTTTCGAACCAGGCCCGACCGACTCATCGTCGGTCGGTAGAGAGTCAAACCACCCCCTGGGAAGCTTCTCAACCACCTCAATCCGACGAGCTACGTCATCGCCCAAATTCTTGGCGGTCTTTTCCGAAAGGATTTGGCTCAAGTGCGCAGGCGCCATCCCCCATCGCTCGGCACAGGCGCCTTTTTTTTGATCGCCGATCAAATTGATCAATTGGCGTTTGCGAATCGCGTAGATATCCATGCGAGCAAGAATGCCATTCTTTAGCTCAATGCTAAATGTGCTCACAGCTAAATATTCCTTGCTCTGATATTAGCCCTAAGCTAAATTTCTCCTACGTATTAGGAGAACCCCTATGAATGACCACTTGCGAGATTGGCTCGCCAGCGCAACAGCCGACCGACGTCAGCTAGTAGCCGAAGCAGCGAAGACCACCGTCGGACATCTCTGGCAGCTTGCTGGCGGTCATCGGAAAGCATCTGCCGAACTTGCTGAGCGTCTTCAAGACGCCTCTGACGGCGAGATCACTATCGCTGGTTTGCGGCCTGACCTTATTGAGCTCGCCCACAAGGTGCTTCGCGCTGCCGAAGCCCACCCAAAAAAGTCTGCGGCATAGCGGGGGCTGTGCCTACCACCGAAAACACGCTGGAGCGATTGGAAGCCATGCAGCACCACCTCGATTTACTCAAGGAAGACCTTCGGAACGTAGAGAAATAGCCTGAAGGCCCATGGACGACAGTATCGAATTTGGCGGGAAATCTAGGTAGTGCACCTGAATAGCTGTTGATTCATCCAGTAGAAAAGACCTACCAGGAAGAACATTAGGAGAAGGGAAATGGACGGCAACACAACAGGACGCATGGGGACATTGAACGCTGAGGGCAGTAGCTCAGTCGGCGGGATTGGTCGCGTCTGCGGAAAAGTAATCCCCTGAATCGCAGGCACAAAAAAGCCGGGCTGCAACCCGGCTCTTTCAAAACGCAAAACACTGAGGGGCCATTATGAACACGATCGTCGCTCCAAGCAATACGGTCACCATGTCGAGCCGTGAGATCGCCAATCTCACTGGAAAGCAGCACAAGGACGTTATTCGTGACATCCGCGTGATGCGCAAGGCGCTGTCGGATGATGGCGCAGATCTGCGCCATCTCCAGGAAGTGAAGGACGGGCGTGACTACACCGCTGAATTCCACCTTGATCGCGTCCTGACTGAAACCCTGTTGACCGGTTACAGCATCCCACTTCGTCATCGTGTCGTGACACGTTTAGGCGAGCTTGAAAACATGTCGCGACAGGCTGTCTCGATCCCTCAATCTCTCCCAGAAGCCCTCCGACTTGCCGCAGATCTCGCAGACAAGAACGGCGAGCTTCAACTTGTCATATCAATGCAGGCCCCGAAGGTCACCGCCATCAACAGGCTCGCTGCAGCCGGTGGCGCGATCTGCATCACTGACGCAGCCAAGCTGCTCAGTATGGCTCCGGCGCGCCTGTTCGCTTGGCTGGAGCAGCACCGCTGGATCTTCCGGCGCCACGGGTGCAAGCGCTGGGTTGCCTATCAGCCGCGCATCACCTCAGGTCACATGACCCACAAAGTTACAGCCCTCAAGCCGGATCCTGAAGCCGGAATCGAGCGAGCTGCCTTCGACCCTATGGTCACCCCGAAAGGCCTAACCCGCCTCGCTGAACTTCTGCAGGAGGCCGCGTAATGGCCGGCGACTGGATCAAATTCGAACTCACCACCCTGGACAAGCCTGAGGTTTGCCAGATTGCGGACTTGGCCGATATCGACCCCGACGCTGTTGTCGGCAAATTGATGCGCGTGTGGGGATGGTTCGACCAACAAACCGAAAACGGTAACGCTCCGAGCGTTAGCAAAAAGTTACTTGATCGTCTCGTCGGCGTTATCGGCTTCTGCGAACACATGAAGTCGGTCGCCTGGATGATCGAGGTCGAGGGTGTGATCAGTCTTCCGCATTTCGAGCGGCACAACGGGAAGACCGCTAAAAACAGGCTTCTCACGGCAAAACGCGTTGCGAATCACAAGGCGAGTAACGGTAAAAGTAACGCTGCGAACGTTAGCGGTGCGTTACCTAAAGAAGATTTAGAGAAGAATAAAGAACCTCTCTCTGCGCAGGAGGCCGTCGACCCTCGCATGCCCAGCGAAATGACCCTCGACTGGGTACCGGATCAAACGCTGCTGAAAACCTACGCCTTGCACCGCGGTTTGTCCCTTGACCTGTTCACTGAGCAAGTCCGCGTCGCATTCACTGGTCACTACGAGCCTCAGCACCAGGTCAACACCCAGGCTGAATGGGTGGGCATGCTGGTCAAGTGGGTGAACAACGACAAGGCCCGGGCTGCTGCCGCTTCGAATGTGAAGCAATTCAAGCCGAAGCAGGCGCCTGCGTCAGACTTTGATGATGACGACACCGAATGGCAGAACGGGGTTAACTCATGAAGACCGTCTCTGTGATTGCTCAAGACCTATGGGCGAAAGCCCAATCCGGTGAGTTCATCGCGGCGGGCGATGTACCTCCGGTGGCGAATGGAGCCCATAGCACGTTGGTGACAGCCATCAACGAGTTGTTCAAGGAGCTGCGCTCCATTCGCTCGGCGTGGCGCCAGGCATGGCCCGACAAAGAAACCTACCAGGCTTCTAAGCGCCAATGGTTTCAAGCATTTCTCGAGGAAGGCATCTGCACTCAGGGTCAGATCGACTTTGGCATGACGCAGGTTCGTAAACAGCCCGGTGACTTCATTCCAAGCCCTGGCCAGTTCATCGAATGGTGCAAGCCAACCCCCGAAATGCTTGGTCTGCCACCGCTCGCTGCGGCGCACCGCGAGGCCTGTCGCAATGCTCACCCGGGCATGGCTGGCCAGGGCAAGTGGTCGCATGATGCGGTGTGGCACACCGCGAAGGAATGCGGATTCGAAAGCCTGAATAAGCTCGATACCCCGCTCAGCTTGAAGCTGTTCGAACGCAACTACACGATCACCATCCGACGATTGCTTGCCGGCTTGCCACTCCAGGAGATGCCCAAGGCTCTACCTGCCCGTGCAGCAGGAAGGGTGACGCCAGAAGTTGGCCAGGGAGCTCTTGCTCAGCTGCGCGCGAAACTGGGAGGTGCCCGTGCCTAACCCGTATCTCGCACCCACCGACCCGGCCGAGTACCGGTATGCCGTGCACTGCTGCGCCTACAAGTTGGATCTCACCGATAAACCAGATCGCGCTGTAGCGCTGTTCGAGCATCGCTCTGCTGCCGAGAAGTTCGGCGGCCTGATGTGGCCGAACACTTTCGAAGTAATCGACATCACCACTGGAGAGAAGGCATGAACGACATCCTGCTTCATCTGTACATCGCTTTCCTGACGGCTGTCGCCGCGGGCCTTTGGTGGGGCATCCGCCGTCTCGAACGCCGTGCCCGCATTTCGCGGGGTAATCGCGAATGACGCCTGTCGCCATGAAGCAGTTCAAGCAGAAGTCGGTGCGCGCCAAGCCAGTCGACCGTGAGGGAATGGAGCAAGCGGCGTTGATGGCTGAGCTTCGTGCCCGCATGCCGGAGGTCGCTGATCTTATCTATCACGTCCCGAATGGCGGCCATCGCGTCAAGGCGGTAGCTGCGAAGTTGAAGGCCCAGGGCGTAAAAGCCGGCATCCCCGATCTGGTCCTGCCGATGGCTCGCGGGGGCTTCTTCGGCCTGTACATCGAATTCAAGGCGACACCGCCTAACGACGCCGCGATTTCGTCCAGCCAGCATGAACGCATTCGCAAGCTCAATGACCAGGGTTATCTGGCGGTAGTGTGCCGCGGGCACTTCGACACGGTGGAGCAGATCCGCGCCTACCTCCGCATGGCTCCTACCGTGGTGGCCGCATGACCAGTGCTGCCGTGAAGATCAGCGATGCCGAAATCAAACGGCAGGCTGCCGGCGACGTGCGTGATCTGCGCGACATCGAGAATCGCGGCCTGTACCTGCGCTTCACCCGGGCTCGCGAACGTGCGTCTTGGTACCTGGTGTTGAAGGGCGAGTGGAAGCGAATCGGCGCCTACCCGGATCTCAACACCAAGCAGGTGGTCGCGGCGCTGCCGGCTATCCGTCTTCGCCTGGAGGCCGGTACCGGGGCGAACCTGTCGAAGTGGGTCACTGTTGGCGAACTGCTGACCTGGTACGCCGAGCGCATGTCTCGCGACCGCAATCTCTCGAGCAAGCGCAAGAAGACCGGCGCCTCTGCCATCAAATGCCACCTGATGCCCCGCCTGGGCGATCTGCCCCTGACCGGCGTCGACAAGGCAACACTCGACAGCCAGCTCATGTGGCCGCTGCAGGAAAGTATTTCCATCGACTACGTGCGCTCGGTGTTTCAGTTGCTGGCCCTGGCCTTCCGGCAGGCGTTCAAGCTGGGGCTGATCTCGGCTAACCCGATGGCGACCATCAAGTTCAACGACTTCTCGAAAGCCAAGGTCGGGATCAAGCCGTCGCGCCTGCGTGGGGTGCAACTGTCGGGTCTGCTGGAGCAGTTGGCCGCGGTTATGGAGGCTGCACCACTCGATGCCATGCTCGCCTTGATGATGCTCTGCCACGGCACGCGCATCGGCGAAACCCGGCAGGCACGCTGGTCGCACATCAGCCTGGCTGAGCGCGAGTGGTTCATTCCGGCCGAGCACACCAAGACGGGTGTTGAGCATCACTTGCCATTGACCGAGCAAGTTTGCGCGCTGCTCGTCAGTTACCGCGAAGGCCAGTACGCCAAGGGCTACGACGGCCAGTTCCTGTTCCCGGCGCGCAACGGCAAGGCCCTGAGCGAAGGCCAGGCCAGCGCCGTGTTCGCTCGGTTGGGGCAGGGCGAGTGGACCAGTCATGACCTGCGCAAAGTGGCCCGTACCGGTTGGGCAGACCTCGGCATCGACCACCTGATCGGTGAGCTGCTGATTAACCACGCCATGGGTCACAACGTGAAGGTGTACATCCAGTCGGACGTGATGGGGCGTAAACGTGATGCCCTGGAGCAGTGGCACGCGCATCTAGACCAGAAGGGTTTAGCCCTGATTCACGGATTGACCGGCTTTAGATTCGGAGATTCCGGTAACGCGCTGGAAGCCGCAGAACACAAGGCCTGCGAGGCCATTCAAGAATCAACCATAGGCGAGGTTTAAAAATGGACAAAAGGACTCACGGCCCCGCCCTTGTGCGCAGTTTGATACCGCTCACCGAGTGCCCGTCCTGTGCCGGGAACGGGGTCATCAAAGGGGTGTTTCACGAACTCGACTGCATCGGTTGTCACTCTTCTGGCTTCGTTCATGCCCAGACCCAGGAGCCGCTGTTGATCGAAGACCTGGTGGTTCAGTTGGGCAGGATGGTTCGTCGGGAGCGCAGCCAGTTGGTCGGCAACAACCCAGCACGCTGCATCGTTGATGAATATCAGCAACCAAATCGTCGCGGGCCAGGCGGCTCGTCGTTTAAAGGGGATTGAGACATGGGCATCTATAAGGATGTGATGAGCACGTTGGTTCGCGTACTGGCCGCCGACAACATCGACAACAGCACCAAGCAGTCGTGGCAGAAGCTGATCGACGCTGATCTTCGCTCGGGCGGTACCGGCAGTTCGCTCTCAGTGCGCGACAAGTTCGATTATGACTGCTGCCTATATGCGCTCCTGCACCGTGAGCTCGAGTCAGCTCAGTGGGACGTGCTGGTCGCCAAGTATTCGACGCACAAAGCCAACAAGGTGGGCGCTATTGGTCGCTTGGTGTCTCGCATGGTTTCCCCGGCGCCGGAGCTGTTCGTTTATAAGGCACTCACTGCCTGGGCCATCCCGAAGCTGAAGGGGGTCCAGGCCGGCAAGCGTTCCACCGACATGATCGTGCTGCCCGCCGAGTTTTACGACATGAATACCTGGGATGTGGCCGGCTCACCAGAACGTACCCGCCGTAACTGGCGTGGTGGCATACACAAGCGCCTGGAGCAGTTGGAAGAGGCTGCTGTGATCCGAGCCACCGAGGTTTTCGATCTGGAGGAAATCTTCGTAGACGCCGCTTGACCATGATGGCCGAATGGCCGTAAATTAACCCCATCATGTCTATCTTGCGCGTTATGAGAGACGACATCAGAAGCCCGGCCGTTGAGCCGGGTTTTTTTATAATAAGAATTCAGAGATACGAATGGACATTTCTAGTCATCCAGATGATTGCCAGTGCGAAGCTTGTGATGAGTTGCACTACTCGGAGGACGAGCGTTGCGGTAACTGCGGACGTCCTGCAACTACCTACCGTGATGGTGACTACATTTGCGACGCTTGCCTTACTTAGATCACGACCTGGCAACACAACTCCAAATCTAACTCAACAAGATATTCAAAGCCCTGGCATTTGCCGGGGCTTTTTCGTTTTCGGATCCACGATACTCATCGACACGTGTTGGGTGTACTGCTGGAACCGAATCTATTTCGCTCCCCGAAAGGGAGGAATCTGGATGCCAAACATGCCCGACAAACCAGACACCTGGCTCATCGTCATGGCCTGGCTCACCCAACACTCCCCGATGTTCTATGCCGCAACGCTATCGTGCTGGATTGCCTTTCTGCGCGTTATCTACGGAGGAGGGGGGCGGCGACAGGCCCTGCTTGAGTCCTGCCTGTGTGGTGCGATTACAGCCGGGGCCTTCCCCCTGCTCGAATACTTCAACCTCCCATCGAGCCTTGCAGCTGCCGTCGGCGCCTGTATCGGCACCCTCGGCGTGAAGAAGGTTGCCGCCTTGGCTGATCGCTTCACCGACTTCAAATTGCCCAAGCGGCAGGAGTGACCCATGCAACTGATCGACAACTGGAAACAAGCGCTGAGCATGACCAGCGTTCAGGCTGGTGGTGCAATCGCCGCCCTTGGTGTGGCTGAGCAACTGATGCCATCACTTCAGGCAGTGTTGCCGCCAATTGCATATGGCGTGCTCGGCCTCCTGGTGATGATTGCCCGGGTCGTGCTGCAGCCGAAGCTGGCCAAGTAGCGCTGGTGATGGCGTGCACTGGATGCGCGGCCCGGCGTGAATGGATCAAGAAGTGGAGTGCAGTGGCATATGAGCGGGCAAGCGATCTCCTATCTCGCCGAGATACTGAGAGAACAGAAGAAGCAGACAGCGATCCTCGAGCGGATGGCAGAGCAACAGAGCCTGCTGATCCAGGCGATGGCCGAGGGCGAGCCTGAAGACTCTGATGCCCAGCCCCTCACGTACATGGATGGCACGCCATGCCGCTGAGACCGCAGAAGCCGTGCAACGCCCAAGGCTGCAACGTGCTGACCCGCAACCCTCGCTACTGTGATGCCCACGTGCACCTGCTGAAGAGCGCAGCCAGGGCAAAGCCACGGGAAAGCAGCACGAAGCGCCACTACAACTACAAATGGCAGCAGGCGAGGGCGGGCTGGCTGGCCAAGCATCCGCTCTGCTGTCACTGCTCGGCTCGCGGGTTGGTCGTCGTGGCCACCGATGTCGACCACGTCACCCCACACAAAGGTGACATGGTCCTGTTCTGGGACAAGACCAACTGGCAGAGCCTGTGCGGGCCGTGTCACTCGGCCAAAACGGCCGCCGACGACGGCGGATTCGGCAATGCGAGACGCTGAAAGCAGAAAAACCCCGAAAAAACAGTGAAATCCGACCAAATGAGAGCGAATCGCGCTCGTGGGGAGGGGGAGGGTCGAAAGTCTGGGGGATATTTTTTCTAGACCGCGCCCTCAATCGTTTTTTCACACCCGCGAAATTAAAAATCCAGGAGTTGCGCGATGGGAGGCACCGCCACGGTCGCCGGCCGTGGTCGCAAACCCAAGCCGACGGCCAAGAAAGAGTTGGCCGGGAACCCGGGCAAGCGCGCCCTCAACAAGGCCGAGCCCCAGTTTTCCAAGATCACTGAAATCGATCCGCCCGAGTGGCTTAGCGAGCGCGCGGCCACCATGTGGAACATGGTCGTGCCGGAGCTGCTGCGCGAAAACGTGGTCGCGATCACCGACCTACATAACGTCGAAGCCTTCTGCGTTGCCTATGACAACTGGCGCATGGCTCAAGAGTCGGTGCGCTCTAACGGCATCGTGGTCGCTGGGGCCACCGGCGGCCCGATGAAGAATCCTGCATTGACCGCTGCCAACGAAACCATGCGGCAGATGGTGACCTTCGGTTCAATGCTCGGCCTTGATCCGGCCAGCCGCACCAGGTTGATAGGCGGCAACAAGGAGAAAGTCACCAACGAATTTGCCCAACTACTGAGCACATAAATGACCAAAGCTCTGCACCCCAACGTCGACAAGGCGATGGCGTGGGGAAGGTCCGTGCTCCGCGGGAAGGTTCCAGCCTGCCGCTACATTCATCAGGCCATCCAACGGCACTTCGACGATGTGGCCGCCAGCCGCAAGCGCGGTTACCGCTACAAGTTCGATCCGCCCAAGGCCGAGAAAAAGCTGAAGCTGATCCAGCTCTTGCCGCACACCAAAGGCGAATGGGCGTTCAAGCGTCAGCTGATCAGCCTGGAACCCTGGCAGCTCTTCGGCATGGCCGTCACCTTTGGCTGGGTCAAGAAGAAGGGCGGACACCGCCGGTTTCGTGAAAGCTACTGGGAGGTGCCGCGCAAAAACGGCAAGTCGGTGATCGCGGCCGGCGTCGGCATCAGCATGTTCGTGGCTGATGGCGAGTTCGGTGCCGAAGTCTACTCCGGCGCTACCACTGAGAAGCAGGCATGGGAGGTTTTCCGGCCGGCCAAGCTGATGGTGAGCAAGTCTCCCATGCTGATCCAGGCTGCGGGCATCGAGGTCAACGCCTCGAACATGAACATCCCATCCGACTTCAGCCGCTTTGAGCCGCTGATCGGCGACCCTGGCGACGGCGCGTCACCCAGCTGCGCGATCGTGGACGAATACCACGAGCACCGCACTTCGGCCCAGTACGACACCATGCTCACCGGCATGGGCGCCCGTCGGCAGCCGCTGATGTTCATCATCACCACCGCCGGCGCAGATATTGAGGGCCCGTGCTACGACAAACGCCGCCAGGTCATTGAGATGCTGGAAGGCACGGTGCCCGACGACGAGCTGTTTGGCTTCATCTGGACGCTGGACGAGGGCGACGACTGGACCGATCCGAAGATGCTGGCCAAGGCCAATCCGAACCACGGCGTGTCGGTGTTTCAGGAATATCTGGAAAGCCAGCAGGCCCGGGCGATTCGCTCGGCGCGGTTCACCAACACGTTCAAGACCAAGCACTTGAACCTGTGGGTGAGTGCCAAGTCCGGCTTTTTCAACATGGAGAGCTGGCGAGAGTGCGAGGACACGACGCTTACGCTGGAGCAGTTCGCCGGCCAGGAATGGAATGCGGGGTTCGACTTGGCGCGGAAGCTCGATATGAACTCCAGGGCTCGTTTGTTCTGGAGGGTTATCGATGGCAAGACCCACTATTACAGCGTTGGTCCCAAGTTCTGGGTGCCTTATGACACCGCGTACAACACCGACAACAAGCGCATGTCCGAACGCTTCCAGGCATGGATCAACTCCAAACACCTGGACGTAACCGACGGCGCCGAGATCGATTACCGCGAGATCCTCGAGGACACGAAGGAAGCCAACCGCCATGCGCCGCTACGGGAGTCGCCCATCGACCCCCATGGTGCTACTGGCCTGAGCCACGACCTCGACGACGAAGGCTTCAACCCGATCACGATCACCCAGAACTACACGAACATGTCGGACGCCATGAAGGAGCTCGAAGCCGCCATCACGGCTGGCCGGTTCCATCATGACGGCAACCCGATCATGACCTGGTGTATCGGCAACGTAATCGGGAAGTTTCTGCCGGGCAACGACGATGTGGTCCGGCCGATAAAGCAGGGCGACGACAACAAAATCGATGGCGCGGTAGCGCTGATTATGGCCGTAGGTAGGGTGCTGGCGAATGCTGGTGAGCCTGATACGAGCGGCTTCTACGAAAACCCAATCATGGTAGGCATTTAATGGCGCGCGAAAAGAAGCCTGGGCGGGTCAGGTCGGCCCTGCAGAGCTGGCTCGGCGTGCCCGTGGGCCTGAATGACAAGGCGTTCTGGCAGGAGTGGTTCGGGACTTCTGCGAGCGGCCAGGTGGTCACGGTGGACAAGGCCCTGCAGCTGTCTGCGGTTTGGTCCTGCGTTCGCTTGCTCTCCGAAACTGTTTCGACCCTGCCGCTCCGCCTATACGAGCGAGGCGCCGATGGCGGCCGCACGGCGGCTACCAGCCACCCGCTGTACGACATTCTCACGAAACGCCCAAACGCAGAGATGACGCCTGGTCGTTTCATGCTGATGGTGGTGGCAAGTATCTGCCTACGCGGTAATGCATTCGTCGAGAAGAAGCGGGTTGGTAACCGGATCATCGCACTAAATCCACTTCTGCCCCAACTGGTGACCGTCAAGCGTCTGGACACAGGCCGCCTGGAGTACAAATACACGCTGGATGGTAAGCCAAGGGTTATCCCCGAGGCGGACCTGATGCATATCCGCGGCTTCGGCCTGGATGGAGTTTGCGGGATGCTGCCGGTGTCCACTGGCAAAGAGATCATGGGTGCCGCCATTTCCGCTGAAGAAGCCGCCGCTAAGGTGTTTGCCCAGGGCATGCAGGCTTCAGGGATATTGAGTAGCGACACCGCCCTCAAGCCGGAGCAGCGCGAGCAGCTTCGAGCGAGCCTTCAGGCATTCATGGGCTCAAAGAACGCTGGCAAGATCATGGTGGCCGAGGCGGGCCTCAAGTACCAAGGCATCACCATGAACCCTGAGGCCGCACAGATGCTGGAATCCCGAGCCTACGGCATCGAAGAGGTCTGTCGCTGGTTCCGGGTGCCGCCGTTCATGGTAGGCCACATGGACAAGCAGAGCAGTTGGGCATCGAGCGTCGAAGGCCAGAACCTTCAGTTCCTCACCAACTGTCTACGGCCTCTGCTCGAGAACATTGAGCAGGAGATTGGGCGTTGCCTGCTGGACCGCGATGACCGCTATTTTGCGGAGTTCGCTGTCGAGGGCCTACTGCGTGCCGACAGCCAAGGTCGAGCCAGCTATTACAACATCTGCCTGCAGAACGGGTGGATGAGCCGCAACGAAGTTCGGCGCCTGGAAAATCTTCCACCGATCCCCGGTGGGGACGTTTACACCGTGCAATCGAACCTGTTGCCGATCGAGCAGCTCGGCCAGGGCGCAGATAGCGGCGAGCGAGTGAGAGCCGCGCTGTCCGACTGGCTCACCCCAACCGATAAAGGCCGATCCCCCGGCAGCTCTGGAGACTGACCCATGACAATTCGTAGCCTTCCGGCAGCGCCGGTGGGTCGCCCGTGTGCGGGCGTTTCCTTCGATCTGATGCCTCAGGCAATGGAGCGGTGGAATTCAACCATCCAGGCTGCCGATGCGGATGCCAAGAACACCATATCCATGCTCGATGCGATCGGCTTTGATCCATGGTCAGGGGAGGGCGTTACCGCCAAGCGGATCTCCGCCGCGCTGCGCAGCATGGACGGCGCGGACGTCACCGTGAACATGAATTCCCCTGGTGGCGACATGTTCGAGGGGCTTGCAATTTACAACATCCTCCGCGAGTACAAGGGGCATGTGACCGTGAAGGTGCTGGGCCTGGCCGCCTCAGCTGCTTCGATTATCGCCATGGCCGCTGATGACCTTCAGGTAGCGCGCTCTGGCTTCCTGATGATTCATAACGGCTGGACGATCGCCGCTGGCAACCGCCATCAGTTCCGCAAAGTGGCTGACATGATGGAGCCGTTCGATGCTGCGATGGGCGATATCTACTCAGCGCGCACCGGTGGCGACCTCAAGGCCATGCAGGCCCTCATGGATGCTGAGACGTGGATCGGAGGTTCAGCCGCGGTTGAACAGGGTTTCGCCGATTCGCTGCTCGAGTCTGATTCGATCAAGGAGGGTGGCAAGGCCCAAGCGGCTCTGGTGGCAGCCCGGAAACTCGATTTACTGCTCGCTAAGCAGGGTATGCCCCGCAGTGAGCGGCGATCCCTCATTCAAGAAATCAAGTCGGGTACGCCTTGCGCTGCCGACTCCGGTACGCAAAACGCTGCCGACACCCTGGCCAGTCTGGCCGAACCAATAGCCGACATGGAACGAGCACTCGCTCGGTTCTCGGCAGCCGCGTCCAAATAGAGGAAAAGAGTCATGTCTGAACAAGCCCAACTGCTTGCGAAAATGAGCGCCGAACTGGAAAAGGCTTCCAGCGAATTCAGCGCGAAAGCCGAATCCGCCCTCGGCGAGGCAAAAAAGGCCGGTACCCTGTCCGCTGAAACAAAGGCCGCTGTCGACGAGATGGCACTGAAGTTCAACAGCCTGACCGAGGCCGAGAAGCAACTGAAAGCCCAGCTCGGCGAACTGGAACAGGAGTTTGCGCGCATCCCCACTCAGGCTGCCGCGGGTCCCCGCGAAACACTAGGCGGTACCGTCATCAAGAGTGAGGCCCTGGCCGAGTTTGCCAAAAGCATCCAGGGTAACCGTCGCGTCAGCGTCCCGGTGAACGCTGCGTTGCTGAGCACCGGCGTTGCCGAGGGCGTAGTCGAGCCTCAGCGTCTGCCAGGCATCGACGTAATGCCGAAACAGCGCCTGTTCATCCGTGATCTGATCGCACCTGGTCGCACCTCCTCGCCGGCGATCTTCTGGGTGCAGCAGACCGGCTTCACCAACGCGGCCCGCGTGGTTGCGGAAAACACCGCCAAGCCGTACAGCGACATCGCGTTCGATACCAAGATCACCCCGGTGACTACCATCGCGCACATGTTCAAGGCTTCGAAGCAGATCCTGGATGACTTCGCTCAGCTGCAGTCGACCATCGACGCCGAAATGCGCTACGGCCTGAAATACGCCGAAGAGTCGGAGATCCTGTTCGGCGACGGCACTGGTGTGCACCTGCACGGGATCGTGCCGCAGGCCGAAGCTTACTCGGCAGCCTTCGAGCCCGATGCGATGACCCAGATCGACCAGCTGCGCCTGGCCATGCTCCAGTCTCAATTGGCACGCTTGCCAGCCAGCGGGCACGTGCTCCACTTCACCGACTGGGCGAAGATCGAACTGACCAAGGACACCCTGGGTCGCTACATCATCGGTAATCCGCTGAGCCTCGCCGGACCTACACTTTGGGGTCTGCCGGTTGTGGCCACGGAACTGGCGGCGTTCCTCGGCAAGTTCTTGACTGGTGCTTTCCAAACCGGCGCCCAGATCTTCGATCGCGAGGATGCCAACGTGGTGATCTCCACCGAGAACGCCGATGACTTCGAGAAGAACATGATCTCGATTCGTTGCGAGGAACGTCTTGCGCTGGCGGTCAAGCGTCCGGAAGCCTTCATCTACGGCACCTTTGCCACTCCAACCCCTTGATATAGAGGGGCCGCCCGAGCGGCGGCTCCTCTTCGGAGGCCGACATGAAATTGAAGACCCTCAAGCCGCTGTACCTCGGCGGTAAAACTCTGGTCGAAGGCACCTCGTTTCTAACCGGGGAACAGCACGGGCGGCAGCTGCTTCAGAAAGGTTATGCCGAGCTGGACGAAGGCAAGGATGAGGCGGTGGTGGATCTGACTGATTCGGAAACCGAACCAACACCTATGACCTCCACCAGCGTGGCCGATCCAAAGTCTGCCCCCAAGGCAAAGGCCACCGATAATAAAAAGGGCTGACTGAGCATGAGTGTGATCGACATTGAACTGGCGATGAAGCATTTGCTGGCGGAGCCGGAAGACCAGGTGCTTGTCCAGGCTCAGCTCGATGCTGCCGAAGAGGCCGGCCAGCAGTTCCTGCAGCGCCGGTTTTTTGTTGATCAGGCCGCTATGGATGCCGCCAAATCCCAAATAATCCAACGCACCCGTGCGGCACGCGATGTTTACGCCGCGGCCAAAGCGGTAGCTGATTTACCTGAGAACCACGAATTCCGCTGTCGACTGCGCGAGCGGGCAAGACAGTCGCTCGCTGACAGTTTCGAATCCATCGACATGGACGAGTACGGGATTGTAATCAACGCGGCAATCACGGCAGCGTGTCTGCTGAAACTGGGTCACCTGTTTGCGAATCGTGAAGAGGTGGTGACCGGGACCATCGCGACTGAATTGCCTCTGGCTTCCAAATCCCTGCTGATGCCATACCGCATCCGGATGGGTGTCTGATGCGGGCCGGGCGACTTCGACAGCGCATCACATTCCAACAGCCCGGGATGATTCAGGATCCGGGAACTGGCGAAATGCTTCCCGGTTGGGTGCCGGTGTGGGAGGCGGTTCCTGCTGCGGTTGAGCCACTAAGCGCACGCGATCTGATCGCAGCCCAGGCGGGCCAGTCCGAAGCGTCAGGACGCATTGTGATTCGCTACCGCGCCGGGGTGCTGCCAACGATGCGCATTCTGCACCGTGGCGACGTTTACAACATCCAGGGTCAGCCGATGCCCGATCCGGTGTCGGGCCTTGAGTACCTCACCATCCTGGTGGCGAAGGGAGTAAATGATGGCTGATGGTGTGGAGTTCAGTATCGCCGGCCTGGACTCGTTGCTCGGCAAACTCGAAGCCGTCAGCTATGACGTAAAGCGCAAGGGTGGGCGTTCGGCTTTGCGTAAGGCTGCCCAGGTTGTCGCTGAAAAGGCCAGGAAAGGCGCGCGGCGAATTGACGATACCGAGACTGGGCGCTCCATCGCGGACAACATTGCACTCCGCTGGAATGGTCGGTTGTTCAAGTCGAGCGGCGATCTCGGTTTTAGAATTGGCGTGCTGTACGGTGCCGTGCTGAAAAATGGTGGCGAAACAGCGGCCAATTCGCCTACGCCGCACTGGCGTCTTTTCGAGTTCGGTACCGCCAACATGGCTGCTCAACCGTTCATACGTAAGGCGCTGGCGGACAACATCAGCGAAGCAACCAACACATTCGTCACCGAATACGAGAAAGCCATCGATCGTGCGATCAAGCGTGCAGCGAAGGCTTCAAGGAGTAGCTGATGCCAGCAGCACCAATCTTCGCCGTGTGCGCCGCTGATGCCGCCGTCCAAGCGGTGCTTGGGGTCACGCCTCACCGGCTGTACCCCTTCGGCGAGGCGCCAGAGGGAGTGGCTAAGCCTTATGCAGTATGGCAACTGATCACGGGCAGCCCGGAGAACTACCTGGCCGGGCGCCCTGACATCGACGGTTTCACGTTGCAGGTGGACGTGTATGCCGTCACCGCAACTTCTGCCCGGTCAGTTACCGATGCCATAGCCCACGCCATTGAGCTGAAAGCCAACGTGGTCCGCTGGGGCGGTGAGACCAAAGATGCCGCAACAAAGCTTTACCGGTCGAGCTTCGACGTCGACTGGCTTGTACCCAGATAGATCAATCCCCACCCCAAGCCCGCCATGTGCGGGTTTTTTATGACCGACATTTGGAGAACGCCATGTCGATCCTTTCCCAAGGAACCAAGATTTACGCACTCGTGCCACCTCTTTCCGGTACCGGCCCAAAGACCGTGCTCGCCATCGAATGCGCTACCGCATTCAACCCGGGTGGTGCGCCGGCGGACCAGATTGAAGACACCTGTCTTGAGGATACGGTGCGCAGTTACAAGAAGGGTTTGCGCACCCCGGGTCAGGCGTCCATCACGCTCAACGCAGACCCCAAAAATGCGAGCCATATCCGACTGCATCAATTGTCTGAAGCTGAGGGTGATACCAGCGTGGACTGGGCAGTCGGCTGGTCGGACGGTACTGCCGCTCCAACATTGAACACTGCAGGCGATGGCTTCGAACTGCCGGAGTCTCGTACCTGGTTCGTCTTCCAGGGATTCGTCTCGGACTTCCCATTCGACTTTGCCGGCAACGCGGTAGTGACCTCTGCCGTTACCGTCCAACGATCTGGCGGCTCCGCCTGGATCCCTAAAACAAGCGCCTGAGGTAATCCATGAAATTGACACTTGAAGCGTTGAAGGGTGCCGGATCCTTCACAGGGCGCCCAGTTGAAAAGGAAATCAAGTGGCGTCAGGGCAGTCGCGATTTCACCGCTACCGTCTTTGTACGTCCAATGGGCTACCAGACGGCGGTGAGTGATGTGCTGTCCTTCAACGGCAAGCAGGACAGCATTGCCGGCAAGATCGCTGCGTCGATCTGCGACGAGAGTGGCAACCCCGTGTTCTCCAGCCCGATGGACATTACTCATGGCCCCCTTGATCCGGTCGAGCTTGAGAAGGATCCGGAAAGCACCAAGCGCCTGGGTTCCCTTGACGGCAGGCTGTCGGTGGCACTGCTGCTCGCGATTCAGGAGGTGAACGACCTGGGAAAGACGACGAGCTCACCGACCTCGAAGAGCTCTGGCACGAACTCGTCCTCTCAGGTGTCGGCGGCACCACGATCGCGCAAGCCAAGGAAAACCTGACGCTGCGCGAGTTTCGGTCCTGGGTGAGATTTCGGGAGCGACGCGGCTCTCTGCATGTCGGCATGCGCATTGAGCGTTCCGTGGCGCTGCTTGCGGCGCTGATCGCGAACCAAAATCGTGATCCAAAAAAGCGACCTATGCCCTACACCGTAGCGGATTTCGCACCGCACGACACTGACGACCGGGTCATTTCGCTTGTCGAAGCGATGAGCACCTGGGCCTGATTTATTTGTTTCGTTTCATTGGAGAAGGGTATGGCTTCTAGGTCTCTGGGCACCCTGACCCTGGATGTCATTGCCAAGGTTGGCGGCTTCGTCGCTGGCATGGACAAGGCCGAGCGGAGTTCCGCGAAGTGGCGCAAGGAGGTCGAGAAAAATGCGACGGCGGTCGGTGCCGCCATCGGAACAGCTGCAGTTGCCGGGGTGGCAGCCCTTGCAGCGTTTACCGTTTCCACGGTCAATGCTGGCAATGAAATTTCGCGTCTGGCAGCGGTCGCCGGCAGCAACACTGACGAGTTCCAGCGGTATGCGGCTGGTGCGAAGGCGGTGGGCATCGAGTCCGACAAGTTCGCGGACATCCTCAAGGACGTCAACGACAAGGTTGGTGACTTCCTGCTGAATGGCGGGGGAGAGCTTCAAGACTTCTTCAAGACGATCGCGCCACAGGTGGGCGTGACGGCTGAGCAGTTTCGCAATCTCTCCGGCCCGCAGGCCCTGCAGCTCTTTGCGAGCAGCTTGGAAAAAGCCGGGCTCAGCCAGGCGGAAATGACTCAGCAGATGGAGTCGCTGGCCAACGACGCAACCATGCTGCTGCCGTTGCTGCGTGATAACGGTGCTGGCTTTGCAGTCCTGGGTGATGCTGCCGAGAAGGCCGGCGCGATCATGGGCCAGAAGACCATCACGGCTACGCAGAACCTTGCGGCCGCTGGTTGGCTGGCCCAGCAATCGATGGCGGGCATCAAGAATCAACTCGCGTCGGCGCTTATGCCTACGCTGAGCGATTATTCCGACATCCTCTTCGACCTGAGCCAGGACACGGAATCTGTATCCGTGCTCTCCGAAGGCCTGCGGATGATTCTGGAGGTGGGTGCCAAGACAGCTTTGGCCGTGGCCTATGCCTTTGAGCTGACCGGTAAGTCGATCACTGGCCTGGTAAACATCATCGGTGGCGCGTTCGATGGGGTGGACCTGTCTAAGCCATCCGAGGCAATCGACCGGATTCGCGAGAACTCGTCGAAGCTGGCGGGCGCTGTCGGTAACGATCTCGACAAACTGGACGAGCGCTACAACAAGTTGTGGGTACGGGTTGATCAGGCTGGATCGACTGGACAGGCCAGCGGCAAGATCAAGGAAATCGCCAATGCCCTGGCCTTGGTCAACAAAGAGGGGGCAAAGGGCACGTTCAAGGCGCCCACTGCGGAAGCGGAGGCCGCGGCCAAAGCTGCGGAGGCTGCTGCGAAGAAACTGCAATCCCTATTCGAAACCACCGAGGAAGGATACAAGCGGCAAATCGCGCTAATAAACACCGAGACGGACAAGCGCAAAGAGGCCACCGAGGTTGCCAAGCTCCAGTTCGAGGTCGAGTCCGGGAACCTGAGGGGGCTGAGCGATCAGCGGCAGGAAAAGCTGAAGCAGCTCGCCGCCGAGCTGGATCAGCTGAAACAGCTGAAAAAGGCCAATGAGGATGCGCAGGCCGTGAGCCTGTTCAAGACCTCAGTCAGCCATCAGTTGGAGATTGATCAGCGTGGCCTTAACGTCGATTTTGCCGATGCCTACAACAGCGACGAGGTGAAGCAAAGGGCTCTGGAGATGCTCGGCATTGAGCAGGACTACCAGGACCAGATGGCCGACCTGCTGAAGCAGCGAAATGCGAACAAGATCAGCGAGTCCGTTTACGAGCAGGAAACCTCTGTTCTGGAAAGTTCTATGGCGGATCGTTTGGCAATGCAGCAGCAGTATTACCAGGACCTCGACAGGCTGCAGCAAAACGGCACCGCTGGCTTCATCAGCGGATTTGCCACACAAGCCCAAGCCTCCATGGATCTGTACAGCAACATGCAAAACGTGGGTGCGGACACATTCCAAAATCTCACCGACGCAATGACCGAGTGGGCTGAGACTGGAAAGTTGGATATCCAGGGGTTGGCGTCGTCATTCATTCAGTCCATGGGGCATGCGCTCATGTCGTATGCGGCCGCTCAAGTGGCCATGGCTGCGCTCAGCGCGTTCACCGCCATGATCGGCGTTCCCTTTGTTGGACCGGCGATTGCTCCAGGCGCAGCAATCGCGGCGGCCGGCGCCGCTGGAGTGCTGATGACCGCCGTAGGCGCTTCTCTGGATGGCCAGGCGCATGACGGCATCGACTATGTCCCTGCCGACGGTACCTGGAATTTGAAGAAGGGTGAGCGAGTCACCACGGCGGAGACCAGCGCGAAGCTGGATCGGACCCTCGATAGCGTTTCGAAGAACTCCACTCAGACAGGTGCGTCGACGGTCAACCTCTACGAGGACGCGAGCCGTGCTGGCCAGGTGCAAACAAGCACCGGTCCAGATGGGAAGCAGATGATGGACGTATTTGTCTCGAACATCCGTTCGCAGACTGCAGCCGCTAAAGCCTTTGAGCAAACCTACGGACTGAAGAGAGTTGGGCGATGACGGCACTTGAAACGCTTTACGCCTCAGGCGGCAAGGCTGTGATCATTCCCACGCTGGAGCTAAGGTGCTCGGCTTGGCCGGCGCCTATCTACCTCTGTCACGGCTTTGATGACATCACTGCCAAGACGGAAACCGGCGCCACGGTGAAGTTCACCGCATCGGGGTTTGCCGCGGCGCTGCCCAAGCGCGACAACAGCGGTAACCAGACGCTGACCTTCGCCATCGACAACGTCACGGGCGAGGCTCAGCAACTGATCGATAAGGCACTCGATGCTCGGGCCAGAATCAGCCTGGTATTCCGGATGTACGTCTCCAGCGATCTGACCGCGCCGGCAGAGCGCCCCTACCGCATGACAGTGCTGAACGGGTTCATGCAAGGGGCAAGCGTCCAGCTCAACGCTGGTTACTTCGACCTGATCAATCTCGCCTGGCCGCGCCGCAAGTACGACTTAGCGTTCGCCCCCTGCCTTCGGTACATCTAAATGTTAGAGAAATATCTGCGCGCCTCCTACGAGGACGGCGGGCGCAGCCACGCGCGCCTGGATTGTTGGGGCCTGGTCAGGCTTGTTCGGCACGAGGTGTACGGGCTGCCGCTGCTGCCGAGCTGGGGCTACGTCCGCAACACCATGCCCAAGGAGTTCACTCGGGCGGTGAATGAAGGTGCTGATGCAATGGAGCGGTGTGAGCCGCAGGTTGGTGCGATCGCCTGCATATGGCGTGGGCGCGTCTGCTTCCACGTCGCGGTCATCGTTGAGGTCGACGGCCGCCTTCACGGGATGGAGATGAAGTCATCCGGCGCAACCATCAAGCCGCTGCGCAAATTCCAAGACCAATATCTGACAGTGAGCTATCACCGTGATCGAACTCTATCCGAGCAAGCTGGAAGGCCAGCCGTTGGAGCGTTACAAGACTGATCGCGTGATGACCATCGAGGCGTGGCTGATCGGAAACGTAAGAACCTACCGCGCCATGGAGTCGCCGCCGATCAGCGTTGAGGTCAATGGCGTTTTCATCGATCCGGGCAGTTGGTCCAAGGTCGAGTTCGCTCCGGTCGACACAGTGCGCATCTTCCCGGAGCCAAAGGGCACTGGCCTTGAGATCGCCGTCTGGGCTGTGGTTGCAGCCATTGTCGCCGTTGGCGTGATCATGCTCACCCAGAAGCCGTTGATGACACCGAACTCGGCCAACAATGGCGCTGGCAAAGGGCTGGGTCTGGCAAAGACCACCGCCAATCAGGTTAAGCTCGGCGACGTGATTCGAGAGTGCTCGGGCAAAAATGAGATTTTCCCGGACTACTTGACGCCAACACGCAGGTATTTTGGTACTGATCCAAAGGTTCAGTGGGTCGAGATGCTGTTGTGCATTGGGGTGGGTGAGTTCGACATCCCAGCAGGCCAGGTGCGAATCGGCGGAACACCGATCGCCTCGCTGGGCAGTACGGCCAGCTACACGATCTATGGCCCAGGTGAGTCGGTAGCAGCGGAACCTGCTCGGTTATGGTGGCACAACTCGGACGAAGTCGGCTCGACCTCGACAGGTAGCGCCGGCCTGACGTTAACCACCACCACGAACATCGATCAGCAATTGACTGCCGAGACGGTACAGTTCAGTGAGTTCGTGGTTTCGGTCCCGCCGTCGGCTGGCTGGTTTCCGTATGGCTGGGACGCTGGTCTGATTACCCGTATCGAGGTTATGTATCCCTATCTGTTCGTTGCGCCGGCTGACGGCTCGGCGACGGTCATCAGTGGCGACCATGTGCCAATGCTCAACCCGTTCGTGGGCATGAAGATCGAAATCACAGGCGCCAACGCCGGCGACTATGTGGTGGCCACCTATGCCCCCTACGTGCCTGGTGTCCCGGCAGTGACCGGTAGCGCTTCGCGAGTGACCGGCAACACCGCTCCCGCGCGGTATGATTTCGACGTGACTCCACTGACCTTCACCGTGAGCCACGGCTCCAGTACTTTCACCGTGGAGCTCGACGCGAGCGCGACCGACCTTGCCGGCCTGGTCATTGCCGTGAACTCCGAGTTGACGGGCTCCGGCCTTATGGCCAGTGCCTCGGGCGGATTCCTGCGTATAGCAGAGGCCACTTCGCCATATAGCGGTACCGCGCTTTCATTGGGTGGATCCGTGACAGCGGTTTTTGGCGCGGCCCCGGTCTTTGTCACGGGCGTGAAGACGGTCGCGGCCACCGATGCGGTACCGGCAAAGATCACGCTCGCCTACGATGGCGGCGCGCCGGCGATCGGTTTGCAGACGGGCCTGCTCTGGTCCTGCATCGGCTATAGGGATCTCCGGTACCGGATCAGCTCTGTCTCGGATGATTCGGTTGATGATGACGAAGCCACCGAAGGTGTTGATGAAAGCCACGGGCCGTCGGCGATCACCGTCATTCGTCTTACCGATACCGGCGCCGAAGATGAGGATTGGCCGGGGTTCGACGACATCGAGACGAACACGGCATCGATCACCCTCGACGGTTCGACCACTGAAGGTGACTGGTCGGGGCCGTTCTATGCCTGCCCGGAAGGTGAGACCATTCGCCGATTTGAAGTCGACTTCTTCTTCCCGCAAGGCTTGGTGAGATACACCGAGAAGAATGGCAACAAGCGTTCCCACTGGGCTCGCGTCGAAGTCCAATATCGGGATGCCGCCACGGCTGGAGCCTGGACAAGCGTTCCCTATCGCTTTGAGGCGATGAGTGCGGATCAGCAGGGATACACCCGGGCTATCACCGCTCCGGCCTACATCCGTCCGGAAGTCCGAATCCGGCGTATTGGCGAGGAGTCGCCGGAGAACTTCAAGTTCAATCGGGTCCAGTGGTACGGCCTGCGCGGCCGGATCGACAAGGCGCCGACGCGGTACGAGGGCTGCACGGTGATGGCGCTGTACGTGCGCGGTGGAGACAAGCTGTCTGCTCAGTCGCAAAGCCAGGTATCCGTGGTAGCCACCCGCAAGCTTCCGGTGCTGGTCGATGGCGCCTGGAGCGTGCCAACCGCAACGCGCGACATCGTGCCCTGGGTCAACTACGTGCTGAAGTCGGTCGGCGGAACCGATGACGATATGGATGTGGAGGAGCTGGCGCACTACGGCGCGATCTGGAGCAGCCGGGCTGATCACTTCGACTTCCCGGTCGAGGACGACAGCACGGTCAAGGAGTGCCTCAATGACGCGCTGCTGGCCGGCTTCGCTGAGTTCACCCTAGAACGCGGCCGGGTTACCCCGGTGCGGGATGAGCCGCGGACGCAGATCGGCCACATGTATACGCCGCAAAACATGACCGAAGAGCTGAAGCGCAATTTCACGCTGCTGGAGCCGGACGCCTACGACGGCGTGGACATCAAGTATGTCGACACCGTGACGCGGGCTACGGAGGTGGTTGAGTGCAGACTTCCAGGTGATGCCGGCAAGACCGTGCAAACGGTCACCGTGAAAGGCATAACGAACCGCGACAGAGCCTGGCGCTACGGCATGCGCTTGCGGCGGGCGCAGGTTTACCGCAACAAGACCTACAGCTGGAGTACCGAACTCGACGCCCTCAATAGCGGCTACCTCAGCTATGACGCCGTTGCAGACGACATTCCAGGGTATGGACAGTCGGCGATCCTCGTGGACTATACCGATGGAGTCGGACCGGTGATTCTGGAAAGTACGGAGCGATTCGTTTGGACTTCGGGCGCCTCACATGTGTTGGCGCTGCGTCGGCCTGACGGATCGCTGAGCGGCCCTTGGGCGGCATCGAGAATCGATGAGTTCCGCCTGGCGATTCCGGCACTCGACTTCGCTCCGGACTTGTCCTGGGGCATTGACCCACCGCATTTGCTATTCGGCGAATCAACTCGCTGGTGCTATCCGGTGCTTATCACCTCAATTGAACCAGGCGACCACTCGGCGGACGTGGAGGCCGTCAACTACGACCCGCGTGTTTATGCGGATGACGATAACTTCGCTCCCACATAAGGATTGCGGAACATGCTGACAATGCCTGATGGGATTCCGCTTCCATTGCGTGATGGTTATGGGTTCACGCCGACCGATCCGATCGCGCGCACACCATTTGTGACTGGGCGGGCGCGCAATCGACGGCGTTACCTGAACGTCCCAACCGAGGTGTCCGTTTCGTGGCTGTGCAACGCCAAACAAGCACAGATGTTTGAGGGGTGGTGCAAATGGGGGATTGGCTGGGCCGATTGGTTCATGTGCCCACTGAAAAGCCCGCTCGGCCTCATGCCTACCCGGGCGCAGTTCACAGGCATCTACAAAGGACCTGATCTTGTAGGTGCGGACCACTGGCGATACACGGCCGTTCTCTCACTGTTCGAAATGCCCATCATCAGCGAAGCAGTGCTGACCGACATGATGGCGGGAATGGATGTGGCCGTGATGAATGCGCGGCTTCGAGGGGAGTTGAATCGCTGGTACACCAGGTCCTGGCCCGGAGCGACATAGCTGCCCCAATCACATATCAATTTTTTGCAGCCCACCACTGAGTGGGCTTTTTTTCATCTGGAGTAAATATGAGCGGACCATCGGATCTTGCGCGGCTGAAGGAAACGATCGATACGGCCAATGAGTTGTTTCTGTCGGAAGTGCCGGAGATGATCGATGTGGGTGGCGGGGTGATGCGCCCTACAAATGCGAAAGTCCTGGCCGACCTGTCGGTGCAGATGAGCGGGGCGCAGATCTTCACTTCGGTTGCATTGGGGCTAGCTTCATCTGTTCCTGGAGGATACTTCAGCGTTGAAGATCCAGCGGTCGACGGTTATCTGATCCTCTACAAAAACGAAGCGGGGGCTGCATTAGAAAAGAAGCGCTACCCTTCAGCCGTCGCGTTGTCATCGATGCAGGCGCTGGTGGACTACGCTTCCGATCCTGATGTCGTCTCGCATTCATTTGAAGATGAGAAACGGTTCGTTATTGCTAGGTTGCTTCTCGATGGCACCCTGGACTTGCTGGGGGCTCGATTGCAGAGCATTGGTGACGGTCTGGAACTGAGTGGTGAGGATGGATTCACCTCTACGCGCCTGGGCTTCAGTGAAAGCTTGATCAACGGGCTGGTAATTCGGCCGGGCGACTTTGATGGCATTGAATTTGTAGATGGCAACGGTTTCGTTGTCGGCAAGATTGGCCCGGACGTCGTGTATTTCGGGCAAGAAACCGAAGCGCCAGTCTCACCGACGGTAGCATTACTCGACCAGCAGCAACGCACCGATCACATCCATGTTGTAGGCTACGGTCAATCCCTCATACGGGGCGCATTTTCTCAACCCGCCATTTCTCTCTCTCAGCCATACGCGAACCTGATGCTCGCTGGCGGGATTAAGACTCGCCCGGGTGATTCTGGATATGTGCCGAATGCATATGCGCCGATGGTTGAGAATGACTTCGGTACCGAGGGAGAAACGCCGGTATCAGCAATCTGTAACGGCGTGGTTCGGCGAGCAGTATCAGATGGCGAGTTGGCCACAGACTGGAGTCTGATCGGATCCTCGACTGGTCGAGGTGGCCGAGCTATTGAGCAACTGATGCCAGGGGCTAGCGAAGGCTATTTCGAAAAAACCTTGCAGTTGATCAAAGATGCTCATTCGACTTCTCTGTCTATGGGGAAGAGCTACTCCGTCTGGGCGTATCACTGGGTCCAGGGAGAGAGCAATTATAGCAACTCGCCTCCGTACACCAGTTCGCCTTATCAGTACATGCAGTACGAGCTCGAGCTATTCGACAACATGACCCGCGAGATCGTCGGTATTACGGGCCAGCGTTCACGCCCCTATCTTTTCACCTATCAGGTCGCAGCGCACAGGCTGTACGGTCTCGACAGGATGCCGGTAGCTCTAGCGCAGTGGCGAGCCAGTCGCCATCGTCCTGACGTGGTTATATCGGTCCCTGCGTACATTTGCAAAACTGGTCCCGATAAACTTCACCTGACCAATGAGTCAAGCTGGTTACTCGGTGAATATCACAGTCGGGCGATGTACGAAACCATGATTCGGCGAAATGGAAAGTGGCGTCCGTTAGAGCCTATTGCTGTTGACTGGGTAAATGATCACATTGACATCAAGTTTCATGTCCCCTGCGGATGTCTCGTGCTGGATAGCGCGCTCGCAGCTCTGGCCCCAAACTTCGGCTTCGATATTAGAGAAACTGGTGTCGTGGTAACTTCGCTAATATCCAGCGTCGAGGTATTTAGCAAGGACACAGTTCGAATTGTACTGAGCCGGGCCGCATCAGAAAGTGCGGTTCTGGTCTACGCACTCGGCCGAAATGGAGACACTGCAGCGTCTGGGCCGGTCGAAGGCGCGCGCGGCAATCTAAGAGACACCCATGGTCTTTTCGACACGGCTGTATCCCCGCTGGGCAATATCTTTGCCCTGCATAACCCCTGCGTCATGTTCCAATATGACCGGAAAACTGGATTCTAATAGAGGATGTAACAATGGGTGTTCGACTAATCGCAAAGGGCGTTGATGCGGAGCAGTACGCTACAGAGTACGCTGCTCCAGTGCGGCGTGGCCTGGAAGGCATATTCTTCCTCAATACAACACTGGCAAAGGCTGCGCGTAACTATGCGTCTGGCAAACCCCAAGGCTCGATCGTTGGAGCGCCCGTACCGAGTTCGCTGGCATTGGCGGTGAAGAGCCGCGTCAACTTTGTGCAGACACAGATCTCCGAAGTTGCGGAGATGACCTTTTTCATTGTGTGCAGAACTGCCGCTGACGGAAGTGTGACTGCCGACCGCCCGATGTTTTTCAGTAACTACCAGGGCGTCAACCTCGATGGCGGTCCATCGTTCGGACTGGCATTCTACCTTACGTCCCCTACTCGTTTGAGCGGTGGTGCAAGCTATGGCTCAGACGCAGCTACAAATGAACTGAAGCTTGCGGGGATTACCAAACCCTCGGTTGCCAATAGCTGGGCCTTGTTCTCGCTGAGTGTCGGACCGACAGGCGTTACTCTGAGAGACCATACCGTTGGCAACAGTGCAACGATCAGCGCATCAACCCCGCGTCGCACGGCAACTGCGAAGATTCGTATCGGCAGTGGTGTGAGCGCGTTTGATGGGGCGGCGGATGTTGCGGTTTTCCAAGCTCATAGCGTAGCTCTTACTGATACCGAAATTGCCAGCACGGTGCTAGATATCCGAGCGTACATTGCACGAAGAGGGCTGATAGTCTGAAGCTTAAAATTCAGCCCGGTCGCCGGGCTGCATGTTTCAATGTGTCAGCTCGATGATTAGTCTTTGTCTGCTCTTTACTACTTCATGTAAGCAGGAGATGTAGGCCTCTTTGAACTTAGGATTCTTTGGGTTGTTTTCGTAGCCTGACTTCAGAGTCGTCTCTGCGTCGTAAATATTGCCTGCATCCTGAAGTGCCATGCCTAAATGTAATGTTGCGGCTGGCATTTTTTCAGAGATCTTTAGCGCTTCTCTCTGAGCATCACAGGCTTCTTCATACCTCCCAAGAGATCGTAGCGATACACCAAGTTGATGATGCGCCTCCGCACAATAAGGACTTATTTGTACGGCTTTACGGAAAACGCGCTCAGCCGATTTAGGGTCTTTTAGCTTAAGTCTAGAAGCCCCTATCTTATGAAGTATGGCATCCGAATTTGGGAATTCTTTGGCTAGGGTTTCCATCTTGTTGGCGGCATCACGAAACTGCTTTTGCCAGATGTGCTCTCCTGCCTCAGCAATTAGTTTTATCGCATGCGGATAGTTTGCCAAGTCGCCGCGCTCTGCTATGTCGGGCAGCGTATTTGTCTTGATGAATTGGTCTATAACACTATCTATACCAAACTTGCGGTGTAAAAATTCTGGGACTCCGTGGGCAACACCCTTGAGCGAAATAACCTTTATGTTTTCGAGGTTCGCAATGTGGCTCGCACAAATCAAATCAATAGTGTCCAGCTCCCCAGTGATTACGCTGGCTTCTAAGGATGAGCCTTTGATGTGTGGGCGCAAATCATTGTATTTTTTTTCTATGTGTGCCGGGATGTTTTTTTCTGATCTGCTGCCGGGTAGGTTTAGTATTGTTTCAGGGCTGAATGCAAGCGATCTGGAACCGAGTTTTGCACCATACAGTAACGCACCGTATGCGCCCATGCTGCTGCCGATTGTAATTATTTCGGCAGCATTTAATTTGTCAGCAAGTTCTTTGATTTTGGTACAGGTGTCATCTACGTTCGCAGCAATTCCAGGGATCCCGTTCTGATACCATTCGTTATTTTTGTCATTCAAAAAAAGTATGTTTTCTTTAATTGAATTCAGGGTTTTGTAGAATGCGAACCTCCCTGGAGAAGCTCCCATCCAAGTAAATACAACAAGTAATTTCGTAGAGTTTTGGCATTTTTTGAGTTTGTGAAATTGTCCATCTTCATTGAAGATTCCGTAGTCAATTTCTATCGGTGGCTCAATTTTTTCTAGTTTCTTAGGTTTAAATTTATTAATTAATTTGCTGATCATTTTCGTTAGCCGCAGCTTTTATGTAAATATTTTCGCGCCGAACCGTAGCAAGATGCTGCACGAAAATACCGCTCATTCCTGTTTGTGCTGGCGCAAAGCTATCTCAAAAACAAAGATTTATACAGCCCGATGAATGCGAATTTTTTTCGCTTGGAGAAAACATGCCAATCACAGCGCGGCAACTGCTGCAGATTTTCCCGAACGCCGGCCCAGTTGCCGGCGTTTTTGTGCCCGCTCTGAATGAAGCGATGGCGCGGTTCAAGATTGAAGGCCGACTTCGTGTCGCCTCGTTCCTGGCACAAGTCGGTCATGAGTCCGGACAGCTGCGCACGGTGGTCGAGAACCTGAACTACAGCGCCGAGGGTTTGGTCAAGACTTGGCCGAACCGGTTCAGCCGAGTGTCGGCTGCGGCTGTTGCCCGCAAACCCGAGCAGATTGCGAACATCGTTTACGCCTCGCGCATGGGCAATGGCCCTGCTGTTACTGGTGACGGATGGAAGTACCGTGGGCGCGGGCTGATCCAGGTGACGGGCTGGGTCAACTATCAGGCGTGCGGTTCGGCCCTGGGTCTAGACCTGCTGACTAAGCCCGAGTTATTGGAGCAGCCTGGGTATGCCGCGCTTTCGGCGGCCTGGTATTGGTCGAAGCATGGCTTGAACGAACTATCAGACGCCGGCCATTTCCTGGACATTGGGAGCATTATCAACACTGGCAAAACAGGGACGGCGCCGCATGGCGCCGCTGAACGTAAAGCTCTGTATGACCGAGCGCTGCAGGTGCTGGAGTAGCTCCTGTCATTATGGGCAGCCCCCCTGGCCTTTCTGCTCGGAGGCGATGCTAATGATCGGCCCCCGGCTTGTTATCTGATTGTGGAATGCAATTTAAAGACTTGCTTCTGCTTCTGCTTCAGATACTTTTTTCTCGATAATGTCTAGTACACGCCTGCCAAGCCCCATCATGCACAGCATTGCATGGCCAAGATCATGATAGTGCTTCTCGAGAGTTCCCTGATCAACAACCAATATGTTTTGGTCGGTAGGTTCCTCGCTTCGTTCTGGTAACCATTGCTGAGCGAACCAATCCCCCCGAGGCTTCAGGATATGGACATTTACTCCATGTACCAAAGAATCGCGGAACTGTGATTCAGCCTTGAAAAATCCAATTAGCGCCTGAGCCTCTTCCTTTTCTTCAGATAGCCAAGGGTGGTCGAACGCTTCAAGAAAAAGCTCAAACTTTCTTTGGAGTCTGATTGGTTTTGTATGAAATTTTTTTTTGGTTACTAAGGACAATGTCTTTAGGTTAAAAAATATTCCGTGCTCTGCTGCGGACCACGTTGCGATATACAGGCCGAGGCATGCGTGGTAGGTCTTATCAGATTCGTTATGAAAAGGAATGGTCAAGTAATGTCCTTATATTTTTGCTAGGGCGCATGAGTGTCTCGACAAGGGCAATGATTGCGGCGTGCAATCAATGGCCGGGCGAATGCCTGACTCAGCGTATCAGTTCCGCTTGAAGAGTCACATTATCCAGACGCAGCCGATCCGCCCGGGTGCTTGGTGAGTTCTTCAATTTTTCCCATGCTTCCCGCTATCATGCATCCGATGGCTCAAATTAAAAGGTGGCGGAATGGAATGTGTCGAGCTGAGTCCAAAGATTGAGCGCGAAGCCGACAAGCTTCTTGCTCAGATCGCCCAGGCAGATTCGATGATTGTTGCGGCGAAAGCTGGCGCACGCGCTGAGGGGTTCGTTCTTGGCCTGGAGTCGGCCCGCGCGTTGAGTGAGGCAACCATTGATCGGCTCTATATCATCTTCGATTCCGCGACTGAAGAGCGGCTGAGGGCACTTGCCGCAACTTAGAACAAACCGTCTTCCTCGGCTGGCTTGATCAAATCAGGCCCCTGATTACGCACGTTGCCTATTGCCCGATCTACCTTGAACCACTCAAACGCCTCCGTTGGCTCGCCCTGGTGCATCACCATTTGTTCGGCTCGCTCCTTGGGCGTGGCTGGGTCGAGCCACTCGCGGGCCAGTTCAGGCGATAGAGTGACGGGCCGGCGGTCGTGGATATCGACCATCCCACCAGCGCTGTCTGCGGTGATGATGACGAAGCCGTCGTGCTCGCTGGGCTCATGCTCGGCATTCGGGTATTGGCCGATCGCTGCGCACAATATCGGCGCCCGGTCCCGACGGCGTATCAGGTAGGGCTGTTTTTTCGGTCCGCCTTCGTCCACCCATTCAAACCAGTTGTTGATGGCGATGATTGCCCGGTACGGCCAGATCGCCCGAAAGAAGGTGCCGTGGGCGACTTTCTCTACCCTGGCATTGATCGGTGCTGCGCGGTCCTTGGCCCAATGCGGGCGCCATCCCCAGCGGACCATGTCGGCGTGCAGGTATTCGCCTTCCTGATGAAAGATAGCGAGCTGGGTTGTTGGGGCGGCGTTGTATCGCTCAAACGGCTGGTCGCCGGCGCTGTTTACCAGAGGGTTAGGCATGCTCAGCGCCGCGACAAAGTCGTGGATGCCATCGTATTGGGAAAGTCGTCCGCACATGCTCAGTTCCTCTGATTACCCGCTTGCAACTCACGAATGATCCTTTCTTTTTGATCCAGGACCAGTGTCAGGCTCCGGATCTGGAAAAGCTGGTCGGTGGTTTCCGCCTCCAGGTTCGCCATCCATGCCAGCTTCTTTTGGAGTTCGGTCAATAGCTGGTCGTTCATTTCAACCAAGGTGGAAATATTTTCCTTTGCCACCTGCAGTTGTCGCTTTAAGTCTTGGACGTCTTCCTCGAGCATGCTTGCGTAATGCTTGACGGTTTCCAGCCTGGTCGGGCTGCCGAGCCAGTCGCTGGTGTCTTCGATTTCGTAGGGGTCCACGGTCGCGCCTTACTAATACTGTTTGGATATACAGTAATCGAGGCGCGATAATTTCACCAGAATGAGGCGACGAGGCGCTTGTGAGAATGCGTGTTCGTGGCGGAATCGGATTAACTGGTGCCATCTTGATAAGCTCTGCGTAGCCACCAATGGATGCTTGAAATGCGCCGGATGCTTGATTTAGTCAGAATGGTCACTGAGGCCCACCCAAAAGACGAGTTTTTTGACACTCTTAATGAGAGTCTTCGCAATTCGTCGCAAGTTCGCGCGATTTATAAAGCCTACGAACGAGCGATTTCCTACCTCGACACAGAGTCTTGGGGGATGCTTTCCAAAAAAGCGTTAGAGCATTTTCGAAATCACCGCGAAGGCCAACGCAAGCAGGGCTTTTTCAATCAGCTCAATGAAGCATTTGCCTTTCAATTCTTGGTCCGCCAAGGTTACGAAGGCGTGTCAGTCCTGCCGGAAAATGGGGCTACAACGCCCGATTTAACCTACCTCGAAAACGGCATTCGCCGTTACTGCGAGGTGAAGACTATCGGTATTTCAAAGGATGAGTTGGTTCGACGCGCTGCTGAGGAATCCTTCGATTGCTCGATATACCAAGAATTGTCTAAAGGCTTTTTGAGCAAGCTTGACTATGACCTAAACCAGGCCCACCAGCAGATATCGAGCCAACATGGTCAAGGCCTTGTATTTGTGATCGCAAACTTCGACGATTTCACTTTGACCCATTACGACCGTTATCAGGAACAGATTTCCCAATTCTTGAGTAGCCATGAAGTTGAAGATGTGTTTGTCAAAATTGGACTCATTGGCGGCAGACGTATCTACAAGCAAGGTGGCCGGCTATGTGCACCTGGTTTCTGAGAGCCAAGCGCGAAACCCTGTGTTTGAGTGGATTTCTGAGGTCTAGGGCGCGAGTTTGGTTTATTCCGGGGTCATCAGCACCGCGAGCGTCAGCTTGATGAACTCCTCGTTCTTGTCGATGGTGTCCAAGGCGCCGCGGACGTTATCGGCGACGTCGGCCGCGCCGCGTTGCTCAACCCAATTCGAAAGCTCCATGATGGCGGCCTCCAGGGCGAGCTGGTTTTCATTGATCTTGAACAGCAGGGAAGGGAGAAGGTCTGAGTTGGGCATCGCGATTCCTCTATGGATGAGAGAAAGCGTAGTAGTCGCGGTTCGGTTCGGCTGGGTTATGTTCGATCGGCAGAACGCCGGGGAAGGGGGGCCAAAAAGGCGTGCGTGACTTTTGCGTGACTTTCTCACGCACCTTTAAGCACTTGTGGGCAGTCGATTGCAGCGAGCGCCAGTAAAAACGGCCATTACAAAGGGTCTTGCATGGGTCCTGCGTGCATGGGGTGCTAGGGGTCGAGTGTTCGAATCACTCCGTCCCGACCATTTATTCTTTAAGAAATCCAGTCACTTAGCGGTGACTGGATTTTTTTATGGCTGATCGTTTTCTCACGGAGCTGATTTTTGCCCCGTCTTTTACCCCACAGGGTCAATTGCATCAACACGGTTCACCTCATGGCCAATGGCAGTAGATGACAAGACTGCACAGAGCAGATTGCGTCACTTCGTAACTCGCAGCGTTCCACCTGGCGGTTGGCGAAAAGCTGTTTTTGGCTGATTGCGGGCTCTTGCGAAGGGCGGCGGTCGACTGTCACCAGAAACTGGCTGTTTTTTGCCCGCCGCGAAGTCTGCTGCGCGTGGCCACCTTGGTCGGTTACGACCGTCACCAGCCCTTAGGGCGTGACCTTTAAAGAAAACTGAACACGGCGATGGAGTAAAAAATTCAGAGATAAGTAGTATTGAAATAAATAATCCACTGATTTACTCTCGATCCCACGTTGCACGAGATCAACCGCTGTTAGCACCTAAAAAAACAAACAATCGGGAGCAAACATGAAAGCGAAAGTGATGTTGGGATTGTTCATGACCGCCGCCGTTGCACTGCCGGCCTGGTCAGCTGACTGGACGGTAGGGGCTAACGTTGGCAACGTGCCCTGGGAGTTTCAGGACGCCAAAGGGGAGTTCGTCGGCTTCGAGGTCGATGTTGTAAAAGAGGTGGCCAAGCGCGCCGGGAAAAGCGTCGAGTTCGTCAATATTCCATTCAATGGCCTGTTCAGTGCCGTGCAATCCAAGCGTGTCGAGATCGCTATCTCCTCCATCACCATCACCCCTAAACGCCTCGAGTCAGTTGCCTTCGCACAGCCTTATTTCGACAGCGATCAGTCCCTTACTGCGTTGACCACGTCCAAGGTCAAGAGCCTGGCTGATATGAGCAATAAGGTCGTTGGCGTCGATACCGGCTCAACCGGTGACATGTGGATTGGCCAACACAAGGACGAGTACAAGTTCGCCGACGTCTCGCGTTATGAGGGGCTGTCGCCGGCCATGCTTGATCTGGCTTCCGGGCGCATCGATGGCTACCTCAGCGACATTCCCGCGGTGCTCTACTACATCAAGGACAAGCCGCAATACACCATCGTCGCTCGCATTCCTACCGGTGAGCGCTACTCGCTGATGCACGCCAAAGGCTGGGCGATGAGCGATCAGGTCAACGATATCATCAGCAAGATGAAAGAAGACGGCACACTCGGAAAGATCCACAAAGAATGGTTTGGCACCGACGCGGCTAAAGACTCGAGCACTCTGCAAGTGACCGCTGTTCTCAAGTAAGCCTTGCTGCTGTTGCATGAAAGTGGCGACGCCCGTTCGCCACTTGTATTGACCGAGGTATCCCATGGATCTTTTGCAGACATTTTTTAATTGGAATGTGCTCATCGAGTCACTTCCTCTGATGATGCGTGGTCTGGGCGTCACCATTCTGCTTGGAGTGGTAAGTATTGCCCTGGGCCTGGTGGGTGGGCTGTTGCTGGCGCTGTTGAGGTTGTATTCCTACGCACCCGTTCGGGCGCTGGCACGTATCTACATCGATATCATGCGCTCCATTCCATTGCTGGTTTTGCTGGTACTGATCTATTACGCACTGCCTTTTGTGGGTATCCGGCTGTCGTCTTTTGCAGCTGCTGCCAGTGCGCTCTCGCTTGTGTCCTGCGCTTACAGCGCGGAGATTTTTCGGTCGGGTATCGAGGCGATTCCCCGTGGCCAGTTTGAAGCCTCGGCATCTCAAGGCATGAGTTTTTTCAACACCATGCGCGACGTCGTTTTACCCCAGGCCATACGCATCGTAATGCCGCCCATGACGAGCAATTGCATCAACGTCATGAAAGACACGGCGCTTGCCTCGGTGGTCGCAATGCCTGACTTGTTGAAGCAGGCCACCCAGGCGCAGGCGTTGGCTGCCAACCCGACACCGCTGGTAGGGGCTGCCTTGCTGTACCTGTTGCTGCTGTTGCCGTTGGTGCAAATGGTCAGCTGGGTTGAGCGTCGTAATGCCTCGGGAGGAAAAACCGCATGAGCACGTTGATCGACATCGAAAAGCTAGACAAGTACTACGGCAGCTTCAAAGCGTTGAGTGATATCAACCTGCAGGTTGAAGAAGGTGAAGTGGTAGTCATTCTTGGCCCGTCCGGCTCGGGGAAATCGACCTTGATCCGCTGCATCAATCTGCTTGAAGACTATCAGCAAGGCCATATCCGTGTGGCAGGCGAACGGGTCGAAAACGGCCCGCGACTCGCCGCCATTCGCAGCGAAGTCGGCATGGTGTTTCAAAGCTTCAACCTCTACCCGCACCTCAGTGTTCTCGACAATGTGTCGCTGGCGCCGATCCGGGTGCGGGGCTTGAGTCGGCGTGATGCCCATGCCCGGGCCAAGGAATTATTGGTCAAGGTCGGCATGGCCGATCATGCGCACAAATACCCCAGCCAACTGTCTGGCGGCCAACAACAGCGTGTGGCAATCGCCCGCACCATGGCCATGGAGCCTCGGGCGATTCTGTTCGATGAACCAACTTCCGCGCTGGACCCGGAAATGGTTGGCGAGGTGCTCGATGTCATGCAAAACCTCGCTCGCTCCGGTGTCACGATGGTCGTGGTCACTCATGAAATGGGCTTTGCCCGTCGGGTCGCCGATCGGGTCATTTTCATGGAAAGCGGACGCATTGTTGAGCAGAACATCCCTGAACCGTTTTTTACCGCACCTAAGGAAACACGCACACAAGCGTTCCTGCAGGCCATCCTGCATCACTGAATCCGGCTGGAGAAAGTAGAGTGAATCCTCTCGATATCGATTACGTTCGCAAGCAATTTCCAGGTCTGGCCGGTGGTTTTGCCTACATGGATAACGCCGGTGGTTCGATGGTGCTGAGCACCGTGGCGCAAAGGGTCAGCGATTACTTGCTTAACAACAGTGTGCAACTGGGCGCGTCCTACCAGGCTTCCGTCGACGCTGGCGAGCGAGTGATGCAGGCACGTCACTCGGTCATGCAATTGATCAACGCCGAGCATCCCGAAGAAGTAATCATGGGCGGCTCGACCACCCACCTGTTGCAAATCCTGTGTCGCGCCATCGCCCCGTCAATCGTCCCGGGCGATGAAATCATCGTCACCAATTGCGATCATGAAGCGAACATCGGTCCATGGGTCAAGTTGTGCGAAAGCCGTGGCGCGACCTTGCGCGTGTGGCAAGTCAATCCCGACACTTGTGAACTCGAACTGGATGACCTGCAGGTTCTGTTGAATGACAATACCCGCTATGTGGCGATGACCCACACCTCGAATATTCTTGGTTCAGTCAATCCGGTCGCCGAAGTGGCGCGGCGTGTCCATGCAGTGGGCGCCAGGTTGTGCGTGGACGCCGTCGCTTATGCGCCACACCGACTGGTGGATGTGCAGGCCAGCGGTGCCGATTTCTACGTCTACAGCTTCTATAAAACGTTCGGCCCGCACTTTGCCGTGCTCTGGGGGCGTCGTCATCTGTTGCTTGAATTGCCGAGCCTGAACCACTTTTTCATCGGCCAGGACGTGGTGCCTTACAAATTGCAGCCGGGCAACGTCAACTACGAGTTGTCATTCGGTTGCATCGGTATCACCGACTACCTGCTCGACATCAGCACCCGTCTTGGCGCCCAAGGCAGCGAGCGCAAGTGCATGCAGGCTGCGTTCGATGCCTTCGAGGTGCAGGAAGATTTGCTCGCCGAGCGCTTGCTGGCGTTTTTGCGCCAGCGCGAGGGCGTTCGCATCATTGGCAAGGCACATATCCGCAATCGGGTACCTACGATCAGTTTCGTGGTTGAGGGGGTTCAGTCGGAGGCCATTGTGCGCAGGGTGGATGAGCACCGGATCGGCATTCGCTTTGGTGACTTCTATGCGCGGCGGCTTATCGAAGCCCTCGGGCTTGACCGGTTCGGCGGGGTAGTGCGAGTGTCGTTGGCGCATTACAACACGCTGGAAGAAGTCGACCGTCTTATCACTGCGCTGGATCAAGCAATCGATGCGTTGCGTTGACAGGCCTACACCCTTCTAATTTGACGAGCCTTCATCATGGCCTTACCTGAAACCCTTGCAGAGCTGCGTGACTGTATAGCGGCACAGCACGAACACCTGACCGGTCGCTTGCGCGATGCTGCCCGATTCCTGATCGACAACCCGCATGAGATCGCACTCAGCACGGTAGCCGAACTGGGTAAACGTTCGAGTATCGCGCCTACCGCTTATATCCGGCTGGCTCAGGCCCTTGGCTTTGCAGGTTTCAAGGATTTGCAGCGGCTGTTCCGTGCACCGCTGCAACAGGCTGCCGACTCCCACAGCGAACGCAGTGAACGCATTCGACACTACGGCGGTGAGACGTTGCTGGAGGACCCGAGTGACGTCGGCGCGATTTTGCGCGAATTCAGTCAGGCCAATATCGTTTCCCTGGAACACCTGGCTGAAGGGGGGGAGCAGGCCAATATCGAAGCGGCCATCGCTCATCTGCAAGTGGCGCGAACCACCTTCGTTATCGGCATGCGTCGCGCCTTTCCGGTGGCGGCGTATCTGAGCTATGCATTGAGTCGTGTGGGCCGCAGAACCGTGCACATCAGCGGTGCTGGCGGCACCTTGCCTGAGCAGGTCAGCGCCATTGCCGATGATGATTTATTGATAGCTGTGAGCTTTCCGCCGTACGCCAATGACACCGTTGAGGCTTGTCGCCAGGCGCGCCAGGCAGGCGTGACGCTGGTGGCGATCACTGACAGCGTTCTGAGCCCCATCGGGCAGATGGCCGATACCGTGATTGAGGTTAACGACGCTGAACTGCTGGGCTTTCGTTCGCTTACCGCGTCGTTCTGTATTGCGCAATCCCTGGCCATGGGGCTGGCCTTTAGCGAGTGGCAATCGGATAGCACCTTCAGTCATGACCGACTGAAAGAGATCGACTGCTAAGTCGCTACCTTCGCTACGTACTTTTTAACCCGTCACTTCAGGAGACAATCCCGATGGTTTCACCTGCACGCGATTTAGTGGGTTACGGTAGAAAACGCCCGCAAGGCACCTGGCCGAATGGCGCACGATTGGCCATCAGCCTGGTGATCAACTACGAAGAAGGCTCCGAACGCTCGCTCGCCATGGGCGACCCGGACCAGGAGTCCATGACCGAATGGGGTAGCTATTCAATACCCGACGGCACACGTAATCTGGCGATGGAGTCCATGTATGAGTACGGCTCGCGCGTGGGTATCTGGCGAATTCTGGATATGCTCGATCAGCAATCGGTAAGGGCAACGTTTCATGCCTGCGCTGTGGCCTTTGAGCAGAATCCCGATGTTGCTCGCGCTGCAGTGGCCGGTGGTCACGAAATTTGCAGTCACGGGTATCGCTGGGAGGAAGTGTTTCGCCTGACTGAAGAGCAGGAACGTGAACACATGCGCTTGGCCATCGAGTCCTTCGTGCGCACCTGTGGCAAGCGTCCTGTTGGTTGGTATTGCCGCTATGGCGCCAGCGTCAACACCCGCCGCCTGGTCGCCGAGGAGGGCGGTTTCCTTTACGACTCCGATGCCTATAACGACGATGTTCCCTACTTCGTCGAGGTCGAGGGCAAGCGGCACCTCGTGGTGCCCTACACCGCCGATGTGAACGATTTCCGCTACTGGAATTCTCCGGGGCTTTCCCAGGCATCGGACTTTTTCGAGTACATGAAAGAAAGCTTTGAAGTCCTTTACGAGGAATCCGCTGAAGGGCCACGGATGATGTCGATCGGGCTGCACCCACGCATGGTAGGCCGTCCCGGGCGGGTCAGGGCGATCAAGCAATTCATCGAGTATGCCAGGCAATACGGTGGTGTCTGGTTTGCCACGCGAGAAGAGATCGCCCGTGCCTGGCTTGAGCGCGGTTGATTGCGTGGCAATCACGCTCGCTCAACCACAGTCATTTCAAGGCGGCCTGATATGCAATCTTTTGATACGGTGATTCGCAACGCCCGGGTGGTGACCGCCGCGGACACGTTTACCAGCGATATCGGTATTCGGGATGGGCGCATCGTCTCCCTTGGCCTGGACCTGCCGCCAGGTCACCAGGAAATCGACGCGGCAGGCCGGCATGTCACCCCCGGTGGCATCGACAGCCACGTGCACCTCGACCAGCCGACCGGCGACGGCTCGGTGATGGCCGACGACTTCTTCAGCGGCACGGTCTCGGCGGCCTGCGGTGGCACCACCACCGTCATCCCGTTCGCCTGTCAGCAGAAGGGCGAAAGCTTGCGCTCTGCCGTCGATGACTACCATCGTCGGGCGGGGAACAAGCCGGTGATCGATTATGCCTTTCACCTGATCGTCACCGATCCCACGCCGAAGGTGCTGCGTGAAGAACTGCCGGCCTTGATTGCTGAAGGCTATACATCGTTCAAGATCTACATGACCTACGATGCGCTGAAGCTGGGCGACCGGGAGATTCTCGAGACGTTGTCGGTCGCGCGCCGCGAGGGCGCCATGGTGATGCTCCACGCCGAGAACAGCGATTGCATCGCCTGGCTGACCGAGCGGCTGCTGGCGGCCGGGCTGACTGCGCCACGCTACCACGCCGCGTCGCGGCCGATGCTGGTGGAGCGCGAAGCGACCCATCGCGCCATCGCCCTTGCCGAGCTGGTGGATGTGCCGATCCTGATCGTGCATGTGTCGGGTCGCGAGGCCGTTGAGCAGATTCGCTGGGCCCAGAGTCAGGGGTTGAAGGTGTACGCCGAAACCTGCCCGCAGTACCTGTTCCTGACCGCCGCCTCGCTGGGGTGTGACGACAGCTTCGAAGGTGCCAAGTGCGTCTGCAGCCCGCCGCCGCGCGATGCCGCCAACCAGCAGGTGATCTGGGATGGCCTGGAGAACGGTTCTTTCGAGATTTTCTCGTCAGACCACGCACCCTTTCGCTTCGATGGCCCTGATGGCAAGAAGGCTCACGGTGAAGAAGTGTCGTTCGACCAGATCGCCAACGGCATTCCCGGTGTCGAAACCCGCATGGCATTGCTCTGGTCCGAAGGCGTGCGTTGCGGGCGCATTACCCCGCAAAGCTTTGTTGCGCTGACCTCCACTAATGCCGCCAAGATGTATGGGTTGTACCCGCGCAAGGGCAGCATCGCTATTGGTGCCGATGCCGACCTGGTGATCTGGAACGAAGGAAAGCCGGTGCACCTGTGCAACGAAATGCTGCACCACAACGTCGATTACACGCCTTACGCCGGCATGACGCTGAGCGCCTGGCCGGCCATGACCCTGTCTCGCGGTGAGGTGGTCTGGGACGGCGAGCCGCGCGGTGAGGCGGGGCGGGGCCGGTTTCTGCCGTGCGAGCGCCCGGCGCCGGCGCAACTGCGCCGACGCAAGACTGAGTTGCCATTGTGAGTGCGGTCGCGCAGGTCGCCGCCGCCCTGATTCGTGGTTGGCGTGAGGGGCGCCAGCAACCGTTGCCAACCATGGAACTGGCTAACGAAGCCCAAGCCTATGCCGTGCAGCATCAGGTCGCGAATGCCCTCGGCTGGTTCGCCGACGGGCCGCCAGCGGCCTGGAAACTGGGCGGCGCACCGGGAGGGCTGATCAGCGCCGCCGGGGTACCGGCAATGGCGATACACCCCTGCGGTTGGCAGGTTCCGCCGGGCGATGCCTTTGGTTTCGGGATCGAGGGAGAGCTGATCGTGCGCCTGTCGCGCGACCTCGACCAGCACACGGATCTGGCCATGGCCCGTGCGGCGGTCGATGTCTGGATGCCGGGCATCGAACTGTGTGGTACGCGCTGGCTGCAGGGCGCTCAGGCCGCGCCACTGCTTCGGCTGGCCGACCAGCAACTCAACCGCGCGCTGGTACTCGGTGCACCGCAAACGCTGGGGAAAATGCCGGATTGGTCAAGACAACAGGCGGTGTTGGTGGTAGACGGAAAGCCTGAGTTTGTCGGCGTTGGCAGCCATCCATTCGGTGAGCCGCTGAGTTCGCTGCCGTGGTTGGCGCGTCACGCTGCGGCACTGGGCAACCCTTTGCGAGCCGGTGACCTGGTGGCTTGTGGTAGCTGGACCGGTATCTACTGGGCATCGGCCGGGATGCAAGTGGAAGTCGAGTTTGCCGGAATAGGGCGGGTTGTCTTGTCGACTTGATTTTAAAGGTCGCTTTTGGCCCCTTTTGGCCGACAGCTGCGACCCTGCACGGGGCTATCCCGGCCACCTAAGGGCCTGGCTTGGCTGGAACTGGGCTTGCCGAAGTCGGGCGGCTTTGACCCCGTTCCAGTTTTAAAACCTAAGTTCGATTGCTGACCTCTGCCAAGTTCTTATGAGACAGAGCCATCTTGATGATTTTTTTTCATTGAATGCCCTATGTCGCGCATGGCGGTCGGCATTGAGTTGAGAGGGGGGAAGTTAACCGTTCGTCAGTGCTTACGCACGATCAGCCAATTGGCAAGTCGATGAAGTAGCCCAAAAAAAGAAAGGTTCCTTATGCGACCGCTAATCCTCGATTTGCCGAATGGGCGTGAGCTCGCAAATGAACTTGATCTTGCTATTGAGCAGATGATGGCCATCTCGGTCGAGCTAATTGGTGGCGCAGAGTGGCTCGCGGCCTCCACCAGGCAGCAGCAAGCCTTCCAAAAATGGCGAGAGTATCTTCAGCTCATGGCTGATGGGCGAGTGCATGTCGACTCATTAAAAGTTGCCTGAATTTATGGCTCCTTGTAGTTGAGCCATGAAGTACTCCTTAGTTTTCCAGCAGCCTGACGTCGTTTTCCTTGAGGCTTTCATCTGCGCCTCGATCTTGCGATGCACATAGCGCGGTTGTTTCGCCTGCGAACGCTATTCGAGGTGTATACAGAGAGTAGGGCACGATGTTTTTCGTGGATGTTTGTCTTTCTCGCCCTGGTGAGACCATGACTCAGGCAGTACTCCACCCTTTAAGGGCCTTCGCATCAGCATTCGATAGTGCGTGACGCTCGAGGAAATAAGTTATGACATTCAACGACGAGTTCAGACTTGCTACGTACAAGCTGCTGCTTGAGTTGGATGCTTCAACTACAAGCATGATGCTGCTGGTCTCTTCACGAGACACGGCGGGGATCGATTGGGATCTGGCCGTTCAGAGGCATCGCGATGCTTTTGAGGTCTGGAACTCTTTCCTCAATCAGCCAGTCCCCAAGGCGTACATTTGAACGCAAGGCATAGCCTAAAATGAACGACAGACGCCGTGAAGATCAGGTGTTGAGTTCAGCTACATTTGAGCAATCAGCCAAACAGGTGAAGCTCATGACTTGCTTGATTTGCAACGGGCCTGCAACGGCAATTGATGCTGATGAGGATTATCTGGAGAGGGCCTGTCCGAAGTGCGGGCATTATCGAATCACCGGTGCGGCGCTTGTGCTGATAAAAGCCCACGGCTGGCACTTTGACGTGGAGCTGGCCCGGAAGTGGATCGCGGATCATCAGGGATCTGGCATGATTCCAATCATCGATTCGCACCAGGCACCCCGCTTGATCGACGTTTAGATTCACTTCATGTTGCTTTTGCGACAGTCTGGCGAAAGACGGGAAGGGCACCAGCCTGCTCGCGCACAGCCGTCCTGACCGCTGTGGCGTAACTCCAGAGGTTGCTGCCGTCGAACCGCTAAGGGCCGAGATAGCCGGGACGCAGCGGTTCGCCGATGCAGCTGTAATTTTGGAGTTCTTACTGCCCGGGCTTGGCTGGCGGCTGTCCCTGCATGTAGTTCTGATGCCACATCATGTGATCCATCATCATTTGTTGCATCCCGGTGTACCTTTCCATCATGTACTGGCGTTGACTCTTTTGCTCCGGGGTCAGGTTCGAGTAGTCGTGCCAGCCCATCGTGTGGTCAGCACCCATCATGTGGTCGCCACCCATCATGTGTTCTTTGCCCATCATGCCACCACCTGCGCTTCCCATCATTCCCGGCCCCCACATGCCATTCATCATGCTCATCCCGTGTTGCATCGTTTTCCAATGCTCCTGAAGGAGCTTCTGCCGTTGCTGGGGATCCTGGGTTTGCTGGATTTTCTCCATCTGTGCCTGCATCTTCTTGAAGGTGTCTTGCGCCTGAGCCATCTGTTTATCGAACTCGGCAACATTCGGCGTCTGCTTCTGCGTCTGGGTCGGTTGAGATGGCTCGGCTGCCAGGGCCCAAGCGGGGGTTAGGGATGCGACGAAGAAAAGCACGGCCAATTTGCTATTTTTCATGTCTGGCTGCCTTGGGTGGGGGTGAGCTGAACCCGATTCTGAGTTAACCGTTTGCGGAATGTGCGTTAGCCCGTATTCGCCAACATCACGGATTTCAGCATGACGATCGCCTGTGACCCCTCACTAGTTAACAGGCCTGTCAAAAACAACCTTGATATTTATCAGATACCGAAGGGGTTCTTTGGCAAACGCATCTTCCCGCCAGCCAACGCTGCAGCAGTGCCCGCGTCATCGACCTTTCATGGGCAACCAACCGATCAATGGCTGCGTCGGGACTCCAGCGCAGTGAACAACAGCATTCCCGCCAGCATGGCTAACATGAATACGATGGCTTGCCAGTGCCCGGTCAACAGTATGACTACAGCAGGACCTGGACAGATCCCGGCTATTCCCCAACCAATGCCGAATAACAGGCTGCCGCCAACCAGGCGCGGGTCCAGTTCACGCTTGACCGGTAGCTGCATTGGCCGTCCCAGCAGCGAGCTGGATTGTCGGCGTGCCCAGGTCAGGGGGCCAATGGCGACACCAATCGCGCCAACCATGACCAGCGCCAGGGAAGGATCCCAGGCACCGGTCAGATCCAGGAACGCCAATACTTTTCCCGGGTTGGCCATGCCTGCCAACAGAAGGCCGAAGCCGAACAGCAAGCCGGCAATGAATGCGCTCAGTTTGATCATGATCAGCCCCCCAGCAGATGACGCAAGACATACACCGTGGCGAAACCACTGAACATGAAGCACGCGGTGGCAACCATCGATCGCCGCGACAAGCGCGATATGCCGCACACCCCATGGCCACTGGTGCAACCGGAACCGTACCGTGTGCCGATGCCCACCAATGCACCGGCAACCACCAGTCCGAACCCGCCACTGTGGAACTCAATTCGCGGCAGCGTGGCGAACAAGCCCCATAGCAGCGGCGCGATGAGCAGGCCCAGGAGAAACAGTGCTTTCTCACTCACCCCCTCGCTTCTACGCTGTAAAAGACTGCCGATCAGACCGCTTATGCCTGCAATACGCCCGTTGGCGACCACGAACAGACTGGCCGCCAAGCCGATCAAGGCGCCGCCTGCGAGGGATGACCAGGGGGTGAAGTTGAGCCAGTCGATAGTCATGAAGTTTCTCCGGCGCAAAACGTAGACAGAAGCGAAGGGTGCTAAGTGTTAATGTTTGGATCGATCTCGCATTTTCGTACTGATCAATAAACGAACTCAACTCGGTCGGTCGGAACAGGGCTGATCAGCGCAATCTAGTTGACGACTTATCGCGTTACCCAAGGATTTATGCAAGGAGGCATGATAATGACATCCATAAATTTCCATTTCATCGATGCGCGCGGCGCGCTTATCGATCACCGTGATTGGCTTCACACCCGCCTGTTAGCAACCTACGCAAAGGCAAGTGCGTTGATGCCGTTGCGCCCACTTGATGTGATCGTGAAAGCTGGCACTCATGTCATTCCAGAAAAGGGGCATCTGGGATATGCGCCGGAACCAGGCCTTATTTTTTTGACCGTAGATCCTGCAAGTGACATTTTCAGAGCCAACCAAGAAGCGTCGCTCGAACGAATGTTTGCACATGAGCTACACCATGCCGCCCGATGGGATGGGCCAGGTTATGGATCGTCTTTAGGTGAAGCGCTTGTTTCGGAGGGGCTGGCAGGCGCTTTTGCGCAGGAAGTCTGTGGTGGTTTACCTGAACCATGGGAGCGCCTCGATGTGTCTGACATTCGACGCCATGTCGCAATGGCGGCAAGCTACTGGAGTCGCAAGGATTATGGCCACGACGCGTGGTTCTTCGGTGCATCTGACCTCCCAAGATGGTTGGGCTATTCCCTTGGATTTCATCTCGTCAAACGATTCCTGCTGGAGCATGAGGGCAGTACATCTTCCAGTCTCGTGGAGATGGAGGCCGAAGCGTTTCGTGGAGTGCTCGCAGTTATCTAAAACGTTCGGGCTTAGGTCATCAATCGATCTTCGAACTGTGGACACGCCTCGTATTGTGCATCTAACCAGGCGTTCAAGCCGACGCCCTGGCTCTGCGCACCTGGCTTCATGGCATTACGCACAGACGTTGAATCGTCATGCAGGGCGATCGGGATATTTCGTCTGATTATCGGGTAGACCATCGTGCGCCTCTTGGCCATTGCGAGCGCTGGTGTGCTGATGTCCACAGCAATTGGCATGTTCATTACTCTCACCGTGTTTATGTCCGCCATGCCCACGATGCATGAAAAAATGCATCAGTGGACAGGCCAGTAACAGTAGGAATGGCAGATAGGGAAGGACGTGAGCCCTGTGCTCGGCAAACAGGAAATAGCCGGCGATGGCCAGGAAGCCTAAAAAGTACCAGTGGGTGCCCCTTGCGCGGTGCTGGGGCAAGTTATGTTGATTCATGATGGCACTCCTTGCAGGGAACGGGAGAGAGGGTCATGACGCAAGGCCACTTCCAATTTTGCTGAAGCGCTATCGTAGGTGTGAGCATAGCGAGCCAGAGCATCGGTTTACGTGTCAAATGCGTCGGAAATTCAGGGTGGTGAGTCGCATAAAGTATCAAGGCAGATTCTTCCTTTTCAGTTGCCGATTGACCCCGGCCATGTCCTTGTCGAATTGGCGGACACCTCGGAAAAGTTGCACCCCGACCACGACCGGGCACAGCAGGAAAATCGCTGCTATGACAAACGATTTTCCGGTCAACCCCAGCAGGTAAAGCACGGTGGCGATGCCCACAACACTCACCAGGAGGCAGATAATCAGAACTTCGCGATTCATTATGTAACCTCCTGACTCAAGCCAATACGGGCACGTTTCAGCAGCGCGGAGTTGGCGATTACCGACAAGGAACTGAGCGCCATAGCGGCGGCAGCGATGATGGGATTAAGCAGGCCAAAGGCCGCAATTGGAATGCCGATACTGTTGTAGATGAATGCCCAGAACAGGTTCTGTTTAATCTTGACCATGGTTGCGCGCGACAGCTTGATCGCGGTGACCACGTCGCGTACATCGTTCTTGAGCAGGATGATGCCGCCAGTTTCCTTGGCGACATCGGAACCCGAGCCGATGGCGATGCCGATGTCAGCGGTGGCCAGGGCAGGTGCATCGTTGACACCGTCGCCAACCATGGCCACGACCTGCCCTTCGCTTTGCAATTGACGGATCATTGCGGCCTTGTCGTCGGGCAAGACCTCGGCAATCACTCGCTCGATGCCGACCTGCCGCGCGACCGCTTCGGCAGTCCGGTGGTTGTCGCCGCTCAGTAGCACGACCTTGATGGCGCTGGCCTGCAATGCCGCAACGGCTTCAGGCGCTTCAGGTTTTATGGTATCGGCCACAGCAATTACCCCGAGCAAGCGGTCGTCGACCCCGACCAGCATCGCGGTCTTGCCATCGGCTTCCAGGCCGATGAGGTGCTCCTCGGCAGCCTCGGTCGAAATACCTTGGCGGGCGAACAAACGTCGGTTGCCCAGCCAGATTTTGCGACTGTCGATACTGCCTTCGATGCCGTGACCGGCGATCCCACTGATGCCGGTCGCCTTCGGCAGGCTGATGCCGCGATGCCGTGCGGCGCGCACTATCGCTGCGCCGAGCGGATGTTCTGAACCGGACTCCACGGCGGCGGCGAGCATCAAGACCTCGTTTTCCATCGCGGTACCAAGCGGGATCACATCGGTTACGTTGGGTTCTCCTCGGGTAATGGTGCCGGTTTTGTCGAACACTACCGTACTCAGTTTTTCAGCCCGCTCTAATACTTCACCGCCACGGATAAGGATGCCGTTATCGGCGCCCTTGCCAACACCGACCATTAACGCGGCGGGCGTCGCCACGCCCAATGCGCAGGGGCAGGAAATGATCAGGACCGCGATAAAGGCCAATAACCCCTGCGGGAAATTCCCCACAAGAGACCAGCCGACAAGGGCCAACAACGCGACCGCCACCACTGCTGGCACAAAGTAGCCGGTAACCTGGTCAGCCAACCGCTGGATCTGTGCCGTACTGGTCTGCGCCTCCTCGACCATCTTGATAATCTGCGCCAGTGCGGTGTCGGCACCTATCCTGCTCGCCTTGAAAGTGAGCACGCCACTGCCATTGAGCGTACCTCCGATTACCGGGCTGCCCGGGTGTTTGTCGACCGGCATCGACTCGCCGGTCAGCATGGACTCATCGACCGTTGACTGACCCTCACTGACATCGCCATCGGTGGGGATCTTCTCGCCAGGCTTGACCACCAGAAACTCGCCGACCATGACGTTTTCAGCGGGCAAGTCGACCTCCCGTCCATCACGAATCACGTGCGCAATCGCAGGCTTGAGATCAAGTAGGCGTCGTACTGCGGCTGAGGATTGTGTCTTGATGATCTCCTCCATGTACCTGCCCAGCAGCACGAAGGCGATGATGACCGCCGACACCTCGAAATAGACGTCACGTTCGGACACCTTGACCGGCAGGACGTCCGGAAAGAACAACACCGCGACACTGTAGAAATAGGCGACCGACGTGCCGAGGGCGATCAGAAAATCCATGTTGATGTTTAGGGTGCGAATGGCGTTCCACGCCCCCTTATAGAAACCCCAGCCACCGATGAACTGCACCGGTGTTACCAGCAGGAATAGCCATATACCCCATGTGAACCAGGGGAGTGACGGAATCGGCGCCCAAGTCAGCAGTGTGGCACCAGCGGCGAGTGCAATGAAGGCGCCTGCACGCAGCAGTGCCAAGGCCAGTACCCCGGTCAGGGCGATAGTCACGCGGGTTTTCATCGCCTTCAGTTCATTTTCCGGCGACTCGAAGGTGCGCAGGCAGGTATCGCTGCAAAAGTAATAGCTGCGCCCGCCACGTTCTCGTGACAACGCGGTGGTCTTGTCCACCATCATCCCGCAGATCGGATCTTTTGCCATTTTTCCTGATGCCAGCGCCTGTTGGTGCTGCATGTGTGATTGGTTCATCACGGCCTCCTGATTCGAAGCGCCTATCAAGGCCTGCCATGGAACTTGGCGGACAACCACGCAAACAAGGTGCCGACCATCGCTCCCCATACACTCAAGACCAGCAGCGGCCCGACGAAAGTCGCCACACCGTAGTCTTGCGGAGCTTGCAGGCGACCGAAGTCGAGTCCATGGAACAAGGCGTTGAGAAAGGCGATTCCCTGCACCGGCCATAGCGCATAGAGCAGCGCACAGATGCTGTAGGAAATGGCCATGGTCAGGGCCAAGGAAATGCCGGTTTTCCAGGGGGCGTTCATGGCTGTTTTCCTGAGTTCGGAGGGGCGCCAGTAGGGGAGGGACTGCGGCGGGCTGACCAAGGCAGGAATGCCTGTGTCCGTTCACGGTAAGTGCGGTAGGCATCGCCGAATCGTGCAAGCATCTCCTGTTCTTCCCGCTTCGCCAGCTTGATGTAGACCAGTAGGAGAATTGGGAACATTACCAAGGTGATCAACGTGGGCCATTGCAACAAAAAGCCAAACATGATCAGCACGAAACCGACGTACTGCGGGTGACGGATCCGCGCATAGGGCCCGTCGACCGCTAGCTGTCCAGTACCTTGGGCCTCGTAGAGCACACGCCAGGCGGCTGCCAATAACCAGAAGCCGCCAGCGATCAGCAGGTTGCTGAAAATGTGGAATGGCCCCCAATGCGGATTGACCTTCCAGCCCATCAGTGTTTCGAGCAGATGCCCAGCGTCGTGCGAGAGTAAGTCGATGCCAGGGAAGTTACGTGCGAGCCAGGGCATCAACAGGTAGATAGTCAGCGGGAAACCGTACATTTCGGTAAACAGTGCCACCAGGAACGCCGAGAACATGCCAAAGGAGCGCCAATCGCGGCGCGTCTTGGGCCGGGTGAAGCTGAAGGCGAACAAGATAAACACTAATGAGTTGATAATGACCAGCGACCAGAGACCGTAGGCCGATTCAGTATGGCTCATGGTTGGTACTCCTCACTTGCCTGGTGTGTTTACCGTTCGTGCCTTTGCTGATGATCACCTTGGTCGTGGGGCATAAACAGTTGCACAGATGGGCAGGCTGCTAGTTGCAAGCAGGGTAAGGCGCTCTGTACCTGCGGCTCCACCGCACATTTACTTTTTCATTGGCATTTCCATCATGGACGACTGCTGGTCCATCATCTGCATCATCATGTCCATCATTCCTTTGCCTGCGCCGTCCTTCGCACCAGACATGCCCATGCAACCCATTGCACTGTGTTCCTTGCTCATCATGGACATGCTGTCCTTCATCGCTTTCATGCCTTCTTGCAAGGCGGCCTGGCGCTCAGCTGGCGTTTCAGCCGCTGCCGCTTTGTCATGTGCGGCCTGCATTTTTTGCATTTGCTCGGTCATGGCATTGTTCACGGCCGTCGATGCCGGTGCAGTGCTCACGGTTGAGTCGGCCGGGTGATGGGCATCCTCGGCAGAGACCATGAATGCACTGCTAGCCAGGACGGCAGCCAGAACCCATTTAGAATGCACTTGCATGATGAACTCCTGAGATTGTGAGGGATAAGTAGAATGGCTTGGTCGCGAAAAAGCGCCGCAGCAGGGCAGAGCAACCCTGTGCTCTGCCACTCTGAAGCAGGGGGGGGCTAATCGTTGAAACGGACGAATGTCAGCCGTACCGGGCTTTTTGGTGGCGCGGGACGTTTTAGTACAAGGGTGGCCAGAGAGGATTTTTGCTCAGAATCAAGCACCAATATCAGGACTGCCGCTGTTAGCAGTAACAGGGCCGCCCAGTGGACAGGATCCGCTGCTGGCGTCTGCAATGAAGGTTTTATCGCCGTGGCAGTGTCTTCACAGTTTTGAAGGCAACCATTGGCGTGGAGCGCATGACCATCCACCACATACTGCTCGATAGTGTGTGGGGCGGCCAAATTGTGTATCGGCTGTGCCAGACACCCCTGGATTGCCATCACGGCCACAGCCAGCACCCATACCGCAAGGGTAAGGTGCAATAGGCTGCGGCGGTGACGATGGAACCAGTACATGAAGTACAACCTCGACTTGTTACGTCGTGTTGATCTTCAGTCTAGCTGGCAAAGCAATGGAGAGTTTGATCCAAATCAAACTCAGGTCACTTGTGAAGCCCAACAACGCCAGCACCGGGATGGGAGCAATGCCCAGATGTATGACCCGACGCTTAATTTACTCACCTCAAACTCTTCAAATAGGCAATCAGATCCTGACGACTCTGCCTATCGGCCTGGCCGGCAAACATCATCACATTGCCCGGCACCAGGCTGGCAGGACTGGTCAGCCACTTGTCCAGATTGGCGTCATCCCACTTCAGGCTGGCGCCTTGCAGGGCGGCGGAATAGGTAAAGGCTGGGGCCTGGGCGCTGGTGCGATCGAATACGCCGTGCAGGCTCGGCCCCATCAGGTTCTTGCCCGTTTCGGGGCTGTGGCAGAAGCCGCACTGAGTCTTGAACAGGGCTTGGCCCTGAGCGACGTCGCCTTGGGCCAGTGTCAGAGGGGCGGCCAGCACCAGCGCGCCGGCCACCAGGAATTGTGTGTAGGTCATTGTGTTCCCCGTCAATAAAAGGCCCCGCCAGGACAGTCCTGGCGGAGCCGCAAGCGCAATCAGAATGAGTTGGCGAGGTCGATGCCCGACTTGCCCGGCGCCAGGATGTTGTTCGGGTCCAGCGCACGCTTGATGGCATGTTCAAGCTTGCGTTTGACCGGGCCGTAGCTCTGCGCGACTCGATCCTGGAAGGCGGTATTGACGCGGTAGACGGCGTAGCCTTCCTTCTCGAACACATCCAGCAACTCGGCGAAGCAGGCGTTCGCGCGCTGGGTCTCTTCGGGGTTGGTGCGGTCATATAAAACGTCGATGACGTGGTGCATGTCGCGCCAGCCGACGATGAACTCGCCGACGTAGTCCAGGCCGTGTTTGTTGAGGGTCTTCTTGGCCAGGGCCTGCTGTTTGTCGCACTCGCTGCCCCGGGCCTGGCTCACCGGTGCGAACCACATCGAGCCGCCACCGCCACGCCAGTTGTACAGGCCGAATTCCTGCAGGTTAGGCACGCCGGACATCAATTGGGCGCGGTACTTGAACGGCTGGGTATCACCCGCTTCTTCCTGGGTGACGATCCGGCCTTTGCCCAGTTGCTTGAGGGCGCCGGTGACGATGTTCCAGTTGACGTCGACCTGCTCCTTGGTGCCATACAGCGCGGCGTAGACGTTCCAGGCGCCGAGGTTCTTGTCTTTCTGGATTTGCTTGAGGATCGCGTCGGGGGTCGCGCCCGGCTCGCTGGTGTAGTCGGAGCGGCGGGTGTTGCAGGTGGAGGCTTCCCAGAGTACGCCAGCGATCACTACCGAATTGGGAATGACTTGGGCAATGCGCAACGGGCGGATGAATTCGACGATCTCGGCGATGTCCGATTCGTTCTCGAACTTGATCTCGAACGGTTTGAAAACCGGAGGTTTTGGCATCAGCCAGAAGCCCATCTTCGTGCAGATACCGTAGTTGGCCTGGGTGAACATGCCATCCAGGGTCGGGCCATAGCCCCACTTGAATACCTGCCAGGCGTTGTCGCCTTTTACGCCGCCCATGCCGGTGCGGTAAACATCGCCGTTGGCCAGCACAACCTCCATGCCGCACTGCATCAGGAAGTGTTCGCCGTAGGGGGTGTAACCCACGCCGCGATCCATGGTGTTGCCCAAGGGGCCGGCGATGGCCGACGGTGCGGAGAACGACAGCATCAAGGGCAGGTTGTGTTCCTGGATGTAGTCGTAGAGCTGCTGATAGGTCACGCCCGGCTCGACCAGGGCGGTACACAGTTCAGGGTCGACGTGGAGGATTTTGTTCATCTTCTTCAGGTCGAGAATGATCTGTCCGCGCTGGCCTGGTGCTGCCGAGCCGTAACCGAAGTTGCGACCTGTGGAGATAGTCCACACCGGGATCTTGTGTTCGTTGCAGATCTTCACCACGCCCTGCACCTGTTCGACGGTGGTGGCGGTGACGGCGGCAGACGGCGTGTGCCCGGCATTGTCCACGGCCATCATGATCTTGGCGTAGGGGATCAGTTGATCGTCTTTGACCAGGACGTTGTCATCGCCCAGCAGTTTGCGGAACTTGGCGATGGCTTGCTCGAAGTTTGCGCTGTCGACGCCGCGCGGGAGCAGGGTCTTGTTGTTTTGCTCAGTCATTGGATTAGCTCCTTCAAGCCTCGATCGAAAACGAAACGAAATTGCCGGTAAGCGGCACGGGGCGGCGGGCAATCAGTGGTGCCTGCCGGTCGCTGGTGGTGCCAAGGGCTGCAAGGGTGTAGCCCAGCGTGGCGGCCCATTGGTCTGAGCTGTCTCTGTTGCGGGCGGTGGCAGACGCTTGCAACGGCGCTTGCAGGCTGTGCATACGCTGTTCGGTCAGGCTGAAGCCGCTGCCACAGGCGTTCAGGCTCAGGCCCAGTTGGGGGGCGCAGCCGCTGGCGGCTTCGGCGCTGAGCAGACGGTGCTGTGAAGCGTGGGGCGTGGCGCGGTGCTGGCCGAGCCACTGCACGCGCGCGCCAGCGCTGCGCGCCAGGTCGACAATCAGTGCGGCACTGGCATCGTCGACCAGGCCGATGATGCGTTGCGGTTGGCCGCTACGCAGGCGTTTTTCAAAGCCCAGGATGAAGTCCAGGCTGAGGTCGGTACGCTGGACCTTGACGTGCTTGCCCCCCTGGCTGGCGTTGATGCCCTGGAGGAAGACCGACTCGGCCACCTCATTGTTGACAAGGACCAGGGTCGGCAAGACAGGCTGGGCTTGAGCGCCCAGAACACTGCCGGCCATGCTCAGGCCGGAGCTGGTCACGGCCATGCCGGCCAGGCTGCTCAATGCCAAGCCCTTCAGTACCGTGCGACGTTCGACGTTCATGGCAGGCTCCTCAAGGCTTGGCCGCCGGGGCAGGCGTTTTGGAAATGTACTCGGCGACCTGTTGCAGCGAGTTATCGTCGATGAACGAGGCAGGGAAGGCCGGCATGGCACGAAATCCATTGCGCACAATGGCGGTGATGTACTGCGCAGGCAGCTGGCGGCCGGTGATTTGCGGGCCGACCTGTTTTTCGTGGCAGTGGCCGCACACCTTGGCATAGACGTTTTCCCCGCCTTTCCAGACGCCGTCGCCATCGGCGGCGGCGTGACCAGCCAGCACGATCAAGGGCAGGGCAAGGCAGGCAGACAGGGTCCGTTTCACAGCTGAGCTGTTGAGGAGTGAAGACATTTCGTACTCCATTTTCTTATTGGCAGGTGGGTTCATGGGAGGCTTCATGCAGCTCAGAACGGATACGCCCTTGGCGCATGTTGCAAGGTGATCCAGTGGTCAGTGGTGAACTCGTCGATCGCCCAGTCGCCGTTGAAGCGACCGAGACCGGAGTTCTTCTCACCGCCGAACGGCGCATTGGGTTCGTCATTGACCGGGATGTCGTTGACGTGGGTCATACCGGCGTGGATGCGTCGGGCGAACTGCACGCCGCGCTCCAGGCTGGAGGTGAATACGGCGCTGGAGAGTCCGTATTCGCTGCTGTTGGCCAGTTCCAGGGCATGCTCGGCGTCCCGGGCAGACTGAATGCCGACCAGAGGGCCAAAGATTTCTTCATGGGCGATGTCCATGTCGGCGGTGACGTTGCCGAACACGTGCGGCGGCAGGACGTTGCCGTCGGCTTCACCGCCGACCAGCAGCGTGGCGCCTTCGGCTTGGGCCGTGGCGATCTTCTCTTGCAGGCCCGCCATTTGCTTGCTGTTGATCACCGGGCCTATCACCGTTTCAGCTTTGTTCGGGTCGCCGTAGGGCAGCGCCTTGACTCGCTCGACGAATCGCCGGGTGAAGGTTTCCAGCAGCGGCTGTTCGACGATGATGCGGTTTATCGCCATGCAGATTTGCCCCTGGTGGAGGAATTTGCCCACCACGGCGGCACTGACGGCCTGTTCGACGTCGGCATCGGCCAGGACCACGAACGGACTGTTTCCACCCAGTTCCAGGGCAACGTGTTTCAGATGCTCACCGCCGCTGGCGATGCGGCCGATGTTGCGGCCGACCTGGGTCGAGCCGGTGAAGGAGATGAACGCCGGGACCGGGTGCTCGACAAAGGCGTCGCCGATTTCCGCGCCGGAGCCGACGACGACACTGAGCACGCCAGATGGCAAGCCGGCTTCCTCGAAGATGCGCGCCAGCAACAGGCCGCCGGTGACGGGGGTGTCGCTGGCCGGCTTGACCACTACGGCGTTGCCCAGCGCCAGGGCCGGTGCGAGGGAACGTGCGGTCAGGTGCAAGGGGAAATTCCACGGGCTGATCACACCGATCACACCCAGGGGAGTTCGGTAGACGCGGCTTTCCTTGCCGGGGATGTTGGAGGCAAGAATGCGCCCATGCACGCGGCTGGGCAGGCTGGCTGACTCCAGGGTGATGGCGCGCGCGGCGCCCCATTCGATCTGCGCCTTGATGCGCGTACTGCCGGACTCGCGGATGATCCAGTCGATGATTTCTTCACGACGCTCGTCGAAGATTTTCACCGCGTTGAGCAGCACCTGGCCCCGTTCGGCCGGCCCTTTGGTGGCCCAATCGAGCTGAGTGACGCGCGCCTTGCGGTAGGCGGCATCGAGGTCTTCGCGATTGGCCTGGGTGATCTGCAGCAAGCGTGTCTGAGTGAAAGGGTCGAACACGTCCAACGTTCGACCGGCGCTGCCGGCGCGCCATTGTCCGGCGAGTGGCTGCAATTCAAGGTTGTGGTAGGCAGGGCGAACGAAAGGGGTAGTGGTCATGACGAGGTCACCTCTTTTTTTATTTATGTGCAGAGGTGCCTGTTAACATTTATCGTGCCATGTCTGTTTGTTGGGTGATTTTCCTTAATAAACAATAGGTTAAGTTACATTGTGGTCGCGCTGAATCCTGCCTCTGGCGCCGACTGGAAGGCCGTTGTGCGCAAATTTATGCAGAGAAAATCGCACGCTGTTGAAAGCTCGACGCCTAAGTGGGCGTCACCAGAAACTGTGCGGTTATCGAGCAGACGGACGACAAGGAGTCGTGGAGTCGATCGCTAGCGGATTGACCCCGCTGGAGGGCGGGGCATACTCACAGGTTACCTACCTGCCTCTTGTTGACTGCCCATGACTCGTACTACGCACACCAAGACTGGTCGCTCTGCCGGTGAGGATTTTCTCAAGCAGATGCTTGGCCGGCAGAAGCGCCTGATCGTCGACCGCGCCAGCCAGTTCGGCAGCAGCGGCTTTCCCACCGCTGAGCAGTTGGCGGAAACGGTGGCCTTCGCTCCTCAAGATGGCAGCGTGTGGTTGTGTGGCCAGCGCATGATGCTGCTGCAAGGTTCTGCGTTCGGGGCCATCCGCCGCGAGCTGATCGAGGCGCTGGGGTTCGACAAGGCACGTGGCCTGCTTACGCGTATCGGCTGGCAAGCCGGCGCGCGTGACGCTGCCCAGGTCAGCGAGCAATGGCCGGACGGTGATGACACCAGCCTGTACAGCGCCGGTCCACGGCTGCACATGCTCGAAGGCATGGTCAATGTCGAGGTGGTGCGCTTCGAAATCGACTCGGGCGTTGGTCACTTCTATTCCGAGTTCCTCTGGCACAACTCACTCGAAGACGACGAGCACATTGCAGCCTATGGCCTGGGCGGCGAACCGGCCTGTTGGATGGAGATCGGTTATGCCAGCGGTTACGCCTCGTCGTTGCTCGGCCGCCTGGTCGTCTTTCGCGAGCAGGAGTGCCGCTCGATGGGGCATCCGGCCTGCCGTATCGTTGGCAAACCGGCCGATCAGTGGGACGACATCGATGCCGACCTGGCGTATCTGGACCCGAGCGACTTCCTCAGTCGCAGCACTTACGCCTCGGGCACCGAAACCACCGTTGCCGAACTGGAGGAGCCCGCCGATGGCAAACCGCTGGTGGGCATTTCGGCGGCGTTCGTGGTTGCCACTCAATTGCTGCAACGCGTCGCACCGACCCAGGCGACGGTGTTGTTGACCGGAGAATCAGGGGTCGGCAAAGAGTTGTTCGCCCGCTCGCTGTACCAATCCAGTTCGAGGCAGCACAAGCCGCTGGTGGCGCTCAACTGCGCGACCTTGCCGGAAAACCTGGTGGAGGCCGAACTGTTCGGAGTCGAGCGTGGTGCCTTTACCGGTGCTGAGCGTTCGCGTCCCGGTCGTTTCGAACGGGCCCATGGCGGGACGCTGTTCCTCGACGAAATAGCGACGTTGAGCTTCAGTGCGCAGAGCAAGATTTTGCGTGCCTTGCAGGAAGGTGAAATCGAGCGCGTCGGTGGCACGGCGCCGATCCGGGTGGATGTACGGGTCATCGCCGCGACTAACCTGGACCTGCGTCGCGAAGTTGAGGCGGGACGTTTTCGTGAAGACTTGTTCTATCGACTGAATGTGTTCCCTATTCATCTGCCACCGTTGCGCGAGCGCCGCGAAGATATTCCCCTGCTGATGAGCTACTTCCTGCGTCATTTCAGCCAGCGCCACGGACGTCGGCTGGCGGGCTTCAGCACCAGACTGGTCAACGCACTGCTGACTTACCGGTTTCCCGGCAATATTCGTGAACTGCAGAACCTGATCGAGCGTGGCGTGATATCCGCCGGTGATGGCGAGGTCATTGACATCGTGCATCTGGCCGAGATTGGCGCGCCGTTGATGGCAATGGCCATCGGCCTGACGCCAGAGGGGCGCTTGTCGGCTGGCGAACGCCGTGATGAGGGGGCCGGCAAGGCAGGGTCTCCCCTCGAAGAGGGCGGTACCACAGACGCACTACGCGAGCCGGTATTGGAAGGTCTGCAGGCCTTCGTTTCCGGAAGCCAACGGGTGCTCAATACACCCTTGGCGGAAATCGAACTGCACCTGGTACGCCTGGCCATGGAACGCTCCGGTGGCAACATCACCGCGGCGGCGCAGATGCTTGGCATGAGTCGCGCCCAGGTCAGCTATCGTCTCAAGGGAAGCTAGTACCGGGCTGAACCCAATGCCCCGGGGCTCGATGCTCACGGGGCATTTTTGTGGGCGACAGTCTCAGAGCGGGACAGTGAACTTCAGCCAATAGGCCTGGCCATCGGTACGGTTGCGTACACCGGATTCATCCTGCCATTTGGCGCTGAGGAACCAGCCGTCCCGGCTGGCGTATTGCACGGCCGGGCCGATGGAGAAGGAGCTGCCGCGATTGCCATCGGCGGCATCGACCTGGGCGGCGGCGGCGCAGTGGGAAGCGCTGCACTGGTCATCGCTCACCTGCTTGTAAGCGTGGCCACCGACGCCGAGGACCCAGCCATTGCCCAAACCCCAGCCAAGGGTGTAGTCGGCGTGCAGCTCGCGGCCGGACTGATAGTGGGTGTCCTGGTTTTCGAAGTTGTAATCGTACATCAGGCGCACATCGGCGTTGAGACCCTCGGGGTCCATGTAGGTCATGGCATACACCGCTTGTGCGGTGTAATAGTTGGTGCCGAGGTTGATCAGGTCGTTCTTGTCATATTCGCTGGCGGTGGGCAGAACGAAGTCGATACCCACCGCGGTGTGGAACTTGTCACTGTGGTGGAACCCGACCACCGGGCCGAGGTGAGCGTCGCCGATGCCGCGCTTGTGGTCGTGCGGGCCGTTCTTGATGTTCAGCCGCATGTCATTGAGCGGTAGCAAGGCGTGGAAACCCAGGCTGCCACCCAGGACCTGCTGTTCGGTGACCCAGATGAACCGAGGCACAATGGTGGTGACGCGCAGGTCGATGTCAGCCACCTTGTCGCCCGCGTTGTCGCGAAGGGTATCGGCCAGGTAGTCGCCGACGAAAACCTGACCGTAGGTGCCAGGCGGCGGCAGGATACCCATGCCGTAGATTTCAATGCCCAGCGGCCAGGACGACACACCGCCTTCGGTAGCCTGGGCCAGTGAGGCGCTGCCGGCCAACAACAGGGCTGCGCTGAGCGAAAGGGGCGTGCAACGGGGGAGTCTGTGATGCATGGGAGGACAACCTTATTGTTATGAGTGGTGAACCGCAGTTGTTGCCTGCGCAAGGTTGTCCATACTCAACTATTGTGCCAGCTTGGATTTTATTATTATTCCTTTTAAATCAATAAGATGGATTGTCGTTGCTAATGGTTGCCGCGACCTGTGACGCTTCTTGTTAAGAAAATTCGACTGAGTGCGCAAAGTTCGTGACGGTTCACGCGCCGCTTTGCTCGATGCCGTGGCGGAAGGTATTCGGTGTCTGGCCAGCGAGACGGCGAAAGAAGCGTGAAAAATAGGTCGGGTCACTGAAGCCCAGGCTGTCGGACAACTGGTTGATGCTCATGTTGGTGTACGTCAGATTACGCTTGGCTTCCAGCAGCAGGCGCTGGTGAATGATCTGCAGCGCGGTTTGCCCGGCCAGTTCGCGGCACAGGGTGTTCAGGTGCACGCTGGAGACACCGATGCGCTGAGCGAACACCTCCACCGACAGATGCTCGCGGTAATGCTGCTCTACCAACTTGATAAAGCGGCTGAGCAAGTGCTGGTCGCGTTCGCCACGATTGCTCGGCGGCGTGCTGAGTTGACTGTGGCGGCTGGTCCAGACCATCAGCACACTGACCAATGAGTGCATCAGCACATCGCGCGCCGGTGCGCTGCTTTCGTATTCTTCAAGCAGGGCGGCAAACAGGGTGTTGATGTAACGACGATCTCGCCCAACCGGGTAGCACCCGCAAGACGCCAGGACGGTCAACGGCGCGCCCAGTTGCGACTCCAGTTTGGCCACCAGTGGCGCGCCGAGGGTGAGCACATAACCCTCGATTTTTTCCGAGAACTGAAAACCATGCACGGTCAGCGGGGGAATCACCTGGATGGCCGCTTCCAGTACGTCACTGCGCTTGCCCTCGATCTCGACCACGGCCTGGCCGCGTTGCACATAGAGCAACTGGAACAGGTCGGCATGGCGGTGCGGCTTGATCTCCCAATGGTGCAGGCTGCTGCGTTTGGGTATGGATTCACAGTGCAGCAAGTCCGGGGTGGACCACGCCTTGTTTTCACCATACAGCTTGAACACCGGGATGTTATTGACACTGTTTTTCATCGTGTTCGGCACCCTTGAGGACGGAAATGCACAGTGTGTGTGGTCGTTCGATAATCGAACCAAATTTGTAAAAGTGCAATTTTATCCCGAAAAATCACCTTTTATTGCATGTTTCATCAGTAAAAATGCAGGAGGTAAACAAAAAAAATAATCCGACCGCCATTTGCAAGCGGTTGGTGATCGCCTATCAGAGATTAAAATAATGAAAACTCAGGTTGCTATTATCGGTGCTGGTCCTTCCGGACTCCTGCTCGGCCAATTACTGCATAACGCCGGTATCGACAACGTCATCGTCGAACGCCAGACACCGGACTATGTCCTCAGCCGAATTCGTGCCGGGGTGCTGGAGCAAGGCACCGTCGACCTGCTGCGCGAAGCGGGTGTATCCGAACGCATGGATGCCGAAGGCCTGGTCCACGAGGGCGTCGAGTTGCTGGTGGCCGGCAAGCGTATTCATGTCGACCTCAAGACATTGACCGGTGGCAAGACTGTCATGGTCTATGGGCAGACCGAAGTCACGCGCGATCTGATGGAGGCCCGTAGCGCCCTGGGTGCCCCGATCATCTATTCGGTCGAAAACGTGCAGCCCCACGACATGAAGGGCGACAGCCCCTACGTCACCTACGAGAAAGATGGCCAAACCCACCGAATCGACTGCGACTACATCGCCGGTTGCGACGGCTTCCACGGGGTCGCCCGCAAGAGCATTCCTGCCGAGGTGCTTACCCACTACGAGCGCGTATATCCCTTCGGCTGGCTGGGACTGCTGTCCGACACGCCACCGGTCAACCACGAGTTGATCTACGCCCACCACGACCGGGGTTTCGTGTTGTGCAGTCAACGCTCGCTGACCCGCAGCCGTTACTACCTGCAAGTGCCGTTAACCGACAAGGTCGAAGAATGGTCCGATGAGCGTTTCTGGGGTGAACTCAAGGCACGTCTGCCGCACGAAGTGGCGGACAAGCTGGTGACCGGCCCTTCGCTGGAGAAAAGCATCGCGCCGCTGCGCAGCTACGTGGTCGAGCCGATGCAGTACGGCAAGTTGTTCCTGCTCGGCGACGCCGCCCACATCGTGCCGCCAACCGGTGCCAAGGGCTTGAATCTGGCCGCCTCGGACGTGTCCTACCTGTATCGCATCCTGGTCAAGGTGTACCGGGAGGGGCGTACCGACCTGCTGGAAAAATACTCCGAGCTGGCACTGCGTCGTGTCTGGAAGGGAGAGCGTTTCAGCTGGTTCATGACCAACCTGCTGCACGACTTCGGCGAGCACAAGGACGCGTGGGACCAGAAGATGCAGCAGGCCGACCGCGAGTATTTCTTCAACTCCCACGCAGGCTTGGTCAACATTGCCGAAAACTACGTGGGGCTGCCCTACGAAGCTATCGAGTAGAACACCTGCAATACCTGCGCTGCGCAGCTAGTCGTCACGCGCAGACGATAACGGCCTGTGGGCTGACTGCGGATACTGAACCTCTACAACAACAATAAAAATGTGTAGAGGTGTCCATGAATCCTATGCACGCGGCTGTGCCGCGGTCCGCTTACTCTGCTGCAAAAAACCTGAAGGCCATGGGGCTGATTGGCGTGATGATGCCGTTGGCTGCGCAAGCTGACTTTGTCGAAGACAGCCAGATGAACCTGGGATTGCGCAACTTTTATGTCGACCGCGACTTCAAGGGCGATAACCCGAGAACATCGCGCGATGGTAGTTGGAGCCAGGGTTTTGATCTGCGCTTTACCTCCGGTTACACCCAGGGTCCGCTGGCGTTCGGTCTCGATGCGGCCGCGCAATACGCCTATCGCCTTGACGGTGGCGGCGGTCGTGGTCCGGACAGTGTCTTGCCCTATAGCCAAAGCAGCCGGGAGCAGGCCAAGGATTACGGCCGGGCGGCACTGACCGGCAAAGTTCGCTTTTCGAAGACCGAGCTGAAAGTCGGTGAACATCGGCCGACGTTGCCGGTGGCCTTCCAGGACGACTCACGGCAGTTGGTGACGACCTTCCATGGTGTACTGGTCAAGTCCAACGAGATAGACAACCTGACCCTGACTGGCGGGCGATTCACCGAGATCAGCAGCCGTGAATCCTCCAACAGGGAAAAGATGTACCTGTTCACCAAACCAGGCGGGCCGCGCTACACCAGCGACGGACTGGACTTTGCCGGTGCCACCTACGCCTTCGGTCCCAACCTTTCGGCCAGCTACTTTTACGGGCAGCTGGAGGATATTTACCGGCAACATTACCTGGGCCTCACGCTCAACTCGGACCTGGGTGGCGGCTATCGCCTGAAGACCGATTTGCGCTACTTCAACAACAAGGAAGCGGGTCAGGCCCTGTACGGCGAAATCGACAACCACTCCTATGGCGCCATGATTACCTTGAAGAAGGGAGGGCATGGTGTTGGCGTGGGTTATCAACGCATGTTGGGTGACAGCACGTTCCCGACCCTGAATGGCTTCGCTCCGCAGCCTTATCTGGTGAACTGGTCGGCCGTGGCCTTCATCAAACCCAACGAGAGTTCCTGGCAGGCGCGATACGACTATGATTTCGCGGCCATGGGCGTGCCCGGCTTGACCTTGACCACCCGTTACCTGCGCGGCACGGGCATCGATCGCGGTGGGGACCTCAGCGACAGCGCTGAAAGCGAGCGGGATCTGTTTCTGGCGTATGTGATCCAGAGTGGGCCCTTGAAGAATGTGGGCATGGAATGGCGGAACATCAACGCCCAGTTCAAGCATGGCAATGACTATGATGAAAACCGAGTGATGACCACCTATACCTGGAAATTCTGGTAGGTCATGGTGGCGGTCGCTCTGCCTGGAGCGACCTGGCCGACATGACTACGTATGGACGCAATCGACGAAAAACCTCACGCCGGCCTGGCCAGTGTCTGCGATGGCAACTCACCAAAGGCCTGCTTGTAGGCCGCGGTGAAGTGGCTGGGTTGCGCAAAACCCCAGTGAAACGCCAGCGCTGATAACTGCAGGTCTCCCGGTTGGTGCCTCAGCAGTATTTTGCGAATCGCCTGTAGCCGGCAACTCTGGATATAGCGTTGCGGGCTGGTGCCCAGGCCATTGCGAAACGCCTGTTCCAGGCTGCGTCGGCTGGTACCGCTGATGGCTACCAGCTGCGTGATGTCCAGTGGCTGGTCGAGATGGGCATGAATAAAATCGACCACCCGTTTCACGGTGCCCGGCAAGAGGCGACGTTGTGGCTCCGTATGCAAGCTGGGGATCAGTTGCAGCAGGTTCTCGCAAAACAGGTGCTGCACATGAGACTGGCTGGTTGGGTTTGCCAGCAGCCCCGAGGCGTTGCCGGTTTCGCTGTCCACCAGGCGCAGCAAGCTGCCAAGGCTCTGCAGGGCGCGATGGTTGCTATCGAACAACAGTGTCCGGGTCGGGAGCCGCAGCTCGTGGGTCTGATGGTGGCGCTCCAGGTGATCGAGCAGTAATGCAGCATCCAGGGCAATGACGATCGCCTTGGCCCCTTCATGCCAGATGACATCCACCTCATGCCCAGGACTGAATACCAGAAGCTCTCCGCCATTGGCTTGCAGGCCATCGGGTCGACTGCTGATCGTACCTTGCAAGGGTAAAATCCCATGCCAGCTGTTCAAGGGGCTGGAGCTCACGCGCACCTCACCGCCCCATTGCGCCCCGAACAACTTCATCTGCGGCAAGGTCTGCAAGGTGAAAGCAATGTCCAGGGTTCCTTGTCTTCCGAGGCTGATCCGACGTTCTTCAAGATGGTTGTTGAGCAGCGCCTCGGCATCTTCGATATTGCGCGAGCGCAGTATCGGTTCCGCTGCAAACGGAATATTCCTGGCATGGCAGGCCTCGCTCCTTGAAGGAGGCGGGCCGCTGATAGAGGGCGTATTCATCAGCGTAACCTTTATTCTTGTTTGTCCGGGTTGCCCCGTCTGGTTAATGAGTGCTGTATCAACGGTGCTGTTGTTGCGGTACATGGACAACAGGCTCGACAGCGGGTGTCCCGTGCCCCCGCCAATGCAGGGATGATGAACGACGGCTGACCGGTTCCCTAGCTGTCGGGGCAAATAACGGCGCGGCTGGATAAGCGCTTGCGCAACCGCGTTAGCGGCCCGCGTCAGGCCCTCTGCATACTCCTGGCTCAACCAATAATAACAACTGAGGAACCGCCCGTATGAGCTGGATGACCCATCTGATGCTTGTCCTGATGGTTGCCGTTTGCAGCCCCGCAGCCATGGCCGCAGACGAGCGCCCGAACTTCCTGATAATTGTCGCCGATGACCTGGGTTACAGCGACCTGGGCAGTTTCGGCGGTGAAATCAGCACCCCGAGCCTTGACTCGCTTGCCCGGGACGGTGTGCGCCTGGGCAACTTCCATACGGCCCCCACCTGTTCGCCGACTCGGTCGATGATGCTCTCCGGTGCCGACAGCCACGTGGCTGGCCTGGGCAACATGGGCGAGCTGCTTCAGCCGTTCCAGCAAGGCAGGCCTGGCTACGAAGGTTACTTGAACGAACGCATGGTCACGGTCGGGCAAGTGCTTCAGGACGCGGGCTACAACACTTATACCACCGGTAAGTGGCACCTGGGTCGCACCGAAGAAACCAGCCCGAAGGCACGTGGTTTTGACCGCTCCTTCATTCTGGTACAAGGCGGCGCCAGTCATTTCGATGACCAGCACGCCATCATCGCGAAAGACCCGAAAGCGATTTATCGCGAAGACGGCAAACAGGTGGAAGTGCCCAAGGGGTTCTATTCCAGTGAGTTCTACACCAATCGGCTGATTGACTACATCGAAGCCGACAAAGCCAGCAACAAGCCGTTCATGGCCGTCTTGTCCTATACCGCCCCGCATTGGCCGCTGCATGCTCCGGATGACTGGCTGGATAAATACAAGGGCCGATACGACGCAGGCTATGAACCGATCCGCCAGGCACGCCTGGAGCGCCAGAAACAGCTGGGTATCGTCGCGGCGGATACGACGGCCAACACACCCATGGCCAAGGGGCTTCCAGACTGGAGCCAGTTGAGCGATGAGCAGCGAAAACGTGAGGCGCGCAACATGGAGATCTATGCGGCGATGGTGTCCAACATGGACTATCACATCGGTCGACTGCTCCAGTACCTGGAGAAAACCGGCAAGCTGGATAACACCTTCATTGTGTTTATCTCCGACAACGGTGCCGACGGCAACAGCCCGCTTGACCTGCCAGGCAACAAGGAGTGGTTCGCCAGCGAGTTCGATAACAGCCTGAAGAATCTCGGTCACAAAGGCTCGTATGCCGACTATGGCGCACAGTGGGCCCAAGTCAGTTCCACTCCGTACCCACTGTTCAAGGGCTTCACCAACGAGGGCGGAATTCGTGCGCCGGCGATCATCAGCGCGAAAATGCTGAAAAAGACCCACCTGCAAGGCACCGTCAATAAAGACATGGTCCATGTGATGGACCTGATGCCGACCTTGCTGGACCTCGCCGGCGTACCGCCACTGGGCAGAACATTCCACGGCCGCCCGGTGCAAACCATCAGTGGCAAGAGCATGCGCCCGTTGCTGGAAGGTCAAGCAATGGCCGAACGTCAGATTGGCTGGGAATTGTTCGGCCGCAAGGCGCTGCGCAAGGGCGATTGGAAAATCACCCTGGTCAACCCACCTTACGGCACCGCCAACTGGCAGCTGTACAACCTCAAGACCGACCCTACCGAAAGCCGCGACCTGTCCCAGGCCGAGCCGGTAAAAATGAAGGAAATGTTGGTTGCGTGGGAGCAGTACGCGAATGAAAACAACGTGCTCGATGGCAAGTTCGACCTCAAGTATGGGTTCGAGACGTGCCTCTATGAATATTGTTTCAAGTGAGAGGGTGCCCTGAAACCCGCTATGTGAGCGGCGACAACGTGAAACTGAACAATGGCAATACCGGCAAGTAGGGGGAGAAAATCAAAAGCCAGAGCGAGGCGGCTTGACAGTCGACCTGATTGCAGGTCTGTCCGGGATCTGATCGTTCCGACGCTCTGCGTGGGAATGCCGCCGGGAACGATCATCTCACCGCAAAAGAAAAAGCCCGACACTGGGTCGGGCTTTCCAATCATGTGGCCAAATCCCTTTGGCTGACTGCAGTGTGCTTGCCAAGTGTTACGAAGGCGTGACGGGAGTGTGGCCATCACGTGAAGCCCGGCGTTCTCTCAATGGAGCGTCTTGCGACTCTCTCCAATCCTGATTCGGTCGAGCGCCCGGTTTAAGGCGTCCAGGGCATCGAGAAGGGCTTTGGCCTCAGCTTCCCGGCCATCTCCCCATAGTCGTTCAGCCATTTTGTTCAGGGCCTGGATAGATCGTTCAATATCCGCAGCGGTGGCTGGAGGGGTGTTTGTCTGCTGCTTCTTTGACATGCTCAATATTTCTGAAGTGATGGAATGACAATGCGCAATCATCCTGACAAAAACAAGTGAGCAATGGTTGGCGATCATCGAACGCGCCGTTACAGGCGCTGCAGCAGTTACAGTACCCTATGCGCAGTTCAGCCAATGCAGGAAATGTAGATGAGCGATGAGATTGATATTCCAGAACCCGAGCACGACCATCTGCTCGATCATGAATTCCACGATGAAGAAGCATGGGTTGAACAAGACGCTCAAGGCATTCTTGACGATGAAGAAGATGAAGAAGAAGAGGATGATGACCTTGACTATCTGGATCAGATAGATCAAGAAGACGACTGATCATGGCAGGTAAATTCGAGAAAAAAGAAAGCCCGCACTGAGCGGGCAACTGGAATGAACCTGACTGATTCAGGCACCTGATTCAGGGTCGCTCGCGGGTAAGCCGCGAGCCTCCATGTCATTTTCGTCCTGAGCGCTTGTGCCTGCTTGCGGATGCTCGCTCGACACCGAGTTATTGACCGCCACATCTGTCATATCGTCATCGACAGGCGCTTCATCGTTCGGCGGCAGCGGCACCTGCGGCTGATCTTTGCGGGGATCGTGGCCGGTTTCGTTGTCCGTTGTACGCGTTACGTCCTGCTGTGACATGTTGCCCAGTGCATTTTCGTCAATGTCCATGCTGGCTCTCCGTTCTGAGGCGCGGGATGTCCGTGCTTTTACATGAGAGACAGCGGCGCATCGCGAGTGCCGGGCTTTGGACGAACGGCGCGTCAGGCCCAGTCGAAACCGGGTTCCGGGTCGATTGGCGGGATGCACTGCAAGGTGGTGAGATCCAGCAGTGTGAAATAACCGTCCAGCCAGCCCGCGGTGTCGATGTGGTACACATTGCCCAGCACCACAGGCTGCCTGAGTGGCGTATGCCCGACCACCAGGGCGCGAAGTCCATGGACGGCGCGGGTATCGCCGGCCTGAATCCGGGTTCGTGACCACATGCAGCGCAGCAGTACGGCTCGCAGCTGCTTGTCACTTTCAGGCAATTGCAGTTCGGCGCGAAGTTGGTCCCATGACGACACTGGGCAATCGGCGTGAATAATCCCGACCAATCCGTCTGGCGTCTCGATCTCGATAGCAATCGGTAGTTCGGCGAATTGCAGCGCGAACGCTTGCTGCTCAGGTGGCGATAGACCGGTGAACCAGGACCCGCCGTTGCAGATCCAGCTAAAGACGTCGCAGGTGTCGAAGTGCACCACGAAATCGTCATGGTTGCCGCGCACGGGGTGAAACCATGGCTTGGCAAGCCAGTCCAGTGCGTCCCGGCATTCAGGTCCACGATCAATCAAATCTCCGACGCTGAACAGCCGGTCGACAACAGGATCGAAACCAGCCGCATCCAGCGTGGCTTGCAATCGGCTGAAGTGCCCGTGAATGTCACCTGCCGCGAAATCCCGACCCGCAGTGTTTGCAGCAAAGCGCTGGATGCGCGGCACCTCGATAGTTGTGGTCATGGGGTACTCCGGTACGGCAGAACATGTTGCTTTGTTGCTGGTCGATCACCGCTTAAGCATGCGCCAGGGTTGTGGGCCGTGTCACAACCGTTTGCTTGAAATTTGGCATGGCTTCGCCGCGAAGCGTATACATTCCAGGGGTACTTCCTTTCTGAGAGAACGGATATGTTCAGATATCGCTCGTTTGTTGCCGCTATTGCCTGTGTTGCATTGGTTTGTGCCTCGACGCTGGCATTGGCCGATCCTGGTAATGGCAAGGGGCAAGGAAACACAAAGGGCAATTCGCAAAACAGCCAGGAGCATGGCAACCAGGGCAACCAGGGCAACAAGGGAAAGCATTCAGGGGGCGGTGATTGGGATAATGGCCCAAGCATCAACCGGGCAAACATTCTTGGCATTGTGGACGGGTATCGGGACTACTGGGCCCCTGGACCTGCGTTACCTCCCGGCATTCAAAAGAACCTCGCCCGCGGTAAACCGCTTCCGCCGGGGATTGCCAAAAAGCTCGATGGCCGGCTGACCGGCAGGCTGCCGCATTATGACGGGTATGAATGGCAGCAGGCGGGCACTGACTTGATACTGGTGGCGATCGCTACCGGTCTGATCTATGAAGTGCTTAACGGCGCTTTTGATTGATTCCTGCTGGCGCCTCCGTCCGTCGCGGGACTTGAACTGTCAGGGGGATTACGCGTCATAAGGTACGCGTAATCAACCCTCACGGAAGCAATCATGCTTTTAAAAAACAAGAGTCTCGTTGCTGTAATGTCATGCGCCCTGATGCTTGCAGCCGCCCCGTTACTCCCCGTTGATCTGTCCATCATGAACGCCGCCTATGCGAAAGAAGGTGGTGGTGGTGGTGGTGGTGGTGGTGGTGGTGGTGGTGGTGGTGGTGGCCACGGCGGCGGAAATGGCGGCGGAAATGGCGGCGGAAACGGCGGTGGCCATGGCGGTGGTAATGGCGGCGGTAACGGTGCCGGCCACAGTGGTTCGGGTCATGCTGGCAGTAACGGGCACGGCGAGGGTTTGAGCAGTGATCATGCTGGCAAGGCCGTTCGCGACCATGGCGTCAGTGGCAATCACTACGGCAGTGATCGTAATAGTGACAATGGCCACGGCACCACGACTTCAGGCATCGCACACTCCAAAGATACGCGCGGCTTGGACAAGGCCAGGGCCATTTCGGAATCGACGCCGGGTGATCACAACTCGAAAGGTTTGAGTAAAGCCGGCGCACCAAAAAAATCCCACTGAGCAGAAATTGCCAGGCAAGCGACTTTCTAGCGGCCAGGCTTCTAAAAAAATCCCGGAGACGTCTGTTTCCGGGATTTTTTTTGCGATGCAGATCGTTAAGGGTTTTACCGAGCGCTCTCGAGGATCAGCAATAACAATAAGCAGCTAGTCTTCACCTTGGTGTTGCAGGCTCTTTCCGTGTGGAGAGGAGACTGCTTTCCAACGCAGGAGCACAGCGTATGTCCAGAATTCTCTTTTTGATGTTCGCCGGCATGGTCATGTGCGTCAGCCCGGCTATGGCGGATCCCCTGAAGATCGGCGTCATCGGCTCCGGTAACGTTGGCGGTACGCTGGGTACGCTCTGGGTAAAGGCCGGGCACTCGGTCATGTTTTCCTCGCGCCACCCCGAGGAGCTGACGGATCTGGTCAATAGCGCTGGCCCCAACGCTCAGGCGGGCTCGGTGAGCGATGCCGCCACATGGGGCGATGTGATCGTGTTGAGTGTTCCCTATGGCGCGATGCCAGAGCTGTCCGAACAGGTCCAGGGCAAGTTGGACGGCAAGGTAGTGTTGAGCACCAGCAACCCGTTCGGCGGCCGTGACGCAGAGGTCGGGCGCAAGGCGCTGGAGATGGGAGTCGCCTCCGCGGACCAGCAATATCTGCCCGGAATACGCCTGGTGCGGGCGTTCAATGCCATAGGCTACGCTTCAATGAAAGACCAGTCGGGCAAAGACAAGGCGATTCCCGTGTTCGCCGACGACGCCGAGGCACGGGACATGGGTGCCCGGTTGGTGCGCGACGCTGGTTTTTTACCGGTTATTTTCCCGCTGGCGCGAGCCAATGAAGGGTTGCCGGGCGGCCCGCTCAGCGGCCTTTGGAACGAAGCCGAACTCAAGCGCAAAGTCGGTCTTTAGGAGAAATCCACCATGGCTTCCGCAAATCTGTTGGCCATCGCCTGGAGTGTGTTGTCTTGCACGGCAGCGCTCGGTCAAGGGGCGGCCGACACCGATCACCCACCGGCAATCCTGCCATTGGAATCCGAGACGACGCCAAGGCTCATTGCTTATCCGCCGCTTCCTGAGCCGCTCGCCCGCGGCGTCGTCATTATCCAGTATCGAACAGAGCACGCCAGGATCATGCCGGTATTCGGTAAGGCGGCTGCCGATGTATCTCCACGACTGGGCCACCTTCACGTGACTGTCGACGACTGGAAAGGTACGTGGGCGCACACCAGTGAAGACCCGATCATCCTGGTCGGACTGACCCCCGGCGCCCACAAGGTTCTGCTTGAAGTGGCCGACCCGACGCACAAGATCCTCACCCGTACGACAGTGAGCTTTACAGTGCCGCAGAAGGAGCCAATGGCTGGCTCTCACGCAGACGATGGTCACGCAGCAAAACAGCAGTGAAGCTCGAGCCCGGTCATGGCCGCCTCACGCCCTGAGCCTGTCCGTCATTGCATTCAAATAGCCATCGTCATCGTTGACGACCATCGTCGGAACGCCGCCCGGAGCATGCTCGCTCCTGCAGGGGGCACCGCGCTTTAGCCTTGCCGCCAGGGACGCTCCGCGTTCCGCTGTCGAAGCCTTCCCGCCAGTTGTATTTGCCAACGGAATCATTGAGTTACTGAATGGTCATAGTCTGGGGTTCAACGCCGTGCGGAATTTTTCCTGGCCAGAACCCTCTCACCCTCCGACCTTCAGGATGCTCAAATGAATCGCGCAGTAATGATGACCCTGGCCCTTTCCAGCCTGCTCTTGCTGGGAGGCTGCGGACCTCACTGGGAAGATGGAGAAAGGTATGGTCGCTACCACGATCATGATCATCGCCGTGGATATGATCGCGATGACGATGACCGAGGGTATGACCATCGATACGATCGTCGCGACGATGATCGCGACAACCGTCGTTATCGCGATCGTGACGATCGGGACGACTGATACATCCAGCGTCTTTTGAAAAAAGGGGCAGGGGTTGTCAGCTTCCCGACTCACTGCCCCTCTCAGTGCCCCCGTCATCCTGCGACTCCGCGTCTTTTTTCATGGAGTGCGCGTCGGAGCCGGCATTTGATCCCGCTGCCTCCTCGCCCTTTTTATCGGCTTTTTCTTCGTTGGATTCAGGCTGGTTCAGTCCGGGAAGCGCTGAAGGTGGGATCGTTGCATCCTCAGTTGTTTTCTCGGCGGCTTGGACCCATAGCGGCGAGGCCGACAGAAAGCCCGACAGCATGAGGGCGGCAATGGTGATGTTCATCGTTTGAGTCTTCCGTGCAAGGGGATGTACGGCATTTGAAGCACGGCTCACAGGAAGGTGCGCAGTGGCGGACGGGCGGCAGATCCGAAGTGTTGCAACGGGCGCCCGGGAACCCTCACTTTTTCGGCGATTTGTTGCTTGTGGGGATGTGCAGGTAGGACATCACGCTTTCGGTCAGTTCGGTCGCCAGCTTGACGGCTTCCTTGTTGCGAGCCATTACGCCAGCCACCAGGCCTTCGATCAGGGCGAGCACGGCAATGTTGGAACTGGTCAACACCGGATGGTCAGCCGGGGCAAACAGCACGTGTTCGGCAATGGCGGTGAGGGGGGAGGCGGGTGAGTCGGTGATCGCCAATACCGAGGCGCCGCGCGCGTTGGCAAAGCGTGCAAGTTGCAGCGTATCGAGGGAGTAGCGCGGCAGGGAGATCGCGAGCAGTACGTCCTCATCAGTGATGGCAGCCAGCCGGTAAGCGGCGTTTTCGTTGCCGCCCTCCATGCTGATGGCGGTTGCGTCCGCGCAGAAGGGCATCAGGGTCGAGGCGGCGAGACCGGCGAAGTAGACGCTGTTGCCAAACCCGAGGATGTAGATTTTCCGCGCCTCGATCAGACGAGTGACAAACGCCTCGAAGGTCTCGGCATGGTTGTTGGTCGCCGCCGTGGCGAGATTGCTGCTGGCGCTGTGGATTTGCTCATGCAGGCCAAATGCGCCACCCGGTCGATGCGCCAGTTCGTTGCGCAACTTGTCGACCGGCGACACCATCTGCTGCAACGTCGCGACCAGCTCGGCTTTCATACCGGTGTAACCACCCAGGTTCAGCGCCTTGGCCAGTCGATTGACCGCTGCTGGCGAGGTGGATGTCTCTTGGGCCATTTCTTCGATGGTCAACGTCGCGGCCCTGAGCGGGTGACGCAGGACAAAGTCCGCCACTTTGCGCAGTGACGGCGGCAGGTCGGAAACGATTTCCGCCAGTTTGCGCATCACTGGCGCGGCATAGACCGTGGTGTCTTTCGAAGGGCTTGGCATATCCGGTTCAACATGTCCTGAGGGTTAGGGCGCATACAAGACTGTAGGAGCGAGGCTTGCCCGCGAAGAACGATGACGCGAAGTTTCTGAAACACCGCGGCGTTCGCTTCGCGGGCAGCCTCGCTCCTACAGGGTTCTGCCAGCGAGTGTATCCGAAGCCGACCCTCGGTGTGCGCGGAAGGCTTATTTCAAGCTCTCGCGCCTGAAGTTGCTGCAGTACTCAGGCTTCACTACGACCATGCAACAAAGTAGGCGAAAACTCCTACAAAATATAAAGAAAGATCTCTCAAGTCATCCACATACAAAAATTAATCGAAGCCTGGCACGGTGGCTTGGTTTATCGAATCCGCAATCACCCTGAGAAAAAAATTAACTTACTAAGTTAGTGAAGTTCTCGGTGTGTTAGAGCGGCGTTGAAACAGCACGAAAACCAACACCCGCAGTGAAAGACAAATGACAGAATACTTACTCGTTTTGTTTATCGGGGTCATTTCAGGCGTCGTCAGTGGTGTAATCGGTACGGGGGCATCGATCATGCTTCTGCCTGCGCTCGCCCTTTGTTTCGGCCCCAAGCAGGCGGTGCCGATCATGGCGGTGGCAGCAATCGTTGGCAATATTTCAAGAGTTATTCTTTGGCGAAAGGATATTCACTGGAAGGCGTTTTTAGCCTATTCGGTGACAGGGGTACCCGCAGCGGCTCTTGGTGCACACACACTCTGGAACCTGAAAGCAACCTGGATTGATATAGCCCTCGGGACGTTCTTTCTGCTCATGATTCCCTATCGCCACTGGGCAAAATCAAGAAATTTCACTCTTTCGCTTTGGCATCTCTCAATCACAGGGGCTTTTATCGGCTACCTCACGGGTATTGTTCTTTCTACCGGGCCGCTGACCATTCCAATTTTTTCTGCATACGGGTTATTGAAAGGCCCATTGCTCTCAACCGAAGCAGCCGCCTCGTTTGTTATTTACTTGAGCAAGACAATCACTTTCAAAGCGATTGGAGGCCTTCCCCTGACCGTCGTATTGAAAGGCCTGCTGATCGGGCTCTCGCTGGCCGCAGGTATGTCGATTGGCAAATTCATCACGCTGAAAATCTCCATGACGACATTTCAAAGGCTCCTGGATATTTTAATGCTGCTTTCGGGGTTTTCTTTATTAGCAGGAGGATTGACCTGAGGGAGATGAGCTCGTTGTTTCAGGCGGTTCCGTGAAGAACTTTTGGGTGGGCAACATCCCGCCCGGAGCGTTTCAAAGCCGACCCTCGGTGTGCAGCGACGGGCCAAGAGTCGGTGTGCGCCGAAGGCTTATTTCAAGCTGCCAGCCAGGAACTGCTGGAGGCGTTCGGACTGCGGGTTGACCAGCACCTCTCGCGGGTCGCCACGTTCCTCGACCTGGCCCTTGTGCAGGAATACCAACTGGTTCGACACCTCGCGGGCAAAGCCCATTTCGTGGGTCACGACCACCATGGTCCGGCCTTCCAGCGCCAGGTCCTGCATGACCTTCAACACTTCGCCGACCAATTCGGGGTCGAGTGCCGACGTGGGCTCGTCGAACAGCATGACCTCCGGTTCCATCGCCAATGCCCGGGCAATCGCCACGCGCTGTTGCTCACCTCCGGACATATGCGCCGGCCAGGCGTCCATGCGGTGTGCCACGCCGACCTTGTCCAGGTAGTGCTCGGCCTTTTCCCGCGCCTGTTTCTTGTCGATGCCCAGTACATGCACCGGTGCTTCCATGACGTTTTCGAGGGCACTCATGTGCGACCAGAGATTGAAGTGCTGAAACACCATCGATAACCGCGAACGCATGCGTTGCAGCTGCCTGGGTTCGGCAGCCTTGAGCCCGCCGAGCTTGTTGCTCACCAGCTTGAGCTGTTCGCCATTGAGCACGATGTCGCCGGCGTTGGGTTGTTCCAGCAGGTTGATGCAACGCAGGAAGGTGCTTTTGCCCGAGCCGCTCGAGCCGATGATGCTGATGACGTCACCGGCTTTCGCCTCCAGGGACACGCCCTTGAGTACTTCATGGGTGCCGTAGCTTTTGTGCAGGTCCTTTATTTCCAGCTTGTACATGGTTCTGACTCTCTGTTATCAGTCGCTGAGCAAGCGGCCTTGGCGAATGGGGGTACTGCCGGCAATTTTCGCCAGCCACAGGCCGGGCTGGGCAAAGCGCAGGCGTTCGCGGGCGTAAAGAATGCCGTCGGTGCTGGCACGCACCACGCTGTGCTGGTCGGTGAGTGGATCAATCACTTCGAACAGCGGATCGCCGACCTTGACCCGGGCCCCCAGCGGTTGCAGATAACTCACCACCCCCGGGTGTGGCGCGTAGGCGTACTGCGCACCGGCGAACGGTGTCGCTTCACACCTGCCCGGGGGCGACGCAGGCCAGTCACCGCTGATCAGGCCTTGCTCGGCGAGATAGCCGAGAATGGCTTGCGCGCTGTCGGCACACGTTTCGCGTTCGGTGTCAGCCATGCCGCGCAACTCGATAGTGGTGGCTACACATGCCAGGGCAATATTGGCTTCAGGGAAGCGCTTGGCCAGTTGCAGCCAGGGAAGTGCGCAGGCTTCATCGAAGGCGCTGCCGCCCGCAGCCTCGGCCAGCAGGGCAACGCCGGCGTCCAGGCGGGCGGCCAACGAGCGCAGGCGTGGCCAGTTTTGCGGCATGGCATACAACAGCATGATCGACTCGAAGTCGCAGTGCAGGTCCAGCACCACATCGGCGTCGCAGGCATGCTGCAGCAACAGGCGACGCAAACCGTCGAGCTCCGAGGTCGCTGCCGGCAGGTTGGCGAGGGCATCGCCCATGGCGCGGCGGATCAGGGCGACGTTGGCATCGGCATCGTCGCCCAATTGACCTTCCAGTCGCTGCGCCACGTCCTCGCCGAGTTCCGGGAAGTCGCGATTGAAATTCTTCCCGCTGGAGAACTCGAAGCGACCTTGGTGCGTGGCCTGGAACATCTGGGCGATACCGATCGGATTGGCCATTGGCACCAATTCGATCACCCCGTTCAGGCGACCTTCCTCTTCCAGCGCCTGAAGGCGGCGCTTGAGTTCGATGGCGACGCGCATCCCCGGCAACTCATCGGCGTGCAGGGAAGCCTGGATGTAGGCCTTGCGCACACCGCTGCCAAAACGGAACAGCGAGAGCTTTCGTTCTGTGCCCGAGGCACTCCACGGCAACAGGTATTGAATGTGTTGCATGAGACTCCTTAGTGCTTGCGCGGTGCCAGGTAGGCCAGCCAGTGGCGCTCGGCCAGCTTGAACAGACGAACCAGGATGAAGGTCAGGGCCAGATAGATCAGGCCCGCGGTAATGAACGCCTCGAACGGCAGATAGAACCGTGAACTGACCGTTCGCGCGGCTCCCGTGATATCGACCAGCGTGACGATCGACGCGAGGCTGGTGGTTTGCAGCATCATCAGCACCTCGTTGCTGTACTGCGGCAGCGCTCGACGCAGGGCCGACGGCAGGAGAATCCGCCGGTACAGGGTCAAACGCGACATGCCCATGGCTTTGGCGGCTTCGATCTCGCCGTAGGCGGTGGCCTTCAGGCTGCCGGCCAACAGTTCGGCGCTGTAGGCACTGGTATTGATCGCAAAAGCCAGGCAGGCGCAAAAAGTTGCACTGGACAGGTACGGCCAGAGCGCGCTTTGGCGTACCGCTTCGAACTGCGCCAACCCGTAATAGATCAGGAACAGTTGCACCAGCATCGGCGTGCCGCGAATCGCGTAGGTGTAGAGCCAGGCCGGGAAGTTGAGCAGCGGCGAACGGGATACCCGCAGCAACGCAATGGGAATCGCCAGCACCAGGCCAATGGCCAGGGAAATCAGCAGGACTTTGAGGGTCACCAGCGCGCCATTGAAATACAGCGGCAGGTTTTCCCAGATCAGGTTGTAGTCGAGAATCATGCCTGTGCTCCCCGTTACAGTTCGGCGGCTTTGACGCCGACCGAGTAGTGTTTTTCCAGATAGCGCAGCCCCAGCAACGACACGCTGGTCAGCATCAGGTAGAGCGCGGCGACGGTGAGGAAAAACGTGAACGGCTCATGGGTGGCGTCCGCTGCGTTCTTGGCCTTGAACATCATGTCCTGCAGGCCGATCACCGAGATCAGCGCGGTGGATTTGGTCAGCACCAGCCAGTTGTTGGTGAAGCCGGGAATGGCGAAGCGAATCATCTGCGGCACCAGGATCCGCCAGAACACCTGCAGGCCGCTCATGCCATAGGCCGCGCCGGCCTCGCCCTGGCCCTTGGGGATTGCCATGAAGGCGCCACGAAAGGTTTCCGAGAGATAGGCACCAAAGATGAAACCCATGGTGCAGACGCCAGCGATAAAGGGATTGATGTCGATATAGCGGGTGTAGCCCAGCGCGAGGGCAAGCCGGTTCACCAGATCCTGGCCGCCATAGAAGATCAGCAGGATCAACACCAGGTCGGGAATCCCGCGGATCAGGGTGGTATAGCCTTCACCCAGTACCGCCAGCCATTTGAAGGGCGACAACCGAAAGGCGGCGCCGATCAGGCCCAAGGTAATGGCCAGGGTCATGGAGGTCAGGGCCAGGTTGATGGTCAGCCAGGCGCCATCGAGAATGCTCGATCCGTAGCCGTGGAGCATGATGAAGTTCCTCAAGCGCGCGCCGCGAGGCGCGCGAGACAAGCCAAGTGGCGCCCGCACAGGCCAGCGCCAGGGTCTGGGGTAAAGGCTTATTCGCCGTAGATATCGAACGCGAAGTACTTGGCCATCACTTGCTGGTACTTGCCATTGCTTCGGATGGCGTCAATTGCCGCACTCAGGCGTGCAACGTTCGTGCTGTCGCCTTTACGCACTGCAATCCCGGCGCCTTTGCCGAAGTATTTGGGGTCGTTGATGTCGGGTCCGACCAGGGCAAAACCTTTACCCAACGGCGTCTTGATAAAGCTCTCATCGGTGTTGACGATATCGGCGAGGGTGGCGTCCAGGCGACCCGCCGCCAGGTCGAGGAAGGCTTCATTCTGCGAGGAGTAGCGAACAATCGAGGCGCCGGCTTTCTCAAGCTGTTCGGTGGCGAAACGGTCATAGGTCGAGGAACGCTGGACGCCGACTTTCTTGCCCTTGAGATCGACCAGCGGGTCGTTGATCACGTTGCCGGCCTTCATCGCGAACTTGCCCGGCGTGTGGTAGTACTTTTTGCTGAAGTCGACGGATTTCATGCGGTCCTCAGTGATCGACATCGACGACAACACCGCATCGATCTTGCGCACTTTCAGTGAGGGGATCATGCCGTCGAATTCCTGGATGACCCATTCGCACCTGACCTTCATTTCTTCGCACAGCGCGTTGCCGATGTCGTAATCGAAACCACTGACATTGCCCTCCGGCGTCTTGAAGGAGAAGGGCGGGTAGGCGGCTTCGATACCGATGCGCAGGCTGTCTTCGTCCGCCTGTGCCAGCAAGCTTGCGGCGCACAGTGCCAGAGTACCTAGAAGTTCTGTCTTGTTCATATTGTTGACTCCCTGGATGAGGTGTTTGGGTGTTGCGCGCAGCGATTGTCCGATCTGTCGAAGGGGACTGCTGCGGGGATTTGCGAGGCTATAAATGGCACATAAAATTTCATAAATCAAACAAATGAAAAAAAACATATCAGTCGCGGGCAAAAAATGCCAAAGCGTCACTGTCACTATTGGCAAGTCAGGCCCGGGCAAGACTCATGTGCAAACGCTCAGGCGGGCTTGATGGCCGATAGCCGATTTTTGCTGGATCCAGGGAGGGGACACGGGGTGGTAAGCGGACACGAATGCGGCCGCTGGCTCGCGGGGAAACTGCGCCCCGCGTTGTCAATTTCAGCGAAAAAACCTGCTGTTCACTTGTACTTGATCACGATCCCTTTGAGTTTGCGGCCGTTGACGGTCTCCACATCGCGAGCCCATAGCGGCCCGTTGAGATAGGCACCTACCGGCTGGATATGGTCATAGACCACCACCACGGCATCGCCACCGAGCTTGGCGGCTTCTTCGCGCAGTTTCTGCTCGACCTCGGTAATGGGCGGGGCAGGGTCAACACTGGCGTCGATCAATATTTCGCCTAGCCGAACATGCGGGCGCAAAGGCTCGGAGCGCAATACGACGACTTCACTGGGCAGTGTCGGTGCGGGATGTTCCACGCCAACGTAGGCGGTGGTCTGGGCATCGACTGTCGCGCAACCGCTGAGTGCCAGCAGGGTGGCGGCGAGCCCTCCTGCCAGCAGCGACAGTTTGAGACGGGTGGACCATGACGGGTCATGGGTGTGCATGGTGGTTTCCTCCGAAGGGCCGCTGCCACACGGGTAGCTTGTTGACGGTAGCAGACGGCCCGGGAGTTGCCAGAGTGCCCGACCGTTCCAGGCCGGAGCTGTTTGAAGACTTGAACAGCGTTTCTGCGCACGATGCTGTTACTGGTCCTTTTCGCAGTTGATCATCCACGACACGCCAAAGCGATCGACCAACATGCCAAAACGCGCGGCCCAGAAGGTGGCCTCGAGCGGCATTTGCACCTTGCCACCTTCGGACAGGGCTGAAAACACCTGTTCAGCCTCCTGGATGCTGTCGACATTCAGCGAAATCGAACAACCGCTCATCTCATCGGTGGGGCGATCGGGAGTGGTGTCCGAGCCCATGATCGCCTGGTCTCCCACGGCCAGCCGGGTGTGGATGATCAGGTTGTGCAGATCCTTGGGGACGTGCTCGGCGGCAGGTGTTTCGCCGAAGGTCAGCATGGCTTCGAGCTGGCCCTTGAGGCTTTCGGCATAGAAGGTGAATGCGGCTTTGCAGTCGCCGTTGAAGATCAGGTAGGGATTGATTTTCATGATTGCGCTCCCGGTCAGTGGAAGGTACACATCGAATTGGACGCTGGGTGCAAGCGCGAATTCCGATGGCATCGACTGGGCAAGCAAAGCGCTAAAACGCGGAGGCAGCCTGGGTATCTTTAGATATTTTCTCGATAGGGCGCGCCAGGCTTATAGCCTCGCTCGTGCGCCGCGGCGCGAGCACGCGCTCGATGGCACCGCCGACCAGGTTCTCCAGCAGTTCATCGTGCTCGCTTTCGTCCAGCGAATGGGCGGTCAGCCAGCTGGGTGCGCTGTTAAGCAGGGCGGCGATGGCATGGCCGGCCGCCAGGAGACCTGATTCACTGAACCTCGAACGAGCGCCGAGCAGGACCATCAACTGGCGCTCGTATTGCTCGCGCAATTTTTGCACCCGAGCCTGCTGCTCTTCGTTCAGGCAACCGCTGTCGCGCTCCACCAGGCGATAATGCCAGGGCAAGTCGCGATGTAAATTCACGTGCGCGCGAATCAGGCTGTTGAGTCGGTCGCGCTTGGCCGGCGCCTGTTGCTTGATGCGCCCCAGCGTGGCCAGCAGCTCTTCGTAAAACTCTTCGATCAAATCCAGCAGCAGGTGCTGTTTGCTCGGGTAATGGTGATACAGCGAGCCCGGGGAAAGCCCCAGGCACGTCGCGAGCTCGCGCATGCCCACCTGACCGAAACCCTTGCTGGCGAACAGCTCCAGCACCTTGTCCCGGTATTCGGCGAAACGCGAGCAACGCTCAGGCATAGGCATGGAAGCCGCGCCCCGTCTTGCGTCCCAGGTAACCGGCGGCGACCATTTCCTTGAGCAATGGCGCCGGGCGGTATTTGCTGTCGTTGAAGCCCTCGTAGAAGGCTTGCATGATCGCCAGCAGCGTATCCAGGCCGATCAGGTCCGCCAGGGCCAGCGGGCCGATAGGCTGGTTGCAACCCAGGCGCATGCCGGCGTCGATGTCCTCGGCGCTGGCCAGGCCTTCCTGCAGTACCAGGATCGCTTCGTTGATCATCGGCACCAGGATCCGGTTGACCACGAACCCCGGGCGGTTGCCGGCGGTGATTGCGGTTTTGCCCAGGCGGGTCGCCATGTCCAGCGCCAGGGTGTGGGTGGTATCGCTGGTTTGCAGGCCGCGAATGACTTCGATCAGGCCCATCACCGGCACCGGGTTGAAGAAGTGCAGACCGATGAAGCGTTCAGGCTGGCTGACACTGGCTGCCAGCTGGGTGATCGACAGCGACGAAGTGTTGGAGGCGATCACGCACTCGGCGCTGACCTGCGCGGCAATCTGTTGCAGCACCCGCAGTTTCAGGTCGAGGTTCTCGGTGGCGGCTTCGATCACCAGTTGCGTATCGTGCAGGCTGCTGTAGTCGGTGCTGGTGCGGATCTTGTCGAGGGCGGCGTTTTTTTGCTCGACGCTCAGGGTTTCCTTGGCGACCTGCCGGTCAAGGTTCTTGCCGACGGTGGCGAGGGCTTTTTGCAAGGCAACCTCGCTGATGTCCAGCAGGGTCACGTTGAAACCGGCCAGGGCGCAGACTTGAGCGATACCATTGCCCATGGTGCCGGCGCCGATCACGCCAATGTTTTGCAGATTCATGTTGCCGTCCTTTCGATAAACCTTGCGATACCTTGGCCGTCGTGATGGCCGAAAGCGTACTATTGCCGCGAGTCTAGAGCCGGCGCAGTGGTTGGCCTATGCCGAAACTGTTCAACGGCACTGATGTTTTTTGCCATTTCGGGTGATGGGGAGCGAAGCGTTCGCATGCGGGAAAAGGACTCGGTAGCCGCCTACTTCGTGCAGGCGATGATCCACGGGCTGGGGGACGATCCACAGCGAGTTCGGGCTGTGCTGGAACAGGCCGGTATCGATCCGGCGCTGATGCAGGACCCCACCTCGCGGGTGTCAGCCAATGCCTTTGCGGCGTTGTGGCTGATTCAGATCCGCGAGCTGAATGACGAGTTCTTCGGGCTCGATTCCCATGGCATGCCGCCGGGCGCATTCGCCCTGATTTGCCGCGCCTTGATCCAGGAGCCCGACCTGCACAAGGCCATGCGCCAGTGCCTGGCCAACTTCGCCCTGTTCCTGCGGGATTTTCGCGGCACGCTGACCGTGCGCGGCAAGCGGGCGGTCATCAGTCTGGACAGCCAGGCGGCCAACGAAGACGTCAGCCGATTCGGCGAAGAGACGTTCCTGGTGTTGATGATCAGCCTGCTCTGCTGGCTGGGTGGGAGGCGCATCCCGATCGACCGCGCGGACTTTCGCCATGCGCGCCTGTCACTCAGCGATGACCGTTTGCTCTGGGGGCCGAACCTGACCTTCGGCGCCGAGCGCACCGAAATCGAGTTCGCCAGTCATTACCTGCGCCTGCCGGTGGTCCAGGACCTGGCGTCGCTCAAAGTGTTCCTGCGCACCGCGCCACAATGGCTGGTGATCCGCTTTCGCAACCAGCACGGCCTGGCGTCGCAGGTACACCAGCGCTTGCGCAACAGCCATTACAGCCAATGGCCGACCCTGCAGGCCTTTGCCCTCGAACAGCACCTGAGCCCCAGCACCTTTCGCCGAAAACTCGAACGCGAAGGCTGCTCCTATCAGGAGATCAAGGACGAGGTGCGACGCGCGGTGGCGTTCGAACAGTTGCGCGGGAGCCAGGCCAGTATCGGCGATATCGCCGAACAACTGGGTTTCCAGGAGCCAAGTGCATTTCACCGGGCGTTCAAGAAGTGGACAGGAGAGAGCCCGGGGCGGTATCGGGCGCGGTTTCAGGAGTAGAGTCGAAACGTCTGTCAGACATGCCTGATTTTACCTCGGGGGCGGGGCCGAGTCCGTTGCAGGTTGTAAAGTGTGGCTCCATGGAATTAAAAAAAATGGAGTCAGACGAAGTGAGCCAGATCGAAAATATCGAAACCGAATCGTCACGCTCGGCACCCAACCGCTATGCCCAGTTGAGCGGGAGTCTTAAATGGCTCAACGATCGTGCCTGGCCATTGAGCGTCGGTATTCTGCTCACGGCCGGGCTTTACCTGTATCAGTACATTCTGGAAGAACAAATACCGTTGAGCATTACATCTTCGGCGGTCCTGGCTGCGCTACCGGCGATGTCGGCGATTCTTGTATTTATCATCTCTGTATTGGTTGCCTTTATCCTCTCGCCGATCTTCGTACTGTTTCATCGATTGAACGCTTCGGATAAGCGCCTCAGCGACGATTTCAGTTTCGAGCAGAGGAGCGCGGAGCAACGCGCGCGCCATTTGCGGCTCTTGGGACGCTGGGGCGGTGGCCTGTTGATCCTCGGGGTATTTTGCGGGCTGCTTACGGGTGTTGGCTTTCAGGTCACGGGTAATGTGTTTTGGACATGCGCGGCGATATCGGGCGCCGGCCTGACAATTTTTGTTTACTACCGATTCATCACGCTCGGTGTGGAAGGCTCGGTATCCACTGACTTTCGTATGGCCTGCGTGATGTCTGCATTTGTGCAGATTGGCGTGATTCTGAACGTCACCATTGTGGTAATGGAAATTGCCGGCCGTTACGTCAGTAGCCTGTGGTGGCTATTGCTTCTGGTGCCAGGCGAGTTGCTGTTCTTAGGGTTGATCCAGCTACTCGGCGCGCTGTTCGTGGTGAAAATGCGCGGCCATGAGCATCCTGTGGCCTTTGTAGCGATAGGGGTGATGGTAATGGTCGTTGTATTGGGGCTGTATCCAGCATCGAGTGCCAAACTGGGCGGGTTTGCGTTGCAGGTATCGTCCTCCGGGGCACGCAATTGCGCCGTACTGGGCCTCGGCCCGGAGAGCAAAGGCCTTGAGGCAATCATGGACCCGGACAGGCCTGGATTCAGTCGCCCGTTTCGCATACTCGCCGAGGCGGATGGCATCTACTTTGTACGGCCCTGGAAGACAGACTCCAAATTCATTCAGTTTGTGCCTCGTGCCAGCCTGACCAGCATTGATGCATGCCCGCTAGACCGCAAATCCGCCAGGCAAGCTGCCCGAGAAAGTTTGCCGAACTGAAGCCGGGTGCCTCATATCCTCTCCAGATCGAGATGTTGGATGAAGCGGTGCGCGGTTGTGAACAGGGCTGTAGCGCGGTTAAGAACCATGGCGCATCATCGTCCTTTTTTCTGCGAACTTAACCTTTATGCATGCGGCTGCCTTGAACCGCCTTACCACGCTTCTCGACCAGGCACGCCGTGCCTTGCTCCTTGTCTGGGGCACATCCCGGGGGCTGTTTCTGGGGCTGGTGCTGGCAACGCTGGTTGCCGGTGTACTTCCGGCGCTGGCGGCATGGCTGGGCCAGCGGATTGTCGACGCCGTGGTCTTCGCCATGCAATTGCACGCGCAGCAGGGCAGTGCGCCGTTGTGGCCGGTGCTGCGCTACGTGTTGTTGGAAGCGGGTGTGCTGGCCTTGCTGTCCGCCACCCAGCGGGCGCTGTCGGTACAGCAGTCGCTGTTGCGGGTGCAGCTGGGGCAGAAGGTCAACACCATGATTCTGGAGAAGGCCCAGACGTTATCGCTGGTGCAGTTCGAGAATTCGGAGTTCTACGACAAGCTGGTGCGGGTTCGGCGCGAAGCCTCGACCCGGCCGTTGGCGTTGGTGATGAAGTCGCTGGGGCTGGTCCAGAACCTGATCGTGCTGATCAGCTTCGGTGTGTTGCTGGTGCATTTTTCGCCTTGGGCCCTGGTGTTGCTGGTGGTCGGTGCGTTGCCGGTATTTTTTGCCGAGGCGCACTTTTCCGGCGATGCCTTTCGCCTGTTTACCCGCCGCGCACCGGAGAGCCGGCAGCAGAACTACATCGAGACGTTGCTTTCCCATGAGGGCTACATCAAGGAGGTCAAGCTGTTCGGGTTCGCGCCGCTGCTGTTGCAGCGTTACCGCGACACCTTTGCCAGGCTCTACGCCGAGGACCGGCGGCTGACCCTGCGTCGCGATGGCTGGGGATTTGCCCTCGGCCTGCTGGGCACCGCGGCGTTCTACCTGGCCTATGCCTGGGTGGTAGTCGATGCGGTCCACGGCAGTATCAGCCTCGGCCAGATGACCATGTACCTGGTGTTGTTCAAACAGGGACAGGCGGCGGTGAGCAGCAGCCTGAGCGCCATCAGTGGTTTGTACGAGGATGGTCTCTACCTGTCGAGCCTCTACGAATACCTGGCCGAACCCGTGGTTGCCGACACCGGTCATCTGACCGTGGGCGCGGTGCCTGGCGATGGCCTGCGCTTCGAGAACGTCGGTTTCCGTTACCCGGGGGCCAGTCGCGCCGCGCTGACGGGCATCGACCTGCACCTGGTACCGGGGCACAGTGTGGCGCTGGTGGGGGAGAACGGTTCGGGCAAGACCACGCTGATCAAACTGTTGACCCGGCTGTATCGGCCCGATCAAGGCCGCATCCTGCTGGACGGCAGCGATCTGCAGGCTTGGGAGGAAGACGCGCTACGCCGGCGGATTGGGGTGATCTTCCAGGACTACATCCGCTACCAGTTTTCCGTCGGCGAGAACATCGGCGTGGGCGATACGCTGGCGTTCAAGGATGAGCAGCGCTGGCAGCAAGCCGCCGCCGAAGGCATGGCCGCGCCGTTCATCGAGCGCCTCGATCGCGGCTACGCCACGCAGTTGGGGCGCTGGTTTGCCGGAGGGCTGGAGCTGTCTGGCGGGCAGTGGCAGAAAATCGCCTTGTCGCGTGCCTACATGCGCCGCGATGCCGATATCCTGATCCTCGACGAGCCGACCTCGGCACTCGACCCGGCGGCGGAAGCGGCGGTGTTCGAGCATTTCAGCCAGCACACCCAAGGTCGCATGACCCTGCTGATCTCCCACCGTTTTTCCAGCGTGCGCAACGCCGATCACATCATCGTGCTGGATCAGGGCAGCATCCTCGAACGGGGTGATCATGCCACGCTGGTCACGGCCGGAGGGCGTTACGCGCAGCTGTTCGATCTGCAGGCCCGGGGTTATCGATAACACTCAGGAATCCTCGGCACCCCGTGAACCCTTAGCCCCGGCTATCTGCGGTTTTGCCCGCATCAGGCCTTCGAGTGCCTGGCGATACTGGCTGCCGCCCAGGCTCATGCTGTTGTTGTGCGTGCCGCCGGGTATCAGCAACAAGCGCTTGGGTTCATTGGCCGCATTGAACAACTGCTGACTGAAGCGTGACGGCATGAACTGATCGGCGAGGCCATGGACCACCAGCAACGGCATGTCGATGTCGACAATCTTGTCGATGGAGTCGAACTTCTGCGACAGCAACCAGCGCACCGGCAACCAGGTCACCGGCAGGTTGTTGCCCGCGACTTCAGTGACGGCATCGCCCAGTGAGGTGAAGGTGGATTCGATCACCAGGCCGCGCACCGGGACCGGGCGTTTTGCCTTTTTCGCCTGGGCGGTCAGGTCCGCCGCCAGGTCGATGGCCACCGCGCCACCCAGGGAGTGTCCGTAGATCAAGCGCTTGCTGGCATCCGGTTGCATCGCGGTGAAACGATCCCAGGCGGCCCGGGCATCTTCGTAAACGCTGGCTTCCGACGGCAGGTCACCCTGGCTCTGTCCGAATCCGCGATAGTCGATCGCCAGCACCGAGTAGCCCATGGCTCGCAACTGCTCGATGCGAAAGGCCTGGCCGGTCAGGTTCCAGCGTACGCCGTGCAGGTAGAGAATCGATGGCGCGTCACGGCGTGCGGCCGGCCACCACCAGGCATGCAGGTTTTGCCCGGCCTTGAACCCGACGGGCTTGATGTCGAACTCCTGTACGTCCCCAGGCAAACCGCGATACCAGTTGGCCGTGCCCGGTTCAATGCGAAACAGCAACTCGCGCTCTTTGTACTTGAGTGCGCCGCAACCCACGGGCAGGCCAACGATCAGCGCAGCCATGCACAGTAGCGGCAGCCAGCGCAGGCGCAGACGAGTGAGAAGGGCAGTGGCCATCGGGTGGTTCACCGGTACGGACATGAAGTGCGCGTTTTAACAGATGCGCGCGCGGGGTGGGGGAAAATGCGACTTGTGGGAGCGGGGTTGCTCCAGGCGGCGCTGCGACGAAGGCGATGGCACAGTTGACATTGATGCTGTCTGACACACCGCCATCGCCAGCAAGCCGACTCCTACAGGTCCACGCGCAGCACGATTTTGCCGATGTGGTCGCCGGCTTCCATCCGCGTATGGGCCTGCGCCGCCTCGGTGAGCGGATAAACCTGGTCGATCATCGGCAGGCAGCGCCCGGCCGCCAGCACCGGCCAAACGTATTCGCGCAACTGTTCGGCGATCGAGGCTTTTTCTTCCCGGGTGCGCGAACGCAACAGCGAACCGGTGACCACGGCGCGCTTGGCCATGATCGCCAGCAAATCGACGTCCTTGCCGAAGGCACCGCCGAGGAAGCCCAGCATCACCAGTCGACCTTCCATGCCCAACGCCGCGATATTCTGGTTCAGGTACGAGCCGCCCATGATGTCGAGGATGACATTGACGCCTTTGCCGGCGGTTTTTTGCGCAATGACCTGGACGAAGTCCTGATCGCGATAGTTGATCGCCTCGGCGCCCAATTGGCGGATTACCGCACACTTTTCCTCACTGCCCGCCGTGGCGAATGCCTTGATGCCGAATTCGCGGCACAACATCAGCGCGGTGGTGCCGATGCCGCTGGTGCCGCCGTGGATCAACGCGCGCTGGCCCTTGCTGGCGCCGCCCATGTCGAACAGATTGGCCCACACCGTAAAGAAGGTCTCCGGGACCGCCGCCGCTTGCACCCAGTCCATGCCTTCGGGTATCGGCAGGGCCTGGCTGGCCGGGACCACGCAGTACTGCGCATAGCCGCCGCCATTGGTCAGCGCACAGACCTTGTCGCCGACGATAAAATCACTGACTTTCGCGCCAACGGCGACCACTTCACCGGCCACTTCCAGTCCCGGGATCGGGTTCATGCCGGGTTTCATCGGGTACTTGCCGGCGCGCTGGATCACGTCGGGGCGATTGACCCCGGCGGCGTGTACGCGGATCAGCACTTCACCGACGCCCGCCGTGGGCAAGGGTACCTGGCGCGGTTGCAGGACTTCGGGGCCACCCGGTTGGGTGATTTCAATCAAGGTCATGTCTTTAGGCAAATTCATTGCATATACCTGTGTGGAAAATCAAAAGATCGCAGCCTGCGGCAGCTCGTACATGGGAATGCAGACATCTGTAGGAGCTGCCGCAGGCTGCGATCTTTTGACCTTCATGGGCAACTGGCCTGAACAACAGGGTCAGGTCGATTCATCAAGCGCACCGCCAACTCCAGCAACAACGCCATCACAATGGCTCCGGCCGCAATTTCGAACATCAGCCCATGATGGCCGCCGCTGGCATTGAACAGGGCCGAATACGCGAAACCGGAAATGGCCTGGAAGGTGGCGAAGGACACAGTGGCGCGACTCCAGACCACCTGTTGCTGATGATGCCCAGGGACCAGTTCGTGAACCCGTGCCAGTGCCAGCGGCACGATGCCGGGTGGGAACGATCCGAGGATCAGCGCCAGCACGGCCAATGAGGCGAAGGCGCTGGATACCGACAGCGCAGCCACGGCAATCGCCTGCACCAGCAACACCAGGCGGATACTGCGCTTGGCGCCCAACTGATCCGCAAGAAAACCATAGCTCACCGGCCCGACAATCGCGCCGAGGCCGTACATCACCCAGATCAGTGCGCCGACATGTTGCCCGGCGCCGAGGCCGCGAGCCACGTAATCCACCAGGAATACCATGGCCGGCACCAGCCCCGCCGCCATGAGTGCGTATTGGGCGAACAGCAGGTAGACACCCGGGTGGGTGCGGGTCGGCGCGCCATGGTGCGTCTCTGTCGTCATTGCCTGGCGTGCGACCGCCGGCCAGCCAAACCAGCTGATGGCGGTCAGGATCAGTGCCAGCAAACCGAGGCCGAGCCAGGTTTGCTGCAGGCCCAGGCTCAGCAACGGCGGAACGATCGTTCCCGAACCGGCAATGCCCAGCCCTATGCCGAGAAAGATCGCGCCACTGGCCAGGCCTCGGCGCGAGGCGGGCACATGGGGCAACACCGTGGCCGCCACCAGCACCATGATCGCGCCGCCGGCGACACCGTAGAGTAAACGCCAGCCGAAAAACCAGCTCACCGACAAGGGGAACGCACAGGCGAAGAACGACAGGGTGACCGCCAGCATCATCAGCCGCAGTGCGCTTTTGTTGGACGTGCGACGTGCCAGCGGCTGGCCGACCAGTGCACCGACCAGGTAGCCCACCAGGTTGGCGGCGCCGAGGTACACCACGTCGCTGGCGGAAAACCAATGGGCCTGGATCAGCGAGGGAATCAACGGCGTATAGGCAAACCGCGCCAGGCCGATGCTGACCAGGCTGGCGCACAGGCCGGCAAGGATCGGTAGCCAGAATGCGTTACGTGGGGTGTTCGTGGGAGTGAGCATGAGCGCTCTCCTGCAGATTTTTTACTGGTGATCAGCTTAACCAACTTCTGTGATGCACTAATGCAGCGATTTCGCGCTATGGTGATGCGTAAATGCATCTGATGGAGGACCTGATGAATTGGGATGACGCACGGGTGTTTCTCGCGGTCTGCCGCGAATCAACACTGCGCGGTGCCGCGCGGGTATTGGGTGTCGATCAGGCCACGGTGGGACGGCGCATCACTGCGCTGGAAAAATCATTGAGCGCCACGTTGTTCCTGCGCACCAGCGACGGGTACGCGCTGACAGCCGTGGGCGAAGCGGCGATGCGCGCGGTTGAGAAAATGGAGCATTCGGCTCTGGAACTGCAGCGGCGCATCCAGGGCCTCGACGACCGGTTGACGGGCATCGTGCGGGTGACTACGACCGACTCTCTGGCCATCGACTTCCTGATCCCGGCCGTCGCTCGCTTGCATCAACGTCACCCCGACGTGCGGGTGCAACTGGACGCCTCGACACAAATCTTCAGCCTGGCCAAGCGCGAAGCCGACATCGCCGTGCGCAATACCCGGCCGGACAACCCGGACCTCATAGCCCGGCGAATCGCCCGTTGGCCGGTGGGCCTGTTCGCCTCGCAAGCCTACGTGGACGCCCACGGCATACCCGAGCCGGGCTCGGCGTTCGATGGGCATGATCTGGTGGTGTATCAACCGTACCTGCAGGCCGGCAAGGACATGACACTGGTCAACGAACCCGTGGTGCGCGGGCGGATCGCCGCGAGCTTGAATTCCAGCCTGCTGGTGCGGCGTTCGATTGCCGCGGGGATCGGGATCGGGGAAATTTCGGTGTACATGGGAGAGAAGGATGGACTGGTCCGGCTGTGGCCGGAGCGCACGCGCACGTTACCGTATGACGTGTGGCTGGTGACCCACGCGGACCTTCGGCATACCGCGAGGGTCCGTGCGGTGATTGATGAGATTGTCGAAGGTTTTTCCGGGACCTTGTAGGAGCGAGCATGCTCGCGATAGACGTTACCGATGACGCTATAAACCTGACACCCCGTGGCGTGCTCAGGTTTTTCGTCGGAACGCCACCCGGAGCATGGTCGCTCCTACAGGTTTATTACGGCATTTCTGGCAGTTCTTGCGGCCGCAGATCGAACACCAGCACCTCGGCATCCACCCCATTGCTCAGGGTCAGCAACTGTTCTTCGCGAACCCGCACACCGTCGCCTGCCTGCATCGGCACGCCGTTGAGTTCGACGTGACCGCGCGCCACATGCACGTAGGCGTAGCGATTGGCGGCCAGTTCCAGGGTCGCAGTTTCCTTGCCATCGATCAGGCCGGCATACACTCGCGCATCCTGGCGCACTTTCAGTGAGCCCTTGGCGCCATCGGGGGAGATGATCAATTGCAGGCGACCGCGCTTCTTCTGGGTGCTGAAGTGTTCTTGCTGATAGCGCGGTTTGGCTCCGCTGACGTCCGGGACGATCCAGATTTGCAGGAAGTGCACGGGGCGCGAGTCCGAGTGGTTGTACTCACTGTGCGCCACGCCGCTGCCGGCACTCATCAACTGTACGTCGCCGGGACGGATCACCGAGCCAGTGCCCAAGGTATCCTTGTGTTCCAGCGCACCCTCGAGCACATAGGAGAAAATCTCCATGTCGCGGTGCGGATGCTGGCCGAAACCCTTGCCGGCTGCCACGCGGTCATCGTTGATCACCAGCAGGTCGGAAAAACCCTGTTCCTTCGGGTTGCGATAACTGGCGAAGGAAAAGGTATGGAACGACTTCAGCCAACCGTGATTGGCCAGGCCACGATCCGATGCTTTGCGAAGGGTCAGCATGATGAAATCTCCTGTGGGGACGTCAATTCGTCCGAGTGAGGAGAAGGTTAATATTTATCGATTGATGCAATAAGTAGCTGAAAATTGAAATACTGTCTCTTTCAAGTTGACAATAATGCGTCTGAGGGCCCGCTCCCACAAGTGCGCAGTACATATCCTTTTTTTCCAGTGATGTTGAACCCATGAAAACTGTCGCAATGGTGCTGTTTCCCGACTTTCTCCTGCTCGATATGGCCGGGCCCATGGAGGTGTTTTCCATTGCCAATCGTTACTTGAAACCCGATGACCACTATGTACTGACGACCCTTGGCACCGAGCCCGGCGCCTTGAGGGCGTCCAATGGCGTGAAGGTGCAGGCGGACCTGCCTGTCGACCAGGCCTGTGATGGCTTTGATTTGCTGCTGGTGCCCGGTGGGCCTGGTGCCTACAACGAAAAACATCCGCCCTTGCTCGAGTGGCTCAAGCACAACGTCAGTCGATCGAAAACCTATGGTTCGATCTGTACCGGGGCGTTTGTGCTGGGACACGCCTGTTTGCTCGACGGCTATCGCGTGACCACCCACTGGCATTACACCGACCGGTTGATCAAGGCGTTCCCCCAGGCCACGGTCGAGACCGACCAGATTTATGTCCAGGACCGCAACCTCATCACTTCCGGCGGCGTCACCGCCGGCATTGACCTGGCGCTGGCGGTGGTCGCCCAAGACCATGGCAAGAAGGTTGCCCAGGACGTGGCCAAGGTGTTGTTGGTGGTCATGAAGCGCCAGGGTGGCCAGGCGCAGTTCAGCCCGTTGATGGCGGCAGTGGCTGCGCACGAAACGGCGATTACCCGGGTGCAGAACCATGTGCTCGAACATCTGGACGAAACCTTCAGCATTGAACGCATGGCCGGCCTGGCGAATATGAGCCCGCGGCATTTCGCCAGGGTCTTCGCCCGGGAAGTGAACATGACACCCATGGAGTTTCTGCAAAGCGCACGTATCGACTGCGCCAGGAGCCTGCTGGAATCCGGTGACTTGCCGCTCAAGACCGTAGCGTTCAAAAGTGGATTCGGCAGCGTGCGGCACATGCGTTTCCTGTTCAGTGAAAAGCTTGGCCTGACCCCGACCCAGTATCGTGAGCAATTCAGCTAGCCCTTGTCCGTCGTGCGCACCCTAATGGCCGTGACGCTCCCCCCGTGGCTGTTGTACCGTCACCCGGGCCTGCCAAGATACCGCTGAGCTCATTGCAATGAAGGCACGCAGCGCCTGGAAGGTTCTGCGTGCCGTGCAGTTTTCCAGCGGGTGACAGTGGATGAACAGCCTTACAAACGTAACCAGCGACGCGGTGTTGCACTTCGGTCCCTACGCGTTCCACCTCCAGCAGCGACTGGTCCTGGAAGGTGATCAGCCGTTGCGCCTGGGCGGGCGCGCGTTGGATATCCTGCAGGTGCTGGTCGAGCGTGCAGGCTCGGTGGTCAGCAAAGACGAGCTGATCGCCCGGGTCTGGCCAAGGTCGGTGGTCGAGGAAATCAACTTGCGCGTGCACATTGCGGCGCTGCGTCGGGTCTTTCGTGACGGACAGGGCGGGCACGACGGGCAATGCTACATCGCCACTATTCCTGAACGTGGCTACAGCTTTGTCGCGCCAGTGCGACAGGCGCTGGAGGTGACTCCATGGCCCTGCGACGCCTTTGCGAGCCCGGCGCACAATTTGCCGGCACGGCTTACGCCCATTACTGGTCGCGACGCAGTTGTCGGCAGTCTGGTGCGCCAGTTGCCGGTGCGCCGTTGCATGACACTGGTCGGGCCCTGTGGCATCGGCAAGACCACCGTTGCGCTGCGTGTCGCTGAATTGCTGTTGCAGCACTATCGCGATGGCGTGTGGCGGGTGGATCTGGCGCTGATCGATGACCCGGCGCAACTGGTCGAGCATCTGACGCGCACCTTGCCGCTGGGCATCGGAGCGGACGTGGACGCGCTGGGGCGCTGGCATGCATTGCTGGTCCTGGACAATTGCGAACACCTGCTGGAAGGCTGCCGGACGTTGGTCGAGGCGTTGCTGACGTCGGCACCTCGCCTGTCGATCCTGGTCACCAGTCGTGAACCGCTGCGGGTCACCGAGGAAGTGCTCCTGCCTTTACCGCCACTGTTGGTACCCCCCGCGTCGGCATTGTGCAGTCTCGATGAGGTCATGAGTTATTCGGCGGTGCAGCTGTTCGTCAGCCGCGCCCGAGCTCGCCAGCAAGGATTTGCCCTGCGCGAGCAGGACCTCAAGGCTGTGCGCGAAATCTGTCGGCGACTCGATGGTTTGCCCTTGGCCATCGAGCTTGCCGCCGCGCAGATCGATGCACTGGCGCTGGTGGGACTGCAGGCGCAACTGGATAACTGTTTTCAGATGCTGACCCAGGGGCGACGCACGGCAGTCCCGCGGCACCAGACCCTGAAAGCGGCCCTGGACTGGAGCTATGAGCGGCTGGCACCGATGGAGCAAACCGTGTTGCAGCGTCTGGCAGTGTTCAAGTCGGCGTTTACTAATGACGCGGCGCTGGAGGTGATCAGTTGCGCAATGCTGCCGCCGTCGAGTCTGGCCAGCACCATGGAGAGCCTGGCGCTCAAATCGCTGGTGTCGGTGGAGCAAGTCCGGGGTGTGACCCGTTATCGCTTGCTCAATACGACCCGCTGCTATGCCCTGGAAAAACTCGAACAGAGCGGGGCCTTGCGCACCTACGAAATGCGCTACGCCGGCTACGTCAGTCACAGCCGCCGACCTTCAGCCAGGCCCATGGCCCTGCAACTCTGCGAGTAACCGTTGTACAGCGACCAGGTCCGGGGTGGCATGGCCTTCGGTAAACCGCTGGTAGACCGGCGACAGCAACTCCCGGGCTTGTCGGTAGCGGCCCTGGCGTTGCCAAAGCCGCGCCAGCGAGGTGGCGCTACGCAGCTCCCAGGCCAGGGCACCCTGGGCTTTTGCTATGTTGAGCGCCTTGATCAACAGGGTCTCGGCGGTACAGTTTTTCACCGGGCAATCGGCCGCCAGCAGCGCATTGGCCCTGGCCCGCAGAATCTCCGCGGTGCTCCAGCCTGCCGCGCCGGTTTCGGCGCGTTGCAGTAAATCGTCATCGACCAGGCCGCTGTCGAGGGTGACCATGATTTCCTTGATCAAACCCGCACCCGGACGAGGTGACGCCTGGGCGTCGGCACTGTCGATGACCTGCGCATAGTGTCGAGCCCAGGTATGGAACAGCAGCACCGAGTGCTTCTGCGCTTGCTCCAGCAGCAGGCGCAAGAGTTCGCGAGCGGTTTGCCTGTCGCCGTTGTAATGGGCGATCAGGCAGCCCGACAGGGCCAGGGTGTAGCAGATCGATGTGCCATGGTTGATCTGCAGCGCAACGTCCAGCGCCTGCCGGGCCGTACGCCAGGCTTGCTCGGGGTGGCCTTGAATCCAGAGGATGCGGGCCAGGATGGTCAGGGCGGCGACGCTCTGGTCGTATTGCACGCCAAACCCATGGGTGAAGCGATTGAGATGACCGCTGTGGGCCATGCGCTGGATCACCTCTTCGGCGTTCATCCGCGCCCGTTGCTGGTCGCCGGCAAAGTGCAGGGTCAGCACGCGCAGGCGATGGGTGCTCAAGGACAGTGCGGCGTCATTGTGCAGCCCCAGTCGGTCGAATTGCTCGCTCTGTTCCAGGGCCATTTGATAGTGGCCGCAACTGAGGTTGACGGCCAGGTGCCCGGAAATGGCGCGCAACTGACCGGCCACATCGTTGCAGTGAATGGCCAGGGCCCGTGCGCTGACGAAGGCTTCGACGGTTTGCGCAGTGCCGCCCTGGGTGTGATAACTGGTACTGCCCAAAGCCAGTTTCAGCAGCATTTTCAAGCGCGGACAGGGCTCGGGTGCTGCGTCGAGGAGCGTCAGGGCCTTGCGCACATAACCGCCGTACTCGTTCAGTAGCGACAGTTCCTGCCACAGTGGCGTGGATGTCGCGGTCAGGCGGATCGCCAACGCATGCGGGCCTGGCGCAGACAGCCCCCAGTCGAGCGCCGCGCGCAGGTCTTCGAGGCTGCGGGCATACCGTTCGATCCATTGCCCGGTGGGAATATGCTCCCAGTCGTTTTGCGCCTGCTGCATCAGTACCAGGCATCTCTGGGCGTGACGGTCGCGGGTAGCGGGCAATTCAGCGCACTGTTCGAGTTTTTCCAGGGCATAACTGCGGGTGGTGTCGAGCAGGCGGTAGAAAACCGCTTCGTCACCGACGTCCACGTTCAACAGCGACTTGGCCACCAATTGCGTGATCGAGCCAAACACCTCGCTCGGTTCAATGTGTTCACCCACGATCACCGCCGCCGCCGATTCCAGGGTAAAGCCACCGCGGAAGATGCCGAGTCGACGCAGGCAGGTTTGTTCGCAGGCATTGAGCAGGTTGAAGCTCCAGTCCAGCGTCGTGCGCAGGGTCTGGTGCCGGCCCAGGGTCGTCGGGTTGCTGTGGGTCAGTCGGCCAAAGCTTTGCTGCAACTGCGTCAGCAAACCCTGCAGGCCAAGGTTCGCGACCTGCGCGGCCGCCAGTTCCAGGGCCAGCGGAATACCGTCCAGGCGCCGGCAGATATCGATCACCAGCGGCAATTGGGCGTCGGTCAGTTCAAAGCTGTCGTGGTTGGCCATGGCCCGCTCGACAAATAGCTGCACTGCGGAAAAACCCAGCGCTTGGGTGTGGTCCAGCACGGCAATGGGCGGAGGGCAGTCCAGTGATTCCAGGCGCTGCACGTATTCGCCTTCGGCTCGCAGGCTCTCGCGGCTGGTGGCCAGGATATGCACCTGCGGCGCGCCACGCAGCAGGCTTTCACACAGCAATGCCAGGCTGTCGACCAAGTGTTCGCAGTTGTCGATGACCAGCAACATATGCCGTTCGCGCAGGAACGTGGCGAGGCTGTTCATCGGTTCGCTGTCGTGCAGGGACAGTTCCAGCACTGCCGCCAGGTGACCGCAGACCATCGCTGGATCGTTGATCGGTGCCAGGTCCAGCAGGCGGATGCCATCTCGGTAATGGCCGATCAGTTGCTCGGCAACGCGCAGCGCGACCGTGGTCTTGCCGATACCGCCGGGGCCGACGAGGGTGATGAAACGCTGGCGTGGCAGCTGCGCCACCAGGTTGTCGACCAGCACCTGACGACCGATCAGACGGGTGCTGCGCAAGGGCAGGTTGTGGCCACTCAATGTCCCGGCGTCGCTGTGTAGGCCTTGCCCGCTGTGCTCCAGCGCGCACGGCGCAACAAAGCTGTAGCCACGCTGGGCCACGGTGACAATGTAGCGCTGGCCGGCCTGACCGTCGCCAAGGGCTTTGCGCAAGGCTGCCATGTGTACCCGCAGGTTGATCTCTTCCACCACGCTGTCGGGCCAGACTTGCGCCATCAAGTCCTGCTTGCTGACAACCTTCCCGGCGTGCTCCAGCAGGATCAACAGGATGTCCATGGCGCGTCGGCCCAGGCGCAGGGGCCGTTCGGATTCCATCACCAGACGTCGTCCGGGGTAGATCCTGTAGGGGCCGAAATGCACAGCCTGTTCGGGGGCGAGGGTCAACGGTTCACTCCTGTATGCATGCGTCTGGGACGCGCTTTTCGAGCATATTCCTCAGGTTTTTGCCGCCTTGCAATGCGCTGCGCGAGTGACTGTTGCTCAAACGCATTGAATGTCGTGTATCAGGTAATGGCGGGCGGTCCCGTGAACATTGGTCGAAGATGCATTAAACCGGGTCGCCGGGGCTTTTGGCGTGCCTGGGAAAATTAACAACGTTTAACTCGTCGTGCGTCCGGTCTACGCCAAGACTGCGAACCCTAAATGGATTCTACATGTCTGGAGGACGCCAGAGATGAGCAGCGTGGTGGTGGTCTATCACAGCGGTTACGGGCACACCCGGGTCATGGCCGAAGCCGTGGCCCAGGGTGTGCAACGGCACGTGGGTAGCACCTGCCGACTCATTGCCGTCGAAGACGTGGGCGAACACTGGGCGTGTTTGCACCACGCCGACGCGATCATTTTCGGTGCCCCGACCTACATGGGCAGCGCTTCGGCAGCCTTCAAGGCCTTCATGGAGGCTACGGCGGCGTTTTACCTGGCGCAACCCTGGCGCGACAAGCTGGCTGCCGGCTTCACCAATTCCGGCTGCCTGTGCGGCGACAAACTCAACACCCTGCTGCAGATGGCGGTTTTCGCGGCCCAGCATTCGATGATCTGGGTCGGCCTCGACCTGCTGCCCGCGCGCTCCGCCACGGGCGAATTCGACGGCCAGATGAACCGGCTGGGCAGTTCGTTGGGCGCCATGGCCCAGTCGAATGTCGAACAGTCCCCCGACCTCGCACCGCCCGCCGAGGACCGCTGCACCGCGGCACACCTGGGCGAGCGCGTGGCGCGGCTGGCCGAGCGAATGCGCCGCACATCCGATTGATTGACCTCAACCCCACGTAAGGAGCACACCCCATGAGTACGTTCACCACCCGCGACGGCACCGAGATCTATTTCAAGGATTGGGGGAGCGGTCAGCCGATCGTCTTCAGCCACGGTTGGCCACTCAATGCCGACAGTTGGGAATCGCAGATGTTGTTCCTGGCCACCCAGGGCTACCGCGTCATTGCCCACGACCGCCGTGGACATGGCCGTTCCAGCCAGCCATGGTTCGGCAACGACATGGACACCTACGCCGATGACCTGGCGCAATTGATCGAACACCTGGACTTGCACAACGTCGTGCTGTTCGGCTTCTCCACCGGTGGCGGTGAAGTGGCGCGCTACATCGGTCGTCACGGTACCGGGCGGGTGGCCAAGGCCGGGCTGATTTCCTCCGTGCCACCGCTGATGCTCAAGACCGACGCCAATCCCGGCGGCCTGCCGATCGAAGTGTTCGACGGCATTCGCCAGGCTTCGCTGGTGAACCGCTCGCAGCTGTACAAGGACCTCGCCAGCGGCCCGTTCTTCGGTTTTAACCAGCCCGGCGCCACACCGTCCCAGGGCATGATCGACTGGTTCTGGATGCAGGGCATGACCGCCGGCCACAAGAACGCCTACGACTGCATCAAGGCATTCTCGGAAACCGATTTTACCGAAGACCTGAAGAAATTCGACGTGCCGACGCTGGTGGTGCACGGCGACGCCGACCAGGTGGTGCCGATCGAGGCCGCGGGTATCGCGTCGGCAGGATTGGTGAAAGATTCGCAGCTGTTGGTCTACCCTGGCGCGCCCCATGGCCTGACAGACACCCACAAGGATCAGCTCAACGCCGATCTGCTGGCATTCCTCAAGGGTTGATGTATGCCGGCGATGGCGTTCGCGAAGTCGCCATCGCCGGCTCTTGCAGGGATGTTTGTGCGGGTGAGGCGGGAAGGGCGCGTACTGTGCGGCAACGCCAGGCAAACGGATTGATGCCTTCACTGCGGGTGAACATGTGGCAGAAATGCGCCTGGTCGCAGAAGCCGCATTCGAGGCTGATTTGCGTCAGGCTCAGGTCAGTGTGCTGGATCAGCAGCTTGGCCCGGGCGATGCGTTGTTGGCGGATCCATTCCTGGGGTGAGCAACCGGTGCTGCACTTGAACGCCCGGGAAAAATGACTGCGCGACAGCGAACAGGCCTGGGCCAGCTCGGTCACTTGCAGGGTTTCTCCGAGGCGCTCGAGGATCAGTCGTTTGACCAACCGCTCGCGCTGCGGACTGAGGCCGCTGGTGCTTTTGCCTTGTGTGTGTGCGACTGCCGCGCGGGCGGCGCTTTGCTGCAACTGAGCCATGGCGAATGTCCGTGTCGGTAGGCTTCATTCTTGAACTCCAGGGCTCTGGCTTGCGAGTTAAACGTTGTTAATTCCTCGTCCATGGCGGGCACTCTTGCGTAAAGTCAGACACAATCGCTGCCTCGCGCCTGGCTCAACACAAAAAGGAACCGTGCCTATGAACCGTAACGATCTGCGCCGCGTCGACATGAACCTGTTGGTGATTTTCGAAGCCTTGATGTTCGAGAAGAACCTGACCCGCGTCGCGGAAAAACTGTTCATGGGCCAGCCTGCCGTGAGCGCGGCCCTGGGACGGTTGCGCGATCTGTTCGATGACCCTTTGCTGTTGCGCAACGGTAGAAGCATGGAGCCGACGGCGCGGGCATTGGCGATTCTCAAGGAACTGCAACCGGCGATGGATACCATTTCCGGCGCGGTCAGTCGTGCCAAGGAGTTCGATCCGGCGACCAGTTGCGATGTGTTTCGCATTGGCCTGTCGGACGATGCCGAGTTCGGGTTGTTCCCGCCACTGCTGAGCAAGCTGCAGGAAGAAGCACCGGGCATTGTCGTGGTGGTACGCCGGGCCAATTACCTGCTGATGCCGGCCTTACTGGCGTCGGGGGAAATTTCCGTGGGCGTCAGCTACACCACCGAGTTGCCGGCCAATGCCAAGCGCAAGAAACTGCGCGATATTCCCTGCAAAGTGCTGCGCGGTGACAAGCGACCAGGAACGCTGACCCTGGATGAGTATTGTGCGCGTCCCCATGCGATGGTCTCGTTTTCCGGAGACCTGAGCGGCAATATCGATCTGGATCTGGCGAAGGTGGGTCGCACCCGCCGTGTGGTGCTGGGGGTTCCGCAGTTCAGTGGTTTGCGCGCGTTGCTCGCCGGGACCGAGATGATTGCCACGGTGCCCGATTATGCAGCTTGTGCGTTGGTGGAGGGGTGTGGCTTGCGCGCTGAAGATCCGCCGTTCGAGATTGCCGCGGCGCAGTTGTCGATGGCGTGGAGTGGGGTGCATGACAATGATCCGGCGGAGCGCTGGTTGCGGTCGCGCATCAGTCAGTTCATGTCTGAGCCTTTGGCTGTTCTGGCTTGACCTTGGCGGCCTGGTAGTCGACCTGGTTGTTTGAGTACATATCCGTTGCTGCGGTAACGGCGGCTTATGGTTTCGCCCTTACGGCGAGTCCCTAGATCAAGATCAAGATCAAAAGCTGAAGGCGAGCTAACGCTCGGCCTGATGAGTGGTGAAGAGCGGGGTGGTGTACGCCGCTTTGCTTTTGCTTTTCTGTAGGAGCTGGCTTGCCAGCGAAGGCGGCCTCCCAGCCGACCTGACCTTCCTGATGTGCCCAATCTCCTGTGGGAGCGGGCTTGCTCGCGAATGCGGCCTTACAGCCGACCAACATCTGGCAGATGTACCCATCCCCTGTGGGAGCTGGCTTGCCAGCGAAGGCGGCCTCCAAGCCGACCTGGTTCCTGCAGATGTACACAGACCCACTGTAGGAGTGAGCCTGCTCGCGATGGCGGCCTGACAGCCGACCTGTTTCCTGCAGATGTACACGGACCCACTGTGGGAGCGAGCCTGCTCGCGAATGCGGTTCGTCATTCAACAGCTATATTAACTGACACGCTGCGCCATCGCGAGCAAGCGCGCGACCACAACGACCCCTGTTGTCCCGTGGCTGCGCGTCCCCTCGCAAAGACAGCACGTACATTCAATTTTTTTCTTCTCCGCAACGGCACTATCCAACTCAATAGCGGCGATCAACTCCCGTGGTTGTCTGTTCGCCCCCCCTATCGTTTCGCCGGAGCCCTGCGTCATGCCTGATTCCAACGTGCCCGACTCGCCTTTCGAGGAGGTCGTGACCCTGGTTATCAAACACCGGGTCAAAGCCGGTTTTGAAGTGCCCTACGAGGCTTGGCTGCGCAATATTGTCAGTGTCGCCGGACAGCAGGAAGGGCACCTGGGTGTGGATGTGATGCGCGGCAAGAACGCCGGCCTCGACATGTACACTTGCGTCTTGCGTTTTTGTTCCCCCGGCGCGATGCAGCGCTGGCTCGATTCGCCGCAACGCCAGGCGTTGGTCAAAGAAGCCACGCCGATGCTGGCCGACGGCGACCAGACCGAGGTCAATCCGGTCAACGAATTCTGGTTCGCCCCGCAGGCCGAGACGGGCTCGCCGCCGCCGCGCTGGAAGCAGGCTGTGGTCACGCTGTTGGTGATTCTGCCGCATACCTTGCTGGTGCCGTTGCTCTGGGGACCGCTGTTGCAACTCAACGCCTTTCTCTCCCAATACGTGGTCGCGACATTCCTGATCACCCTGACCATCGTGCTGTCGGTGGTGTACCTGTTCATGCCGATGGCGACGCGCTTGTTCGCGCCCTGGCTGTCCTCATCCACTTCGCCCAAGGAAACGCGATGAACGCCGACCTGATTCTGTTCAATGGCCAATTTCATACCGTAGACCGTGAGAACCCACACGCCAGTGCGGTAGCCATCCGTGATGGCCGCTTTGTCGCAGTGGGGAGCGATGCCGAGGCCATGGCGTTGCGTGGCTCGGGCACGCAAGTGATCGACCTCAAGGGCCGTTGCGTGATTCCCGGGCTCAACGACTCGCACTTGCACCTGATTCGTGGCGGCTTGAACTACAACCTCGAACTGCGCTGGGAAGGTGTGCCGTCGCTGGCCGATGCGCTGCGTATGCTCAAGGAGCAGGCCGACCGGACGCCAACGCCGCAATGGGTGCGGGTGGTCGGGGGCTGGAATGAATTCCAGTTCGCCGAAAAGCGCATGCCGACGCTCGAAGAGCTTAACCAGGCCGCGCCCGATACCCCGGTGTTCGTCCTGCATTTGTACGACCGCGCCTTGCTCAACCGTGCGGCGCTGCGCGTTGCCGGCTACACCCGCGATACGCCGAACCCGCCGGGTGGCGAGATCGTGCGCGACGCCAATGGCAACCCCACCGGAATGCTGGTGGCGCGCCCCAACGCGATGATTCTGTACTCGACGCTGGCCAAGGGGCCGAAGTTGCCGCTGGAGTATCAGGTCAACTCGACGCGCCAGTTCATGCGCGAACTCAATCGCCTGGGACTGACCAGCGCCATCGATGCCGGCGGTGGTTTCCAGAATTATCCGGACGACTATCAGGTGATCGAGCAGTTGGCCAAGGACCAGCAACTGACCATTCGCATCGCCTACAACCTGTTTACCCAGAAGCCCAAGGAAGAGCTGGCGGATTTCCAGAACTGGACCGGCAGCGTCAAGTTGCATCAGGGCGACGACTACCTGCGGCACAACGGCGCCGGGGAGATGCTGGTGTTTTCGGCGGCGGATTTCGAGGACTTCCTCGAACCGCGCCCAGACCTGCCGCAAAGCATGGAAGACGAGCTTGAGCCGGTGGTGCGCCATCTGGTCGAACAGCGCTGGCCGTTCCGTTTGCACGCCACCTACGACGAGTCCATCAGCCGCATGCTCGACGTGTTCGAGAAGGTCAACCGTGACATACCGTTCAACGGTTTGCCTTGGTTCTTCGACCACGCCGAAACCATCACCCCACACAACATCGAGCGGGTGAGGGCGTTGGGTGGCGGCATCGCGATTCAGGATCGCATGGCGTTCCAGGGTGAATATTTCGTTGAGCGCTACGGCGCCAAGGCGGCCGAAGCCACGCCGCCGATCCAGCGCATGCTGGCCGAAGGTGTGCCGGTCGGTGCCGGCACCGACGCGACGCGGGTGTCGAGTTATAACCCCTGGACCTCGCTGTACTGGATGGTCAGCGGTCGCACCGTCGGTGGCCTGGCGTTGCACGCCGAGGGCTTGTCGCGGCAGACCGCGCTGGAACTGTTCACCCATGGCAGCGCCTGGTTTTCTTCCGAGCAGGGCAAGAAAGGTCAGATCAAGGTTGGGCAACTGGCGGACGTGGCCGCATTGAGCGCGGACTTTTTCAGCGTCGAGGAAGAAGCGATCAAATGGATCGAGTCGGTACTGACCGTGGTCGGCGGCAAGGTGGTGTATGCCGCCGGGGATTTCGAGAAGCTGGGACCTGCCAGCGTGCCGGTGCTGCCGGACTGGTCGCCGGTGGTGAAAGTACCGGGGCACTGGCGGCCGAACTCGCCGCTGCAGGCGCAGGTTCACCAGTGCAGCGGTCCCTGCGCGGTGCACTCGCACAGCCATGAACGGGCGCGTCTGTCGAATGCACCCGTCAGTGATTTTGCCGGTTTCTGGGGCGCCTTCGGCTGCTCGTGCTTTGCTTTTTGACGAATACCCATAAGCGCCGGCCTCCTGGTCGCGCGCAGCAAGCGACAACCATCCACCAAGGAGTTTATTCATGAGCAACGTACCGTACTCTCGCTTGAACAAAGACGACGCTGTTGTGCTGCTGGTCGATCACCAGACCGGCCTGATCTCGCTGGTGCAGGATTTCTCGCCTAACGAGTTCAAGAACAATGTGCTGGCCCTGGGCGACATCGCCAAGTTCTTCAAGCTGCCGACCATCCTCACCACCAGTTTCGATAAAGGGCCTAACGGTCCGATCGTGCCGGAGCTCAAGGCGCAGTTCCCGGATGCGCCGTTCATTGCCCGTCCGGGCCAGATCAACGCCTGGGACAACGAAGACTTCGTCAAGGCCGTGAAGGCCACCGGTCGCAAGCAACTGATCATCGCCGGCGTGGTAACGGACGTGTGCGTTGCGTTCCCGACCCTGTCGGCCATTGCCGAAGGTTTTGAAGTGTTCGTGGTGACGGACGCTTCCGGCACCTTCAACACCACCGTGCAACAGGCTGCCTGGGCCCGCATGTCGGCCGCCGGTGCTCATCTGCTGAACTGGTTCTCCGTGGCCTGCGAGCTGCAAGGCGACTGGCGCAACGACATGGAAGGCCTGGCCAACCTGCTGTCCGAACGTCTGCCGAACTACCGCAACTTGATCAACAGCTACACCACGTTCACCGCCAAGTAAGAACGTCGGCCAAAACGCGAACCTTGTGGGAGCGAGCCTGCTCGCGAAAACGGTTTGACAGACACTGCAACAGTGTCTGGCCTGTCGTCTTCGCGGGCAGGCTCGCTGCCACATTGTTATGCGATAGGGTGATAAAAAGGGGAGAAGTCGCTATAAAGTGCCTGACTGTCAACCAAAGGCATGACAATGAACCCGTTCGAAGATATGCGAATTTTTTGCCAGGTGATGGACTCCGGCAGCTTCACCGCCGCGGCCGATCAACTGGGGTTGTCCAAGCAGTTTGTCAGCCGCCGCTTGATGCAACTCGAGGAGCGACTGGGCGTGCGACTGCTCAATCGCTCGACCCGGCGGCTGGATGTCACGCCCCTGGGCCAGCGTTACTACGAGTCGGCCTTGCGCTTGCTCGGTGAAGTGGAGCAGGTGGAGCAAGGTATCGCTGGGCAGACTACCGAACCGCGTGGCACCCTGCGAGTGAGTGCGCCGCTGTCGTTTGCGCTCGCGCACCTGGGATGCCTGCTGCCGCAATTTTTGCAGCGCTATCGGGATGTCACGGTGGAGGTGGACTTGAGCGATCGCCCGGTGGATCTGCTCGGCGAAGGTTATGACCTGGCCTTGCGCATCGGAGTACTGGAAGACTCGACGCTGATCGCGCGGCGCATCGCCTCTGTCCAGCGTGTCTATTGCGCAAGCCCGACTTACCTGGCGGAGCGTGGCACGCCGCTCAAACCCGATGATTTGCACCATCATGACTGCCTGCCTTATGGCCACGGGCGTCAAGTGCAATGGCGCTTTGAGGGGCAGGGCAAGCCGTTGCTGGTCAACGTCACCGGGCGCATGCGGGTCAACAATGGCGAGTTGCTCAAGGACGCGGCGATTGCCGGGATGGGGATTGCCTATTTGCCGACGTTTATTGTCGGTTCGGCTCTGAAGGACGGGCGACTGATGGCGGTGCTGGAGGAGTTTCAACCGCAGCCGCTGACGTTGTCGGCGGTGTATCCGCAGCATCGTCAGACGTCGCGACCGGTGCAGGCGTTGATCGAGTTTTTGCGTGACCGCCTGGACCCCTTGTAGGAGCGAGCATGCTCGCGATGGACGTCAACGATGACGCGGGCAGTCTGAATGCATCCGTTGTCTGGACGTTTCTCGCGAGCAGGCTCGCTCCTGCAAGGGGTAAAGCAGGTCAGTTGACGCGTTTGTCGTCGCCCGGTTCGCCACCGACGTGAACGCCACGATCGTCACCTGGCTCGCCGGCGGCATGCAGGCCGCGATCGTCACCGACTTCACCGGCACGGTGCACGCCGCGATCGTCGCCGACTTCGCCGGCACGGTGCACGCCATGGTCATCACCGGCGCGATGAACCCCATGGTCATCACCGACTTCGCCGGCGCGATGTACGCCGTGATCGTCACCCGGTTCGGCGTGGTTGCTGCTACGCCCGGAATTCGAGGCTGTATTGCCGGCGTGCCCCGAAGCGTGGTCGCTGCCGCTATGACCGCTGGCGCCGCTGTTGCCGCCGTGACCGCCGCCATTACCACCGCCGCCGCCACCACTGCCGCCACCGTGACCGCCGCCGCCGCCACCACCACCACTGCCGCCACCGTGACCGCCGCCGCCGCCACCACCACTGCCGCCACCGTGACCGCCGCCGCCGCCACCACCACTGCCGCCGCCGTGACCGCCGCCGCCACCACCACCACTGCCGCCGCCGTGACCGCCACCACCGCCACCACTACCGCCTTCTTTAGCTTGAGCGCTCGAAACCCCCGACAAGTTGTCCGGAATCAGTACGGTAGACGCTGACAGAACTGCGCCAATAGCCACAGCCAACAAAAGCTTGTTCATGTGCATATCGATCTCCGTCTTCTTTTTTCATTTGCAACGTTGATAAACCATGCCGCGTGCTGCTTCGTTCGGTAGGGAAAATCCAGTAGGTACGTCGGTTAACACCTCAACTTGAAATTTTATTCGGTGCAACGTTGATAAATCCTGCAACAAACCGCCAGGCCCCGTCCCCAGAGGGCTCAGTGAATGCTGGAAGCCAGCTCGAATATCGGGATGTACATCAAAATCACGATCACCCCGATCAATAGGCCGATGAAGGTCATGAGCAAGGGTTCGAACAGGCGCACGAACCATTCGATCCAGCGGCTGATTTCTTCGTCGTAGAAGTCGGCGCTGCGCTCCATCATCTGTCCGAGGTTGCCGGACTGCTCGCCGGCGCGTAGCAGGCGCAGGGACACAGGGGTCACCAGGTGATTGAGTTCCAGCGCCGTCGACAACGACTGCCCCTCGCGTACCCGTTCGCAGGCCTGGTCCAGGCGCAATCGGGAGGCCGGGGTGAGCAGGTTGCGGACCATGCCCATGGCGGTGACGAGTGGAATGCCGCCTTGCAGCAAAATCCCCAGGGAACGGTAGAAACGCGCCAATTCGTACATGAAGATGCGCTGGTGCACCGCCGGGAGTTTTTCGATCAGGCGGTCCAGGCCTCGACGAAAGGCCGGTTGTCGTTGCAGAAAGGCGAGGGCGATGACGATCGCCGCCAGTGCGCCAAAGAATTCGCCCTGGTGGGCGTGCAGGAACATCCCGCTGCTCATCAGGATCTGCGACAGCCACGGCAGGTTCGACCCCAGCCCTTCGAACACCAGGCTGAAGCGCGGCACGACATAACCCATCAAGAACAGCACCACGCCACCGCCCACCACCAGCAACAGCATGGGGTAGATCGACGCGCTGACGATCTTCTGTCGAACCTCGTCCATGCGCTGGCGATAGCTGACATATCGACCCAGCGCATCGCCTACGGCACCGGTTTTCTCACTGGACTGAACCAACGCCACGTACAGCGGCGGAAACACTGCCGACAGTTGGGCCAATGCCTGGGAAAACGATTTGCCTTCATAAAGCAGGCGCACCAGTTCGCTCAAAGTCTTGCGGGCTTGCGGCGCATTCTCTTTTTCCGCCAGGCTTTCCAGCGCATCGATCAACGGCAGGCCGGCATTGAGCAGTGTGGTCAGTTCCTGGCTGAACAACACCAGGTTGAAGGTTTCACGCTGCTTGACGCGCAGTGCCCGCCAGTGTCGTTCGGCGTGCAGGCTGACCACCCGCAGCCCCTGGTCTTCGGCGATGCGCCGGGCTTCACTGTCGCCCGGCGCTTCGACCGTCATCGAAACCACACCGGCCTTGCCTACCGCCTTGAGGTGAAAACGCATGGTCGCCATTCCCCATCATTGCCAACTGGTGACTTCGGCGTTCTCGCCTTCACCGCCGGGTTGCCCGTCCTTGCCCATGGACAGCAGGTCGTACTCGCCGTTTTCCCCAGGGTAGCGGTAGGTGTAGTTACGCCCCCATGGGTCCTGCGGGAGTTTTTTCTGCAAGTACGGGCCGGTCCAGTGGGCTTCATCGCTGGGGGCGGTGACCAGTGCCTGCAAACCCTGCTCGGTCGACGGGTAATGGCCGACCTCCAGGCGGTACAGGTCCAGGGCCTTGCCCAGGCCTTCTATTTGCGCCTTGGCCACCTTCACTTCGGAGCGGCCCAATTGCGCGAAATACTTCGGCGCGACGATGCCGGCCAACAGCCCCAGCACCACCAGCACCACCAATAGTTCTAGCAATGTGAACCCGCGCTGCGTGCGCAGGGCGAAAGCGTGTCGCTGTTTCATGATGACCTCACACAGTCGGCAGAAGGGTCGCGATAGAGGCTTATGCAATTGCCATGCACATGACGGGCAAAGGCTTGGGCATCCTTCTGTACTCCCCGTGCCACGGGCCCTGGCGCTTTCGGCACAGTGCTTGCGTATGGCTGCTACACGACCGGCCATTGGGGCATTACCCCCATTTTTCGGGGCCGGTCAGGGGAGGTAGAACAATGAAAACTCTCACCACAGGATTGCTTGGCATGATGCTGCTGGCCGGCGTTGCGCAGGCCGATGTCTTTGTTTCCAGGGACGCCAAGGGCGACTACGTCTTGTCCAACGTCCATCGACCCGGCCGTCAATATGAACGGGTGGTCCGTGAGGTCGAGGCGGCGGTGGTCAGCCTCGACCGGCAGCCGCAAATGATTGCCGCGCGACCCTATGCCGAGCTGGTCTCCAAGGCCGCCATGGACAACCAGTTGCCGGCGGCGCTGCTGCACGCGGTGATCCAGGCCGAATCCCACTACGACGCGGGTGCCGTATCGCCCAAAGGCGCAGGCGGCTTGATGCAACTGATGCCCGACACCGCCCGGGAGTTGGGCGTGAAAAACGTCTACGACCCCAAGGCCAACATCCAGGGCGGGGCCAAATATCTCAAGCGCTTGATGAACCTGTTCGACAACGACATCGCCCTCGCCGTGGCCGCCTACAACGCAGGGCCTCAGGCGGTCATCAGCCGTGGCGGGGTGATCCCGCCATTCGCCGAAACCCAGCGTTATGTGCCCAACGTCTTGAACCAATACCGGCGTCTGCAGGGACTGGCCGCCGATGCGCCGTTGTGATCGCAGACAGGGGAGGGTTTCCCCAACATTGGGGGATGGTGGCCCCGGCAAAAAAGTGGGGAATTAATGGGGAATATCCCCCGGTGAGTTAAATGGCTGTTCTAAACGATTGATAGTTATAAAGAATTTTTATGGCATACAGATTGCTCAAAGGATTTTGTCGAGAATTATTCCTGTGAGCACCCACAGTGAGGCCCGTGATCATGACCGGCATTTTTCACGCTCCATCCGTCCTTCCATGGCTGCTGTTGGCCGCGTCGATGTTCGGCATCGAGCTGGCCGAAGCGGCAGCACGATGTGAACGCAACCTGGTGGCCAACGTCGTGGCGCTGGACCAGCCGCTGATGTTCAACCGCCTGGGTGCGCAGAACGTCAACGGCATGATGTTCGCCCTGCGCCGCGATGTGGTCGATGACCATGACATCTCACTGGCACAGGGCGGTGCGGCGGTGCCGGGCAAGGTGTCGCTGCGTCCCGACAAGCGTCCGCGTCCGCTGGTGTTGCGGGTGGCCGCCGGTGACTGCCTGACCATCAACCTGCAGAACCTGCTGGCCTATCAGGCCAACCCCGGTTCCCACGAGGAGGGGGAGGGCGAGGAAGAAGGCATCCAGGTTGGCAACAACGAAATCTTCAAGGTCGACGAACAGGTCGCCGACCGGCATGTCGGTTTCCAGGTCAACGGCATGCAAGCGGTCAACAGCATCGATGACATCGCTTCGTTCACCGGCCGCAATGCCAACAGCTTGATCGCTCCGGGTGCCAGCCGCTCCTACACCTTGTATGCCGAACGCGAAGGGGTGTTCGCCGCCAGCAGCCGTGGCGCAACCTTCGGTGGCGAAGGAGCGGCCGGCAACGTGGCCAACGGCTTGTTCGGCCAGGTCGTGGTGGTGCCCAAGGGTGGGCGTACTTACCGCAACACCGTGACCGAAGAAGAAATGCGCCTGGCGACCACCGGCCGCACCCCGGCCGGTCAGCCGATCGTCGATTACCAGGCGCGTTACCCGCAGCGCGAACCGTGGATCCGTGAAGGCAAGGCCGGTACGCCGATCATCAATATGGTCGACGGCAATGAAATCATTTCCAGCGAGAGTGACGCGATCGTCATGGGCAGCAACGCCGATGGCAGCTTCCCGCCCTCGACGTATCCGCTGGAAGCCATGGGCAAACGCAACCCGGCCATTCCCAATCGACTGGAGCCGTTTCGCGATTTCGCCTCGCAATTCCAGGATGAAACCGCCGCGACCCAAGCCTTCCCAGCCTACTGGGCCGACCCGGTGATGGCCCATGTGCTGGAGCCGACCCGCGATTCGTTCATGATCAACTACGGCTCTGGTGGCATGGGTGCCGAAGTCGTGGCCAACCGTCTCGGTGTAGGCCCGATGCACGATTGCCTGTCCTGCGCCTACGAAGAATTCTTCCTCAGTTCCCACACCGTGGGTGACGTGGCGATGCTGGTGGACGTACCGGCCAACGCCGGCCTGGAAGGCATTACCCCCGGCCAGACACCGAGCGCCGATCAGGTGGGCGTCAAGGCGACCATGGCGCTGTATCCGTCAGAGCCGTCCAACGTCAACCACAGCTACATCGGAGACTTCGTCAAATTCCGCAACACCCACAACGGCCATGAACAGCACATCTTCCACCTGCACGGGCATCAGTGGCTGTTCAACCCCAACGATGACAACTCCGACTATGTGGACGCCCAGGGCATCGGTCCGGGTGCTGGCTACACCTATGAAATCGCCAACGGCGGTTCGGGCAACCGCAACCGGGTAGCGGGCGATGCGATCTATCACTGCCACTTCTACCCGCACTTCGCCCAGGGCATGTGGTCCATGTGGCGGGTGCACGACGTGTTTGAAGAAGGCACCAGGCTGGAAGTGTCGCAACAAGGCCCCGACGGATTCCACAGCGAGCCTTATGCCCTGCGCAGCGGTAAACCCGCGGCTGGCGCGCGCGCCTTGCCCGATGGCGAGATCGTTGCCGGCACGCCGATCCCGGCGGTGGTGCCGCTGCCCGGCAAAGCCATGGCACCGATGCCCGGCAAAGTCGCGGTCGTACCGAAAATCGGCCAGGCCCTGGTGGCCGCCAACGACGATGACGACGATGAAGAAGACGACGATGACGGCGAGCACCATGGCGGCAACGGTGGCGCACAGGCCATCGGTTCCCTGGCGCTGGTGGATCGCAGCGAAGCCAACCGCAACGCCGATGGCACGCTGAAAAACCCTGGCTATCCATTCTGGATTGGCGGCATGGAAAGCTCGGTCGGCCAACGCCCACCGACTCCGCCACTGGACATGCTTGATGCCGCCACGGCGCAGGCCCTGAAAGCGACGGGCAAAGCCTTGTGGGCCGACCTTGATCCGGCGCAGTCCGGTGGCTGGGACGGTGGTTTGGGCCGCCATGCGCTGGACGGCGTGTCTGCCGGTGGCGAGGCCGAGACCATAACCACGTCGCTGGATTTCTCCAAGACGGTGACCCGAGCCAAGCCGATTTACCTGCCGGAAGAGGGCACCGAAGTCGAGCAGGCGGCCATGGCATTCCACGCCAAGAAGGACCACCCAAGCTTCGCCCTGTTGCCGGGTAATCAAATCGTGGCACGGGCCTTCCGCACCAACGGTGCCTTGCCCATGGCCGGTGCGCCGTACTACGAACCGTGCATGGACGACCGCCAGAAACGCCTGAGCAGCAGCGCCGGCACCGGTGAATTCAACAGCGGCGAGCGGCTCGATGGCATGTCTTACGTCGGCTCCTCGAGTTTCACCGCCGACCGTCCGCGCATCTACAAAGCGGCCAACATCCAGTTCGATGCGGTGTACAACAAGGTCGGCTACCACTTCCCGCAAGCGCGCATCCTGGCGCTCTGGGAAGACGCCTGGCCGGTGATCACCAAGCAGCGTCCGCCAGAGCCCCTGGTGATGCGCATGAACACCTTCGACTGCGTGCAGTACCAGCAAACCAACCTGGTGCCGGCCACCTATGAGATGGACGACTATCAGGTGCGCACGCCGACCGACGTGATCGGCCAGCACATTCACCTGCCGAAGTGGGACCTGGTGTCGGCCGATGGTTCCTCCAACGGCTGGAACTACGAAGACGGCGTACTCTCCCCGGGCGCTGTGCAAGAACGCATCCACGCCATCCGCGAGTTCAACCAGTGCCAGGGCAGCGATCCGCGTGACGGCACGCCGGCTTGCCCGAAAGCCAAGAACCACCCGTACTTCGGCCAGTTTGGACGGGCCGATTGGGTGGGTGCACGTACGGCGATGCAGCGCTGGTTTGTCGACCCTGTGGTCAACGCCAAAGGCGTCGATCGTGGCCTGGGCACCATCTTTACCCACGACCACCTCGGCCCATCGACTCACCAACAGATCGGCCTGTATGCCACCGTGCTGGCCGAACCTGCCGGTTCCACCTGGTTCCACGCCGAAACCGGCGAGCCGTTGTACAGCGGCGCGCGCCAGGACGGCGGGCCGACTTCGTGGCAAGCGGTGATTTCCACCGGTGACCTGGACGGCGACGGCAAGAACGACAGCTTCCGTGAGTTCTTCCTCGAGTACAGCGACTTCCAGCACGCCTATGAAGCCGGCGTGTACGTGGGCGCCGGACCTGACGGTAAACCCGATGCGCAAAGCTTCCCGGCCACCGCCGACAGCTTCCGCTACGCGATCAACCCGCCAGTGCGCAAGGAAGCCGAGACCCTGCTGGAGCAGGTGGTTGAAGCCCGCGGCGGGCTGATGCCCGGCTGCCCAAGCCGGCCTTGCCCACAAGCCATTTCGGTGGATGACCCGGGCATGTTCGTCGTCAACTATCGCAACGAACCGCTGGCCTTGCGGGTGTATGACCCGAACAAGGTCGGCCCGGACGGCAAGCGCGGCATGCAGGCCGACGGCCTGGGCGGCGACCTGGCGTACGCCATGCAAAGCCGTACCGACCGTGCAATCCCGGCGATGAACCTGGCGCCGAACCTGATTACCTCGGCCACCGGCCCCACCGGCGGCACCACGCTGTTCCCGCCGCACATCAACAAGGGCGGCGCCGAACCTGGCGATCCGTTCACCCCGATGCTGCGTACCTACACCGGCGACAACGTGCGGCTGCGGGTGCATGCCGGCGGTCATGAAGAGGAGCACAACGTCACCCTGCACGGCGTGAAGTGGCTGCAAAGTGGGTCCGGTTTCGGCAACAGCTCCAACTCCGGCTGGCGCGCGTCGCAGATGATCGGCATCTCCGAGCAGATGGGCTTCGTTGCGCCGGTCTCGATGCTGTCCAGTTCGGCGGCCACCACCGGTGACTACCTGTACTCGATGGACGCATCCATTGAAGGCTACTGGAGCGGAATCTGGGGCGTGATGCGCAACTACACCACCCAGCGCAACGATCTGTTTGCCTTGCCGACCAATCCGAAACCGATGGGTATGCGCAACACCGTGGCCTTCGACGGCGTCTGCCCAAGGTATGGCGCCAACCCCAATGGCATCGGCACCCGGCCGACGCCGCAACGCAACTATGAAGTGGTCGCGGCGCTGGCCAACGACATCCTCACCAATCCGTTGGGCCTGACCATCGGTGATCCCGCGGGCCTCGGCCAACACGTGGGCGGGCCCTTGAATCCGGCCGGCGGCACCCTGGTGTTCAACTCGCGGGCGGTGAGCATTCCACAGGTCACCGTAACCGACCCTGCAGACGGTGTGACCTTCACCATCGGCGGGCAAAGCGGGCCTTTGCATGACCCGACCGCGATCCTCTATGTGCGCAAGGCCGACCTCGACCCGGCCACCGGCAAGCTCAAAGCCGGTGTACCTGTCGAGCCGCTGGTACTGCGTGCAGCGGCCGGTGACTGCATCAACATCACCCTGGAGAACCGTCTGCCGAGCGTGATGCCAGACTTGACCCAGACGGCATCGGTGATGGGTATGGTCAAGCGTGATCGCAACAACGGCGAGGGCTCGACCACCTTCAGTAATAACCTGATACGGCCATCGAGCACCGTAGGCTTGCACGCACAACTGTTGGCTTACGACATCACCAAATCCGACGGGACCAACGTCGGCACCAACCCGATCCAGACGGTGCCACCGCGGGTAGGCAGCACCGGGGCGTATCCGAGCCGTACGTATCAGTACTACGCCGGGCACCTGGAACGTGAAGGTAAACCGATTACGCAACTTGGGCGTAGTGTCGACAACATCAACGCCACTGCGGTGGAGTTCGGTGGGTTGAATATCACGCCGGCGGACGTCATCAAGCAGTCGCAAAAAGGCCTGGGTGGGGCGATGAGCATCCTGCCTGTCGGCGCTACCTGGGTTGAAGATGCGCGCAAGGTGAATGCGACCGTCACCGCACCGGCGCAAACCACCTACCGCGACTTCGCAATGGTCTGGCAGAAGGCGTTGAACATGCGCTGGGCCAATGGTCGCCCGGTGGAAGGTATTGCCTCGGAGGCCGGTGTACCGACCGATCCGCAGGACAACTCCAGCATGGCCATCAACTACAAGACAGAACCGATGTGGTATCGCTTCGGTCTCGCCCCCGATGCGCCGTTCGGACACGCTGACGGGCATGGCTATGGCGATGTGCCTAACGCACACATGGCTTTCAGCAACGCGCTGGTGGGCGGCGATCCACAGACTCCGGTGCTTTATGCCAAGCCGGGACAACCGTTCCGTACGCACATCCTGATGCCTACCGGCGGCAGTCGCGGCACGACCTTCCAGCTTGACGGTCATGTCTGGTCGACCAATCCGTTCCAGCCAGAGAAGAGCGATACCGGTGGTTATCCGATGGGTACGCCAGGGGTGGGTTCGGTGCGGTTCGGCTACAACCCGATGTCGATGTACATCGGCGCCCGCGAGAGCGTCCTGCCGGCAGCGCACTTCAGCTTCATGCTGCCGAGCGCCGGGGGTGTCAACGCGATACCGGGTGACTACCTGTTCCGCGACTACGGCGCCTACGGCAACACCTCCGGGTTGTGGGGATTGTTGCGGGTAACCAACGAACCGGAACCGGCGCCAGCGCCGTAGGGCGGGAAACAACGCAATACCTGTGGGAGCGAGCCTGCTCGCGAAGGCGGAGTGTCAGACACATCAATGCTGGATGTGCTGGCCTCTTCGCGAGCAGGCTCGCTCGCACAGGGGGACGCGGTGAAGCAGGCACAGATCTGAAGGGGAGATGTGACATGAACAGGACCATCAAAATCGCCAGTGTTGCCCTGGTCGTCGGGGTTGCGCTGATCTGGCTCGGGGTGTGGCGCACGTCGCCACCGACCCTGCTAAGCGACATCGCGCTGCCCGACACCTGGACCGGCCAAACGCTTGAACGTGACGGCGTGTCGGTGGCCCTCGAAGTGCGGCCGCTGGCTGCAGACGGCGTGTTGCGCGAGGGTGAATTTGCCGATGTGCGTTTCAACGTCACCGACAAGGCGTCGGGCCAACCGCTGGCGGGCGTTGCCCCCGGTGCCTGGATCGACCCCGAAACCGTCGCCGCTGACCAGGCCCAGGGCCGCGAGCAGAGTTGCAAGGCGCGGGTCGGGGTGTTCCTTAAATCAAGTATCGGAGCACGGCCGCTGCTCGACCTCAACAGCTACTTCCTGATGGTGATGAACCGTGATGCCAGCGTCTCGGTAGTCGACCCCTCGGTCTCGGTGGGCGGCATCACCAGCACCATGACCCGCATTGATATCAAGCAACCACCGATGGATTGGGTCACCCCCAGGGACAACAAGCGGGTGTTCGTGTCGATGCCCACGGCGGGCGAAGTCGCGGTGATCGACAGTGAGCAATTCAAGCTGCTCGACTCGGTGGCCGCAGGCAGCCAGCCCGTGCGCGTGGCCTTGCAACCGGACGAGCGCTTGCTGTGGGTCGGCAACAACGCGCCGTCGGCCGAGCTTTCCGGGGTCACGGTGATCGACACCGCCAGCCTCAAGACCCTCAAGCACCTGGCAACTGGCAGCGGCCACCACGAAATCGCCTTCAGCAAGGACAGCCGCTTCGCCTTTGTCACCAACCGCGACGACGGCACCCTGAGCATCATCGATGTCGCCACCTTGACCATCGCCAAGCAGCTCAAGACCGGCTCGCACCCGCTGTCGGTGGTGTACTCGCCACTGTCCGGCGCGGCCTATGTAGCCGATGGCAAGGACGGCACGGTGACCGTGGTCGACGCCGCGAATCAGTCGGTGCGGCGGGTGATCAAGATCAAGCAGGGCCTCGGCCCGATGGGTTTCAGCGCCGACGGCCGTTTCGGCATCGTGCTCAATACCCTGGAGAATCAGGCCGCGGTGATCGACGCCGCCACCGATTCGCTGATCCATGAGCTGGACGTGGCCGCCGAACCTTATCAAGTGGTGTTCACCAAGGCCTATGCCTACGTGCGCGGACTGGCCTCGCCCAAGGTCACGATGATCAACCTGGCGTCCCTCGGTGAAGGCCGCAAGCCGATCAGCCAGGGCTTTGAAGCCGGGCCGCAACCGCCGCGCCTGGCCGGTGACTTGCCGCTGGCCTCGAGCCTGGCGGTGTCGCGGGACGACAACGCGGTATTTGTGGTCAACCCGGTGGACAACACCACCTACTTCTACGCCGAAGGCATGAACGCGCCGATGTCCGGCTACCCCAATCGCGGACAAGTAGCCCGTGCGGCACTGGTCATCGACCGCAGCCTGCGCGAAGTCGAACCGGGGCTATACAGCGCGCGGATCAAGCTGCCGGCGGCGGGGCGCTTCGACGTGGCGTTCCTGCTCAACCAGCCCAACATCATCCATTGTTTCAGCGCCGTGGTTGAGCCGAACGCAAGCCTGGGCCCCGTCGCCGGCATCCCGAAAGTCGAGTTCATGCTCGACAAGACCACGGCCGCCCTGGGCAACCCGTTTGTCGTGCGCTTTCGCATCGTCCAGGGCAAACAGAAGGTCCAGCGCAGCGGGGTCAAGGACGTGCAGGTGCGCTACTTCCTGGCGCCCAGTTCACGGCCCCACTACGTCGCGGCACTGGACGTCGGCAATGGAATCTATGAAGCCCCGGTCACCCTTGACCAGCAAGGCGCCTGGTACCTGCACGTGCGTGCGGCGTCCCTGGGCGCGAATTTCGACGACCAGACGTTTGCCAGCGTTCGGGTGACCCCCGGCATTGCTCATTGAAGAGGACATCGACATGAACCGATTCGCATATCACGGACTGCTGACGCTCTGCCTGTTGACTGCCGGGATCGGCCAGGCCCTGGCCCATTCGGCCGATGAACATGCCGGCCACACCATGGCGGCCAAAAGCGCCAGTTCCGAGACCGCCCAGGTCAAGTTCGCCGACGTCGCGCTGGTGGACCAGAACGGCAAGACCGTGCGCCTGGAAAAAGACCTGGTGGCCGACAAGATCGTGGTCATGAGCTTTATCTACACCAGTTGCACCACGGTCTGCCCGGTGGTGTCGTCGATCATGGGCAAGGTGCAGAAACAGCTGGGGGCACGGGTCGGCACCGAGGTGCAACTGGTGTCGATCAGCATCGATCCGCAGCGCGATGATGCCAAGCGCCTGAACGACTACGCACGCACCTTCCAGAACGGTCCGGGCTGGAGCTGGCTGACCGGCTCCACTCAGTCGGTCAACGAAACACTCAAGGGCCTGGGCAGTTTCAGTGGCGACTTCAAGAATCACGCACCGCTGATCCTCGTGGGGGACGGCAACAGTCGTCACTGGACCCGCTACTACGGCTTCACCGACCCGGCCGTATTGACCCGGCAAGTGGAGAAGCTCAGCGGTGAACGCAACGCCCACGCCAAACACACCGCCATCGCCATGGAGCATCAGCCATGAGACTTCTCGACTGGATCGCCCTGAGCCTCTGCGCCTGCCTCGCCAGCTCCTTGGCCTTGGCCCATGAAGGGCACGAGCAAACCGCAACCGACTCCGCCACGGTGGCGGCTGCCGCGCAGCCGGCTGGTGGCACTCGCGATGCCAAGACCTGGTTCACCGACACGCCGTTGCAGGACCAGAACGGCAATACCCTGCGTTTCTACAGCGACGCGCTGCACAACCGCGTGGTGCTGCTCAATGTGATTTTCACCAGTTGCACCGATGCCTGCCCATTGATCACCCAGAAGCTCAAGCAAGTGCGCGAAGTGCTGGGCGACAAGGCGGACGGCATCACCTTTATCTCCCTTACCAGTGATCCGCTGCGGGACACCCCGGCGGTACTCAAGGCTTACACCTTGAAGCAGGGCGTCGATGAGCCCCACTGGCTTTTTCTTACCGGCGACAAAGCGCAAATGGACCTGGTCCTTGGGCGAATTGGCCAGGTCATACCGTCCCCCGAGCAGCACTCCACCCAGTTGATCGTCGGTGACGTGGCCAACAAGCGCTGGAGCAAGATCCGTCCCGATGCCCCGGCCGCGGCCATTGCCCAGCGCTTGCAGTTGCTGGCAATGCCCGTGGCTGGTCGTTGAGTCCGGGCCATGAAAAATGCCTTGATCCTCAGCCTGCTTCTTCTCGGTGGCATCAGCCTGGGCGCCCAGGCGTTAACGCTGACGCCCAGCGAAAGCGCCGGAAAACGGCTGTACCGCGAGGGGGTTTCGGCCAGCGGTGAACCGATCATGGCCAGGATCGGGGCGGCGGGCATGCTACTGCCGGCCACCAGCCTGCCGTGCGCCAACTGCCACGGCAGCGATGGCCTGGGGCGCCCGGAAGGCGGGGTGCGCCCGCCAGACCTGAGCTGGTCGCGGCTGACCAGTACCTATGGTCAACAGCAGATCAACGGGCGTGCCTACCCGGCCTACACCGAGGGTACTTTGGCCCGTGCGATCCAGGAGGGACGTGACCCGGGCAACAACCGGCTGGATGCAGCGATGCCGCGGTTCGTGCTGTCGATGAACGATCAACGCAACCTGACGGCCTACCTCAAGCGCCTGGCCGATGAGCGCGATCCGGGCCTGAGCCCCGACAGCCTGCACCTGGGCACCTTGCTGCCGAGTACCGGCATGCTGGGCGAGGAGGGGGCCACTGTGGCGGCGGTACTCAGGGGCAGCGTGGCACGGATCAACGAAGCGGGGGGGATTCATGGCCGGCAGGTGCGCCTGACCATCCTTGACCCCGGTCCCGACCGTGCCAGTGCCGAGCAGGCGCTCGACCAGTTGATCGAACAGGAACAGGTTTTCGCGTTGGTCGCACCGCTGGTGCCGGCGCTGGATGCCGAGCTGGCGCCGCGCCTGGAACAGGCCGGCGTGCCGCTGATCGGGCCGCTGTCATTGCAAGGCACGGCCCAGGCCAGTCGACAGATTTTCGAACCGTTGCCGGGGCTGCGCGAACAGATGATCGCGCTGGCCAATTATGCCGCCACCAGTCTGCGCGTGCTGCAAGGCCCGACGTTGATTGCCTACCCGAACGAACCGGGCCAGCGCCTGGCGGCCGAGAAACTTGCCCAGTACCTGCAGGACAACGACTGGCAGAAAGTGCGCCTGCAACCTTACGAGTCGGCGCAGGACGAGTTGCCCCTGGGCTCGCGCTCGGTGTTCTACATGGGCAGCAGTGGCGGTTTCAGTCGCCTGGCCGAGCGGCTGCAGACCGCGGGCCAGGTGCCGTACCTGTTCGCCGCCTCGAATCAGGTGGCAGGGGATCTGCTGCAAGTGCCCAGCGGTTTTTCCCGACGGGTGTTCCTGGCGTATCCGTTCGTGCCCAGCGACTGGACGATGACCGGGCGCACCGCCCTGACGCAACTGCGCGAGCGCCAGAGACTCGGCGGCGAACACGCGGTGCTGCAGGTCGGTGCCTACAGTTCGATGCTGTTGCTCAGCGAGGGCATGAAACAGGCGGGACGCGATGCCAGCCGGGAAAAACTGATCAATGCCCTGGAAGGCCTGCATGACTTCGATACCGGCCTGACCCCGCTGATCAGTTTCGGGCCGGGTCGACGCCTGGGCCTGAACGGCGCCCATGTGGTCACCGTGGACCTGCCAGACCAGCGCTTCTACCTGGTCGCCCCCTACAAACCCATTGCCGCCATGCCCTGATCCGGAGGCCGAACATGAAACTCATGACTGTGCTGGTGCTATTGACCCTATGGGTGCCCGCCGCGTTTTCCAGTAATGGCCCGGCGGTAGCAAGGGTCAATGGCGAGGAAATTTCCCAGCTGCGCCTGGAGCGCTATTTCGCCGAATACCTGGAGGATCAGGGCCGGGCAGTCGCCAGCATCCGCAGTCCCAGCGCCTACAAACAACTGCGCAAGGCCGCGCTGGACGCTTTGATCGACAAGGAGCTGCTGTGGCAGGAAGCGGTCAAGCGCGGGGTGGTGGTCAGCGATACCGCGGTGCACGACCAGGTGGAACAGACCCGTCAGGCCATGGGTGGCGCACAGGTGTTCGCCCGGCGCCTGGAAGACGCTGGGTTCGATGAGGCCGCCTACATCGAATACACCCGCCGTGACCTGGCGGCGCAGCAGATGTTTGCCGAACTCACCAAGGCGGATGCGCCGGACGAAAAACAGGTGAGGGCGTTTTATCAGGAACACCGCGCCGAGATGAATCGGCCCGAGGAAATCCAGGTCAGGCATATCCTGATCAAAGTCCCTCAGGGTGCGGATGCTTCCACAGTCGAAGCCGCGAGACTACGCTTGCAGGCAATGCGCACCTCGATTGATCAGGGCGCCGATTTTGCCAGTGTGGCCCGTAGCGGTTCCGAAGACGCTTCGGCCAGCGCCGGCGGCGATCTGGGTTACTTTACCCGTGGGCGCATGCTGCCGGAGTTCGAAGCGGCGGCTTTTGCCCTCAAGCCCGGGGCCGTCAGCGAGCCGGTGCGCACGGCGGTTGGCTGGCATTTGATCTTGCTGCAGAACCGATTGGAGGCTGCCGATGTCTCAGAAGAGCAGGGACTTGAAATGGTTCGGGCTTACCTTGCCCGACAGAAACAGGTCCAGGCTCGTCTGCAGGCGCTGGCTCAGCTGCGCGCAAGCAATCGGATCGAACGCATTGACGATGAATGAGCTTTCCCCAACTGTGGGGGAAAGCGTCGATGCGCATCCGATCGCTTTCCCCCGCTTTTGGGGGGTGGGGAATGTGGACGTTAAGGCATTGCTTTTAAATTCAAGGACATGAATACATAAAATTACCGGCACTCAGCCTGGCATGAAGTGTGCGTTAGACCTATCAAGGCGCGCACTCCGCCAGGTTCGGGACTCGGACCTGCGGTTTCAAGGAGTCCACCTTGTTAAACAAAGTACTGGTTGTTGATGACGAACAGCTGCTGGCGGAAAACCTCCAGGGTTACCTGCAGGCGCAAGCGCTGGAAGTCCGGATTGCTCACGACGGTGCGCAAGGAATCGTGGAAGCTGACGATTTCGCACCCGATGTGATGGTGTTCGATTACCGCTTGCCCGATATGGAAGGCTTTGAGGTGCTCGATGCCGTCCGCCAGAACAGGAAGTGTCATTTTGTGCTGATCACGGGGCACCCCACCGCAGAGGTTTGCGAAAGGGCCCGGCAACTGGGAGTCAGCCATATCCTGTTCAAACCGTTTCCGTTGGCGGAACTGGCACGTGCAGTACTTGACCTTCTGGGGCGCCAGCGCGAACCCAAAGCGGGAGTGAGCAGTAGCGAAGGCTTTGTCGAACGACGCCAGAGCAGGACCGAGAGTTTCCCGCTGCAGTTGTACGACGGTAGTTGGGTGCTTGCAGATCGCCGACGAAGTAACACGGCCTCCACAGCGCCAGACGACGAACAATTGCTCACCGGGGAGTAATGGCGCGACAAGAGGTTCCGGCATCCGCCGCAATTGCTCGCCGCGCCGACAGGGCTCTAAGCCCCGGGTGTTGGAGAGCAAGCCATGGACCGTCTATCCCTTGTCGTCGATGTGCCAGCGCGCGATTGCGTACCGACTCGATTCACCAGTGAGCAATTGGCCCAGGCCCGTTCCCGGGCCGGCAGTTCCGGCGAGCGCATGCTCGAAGCCCTCGGGGCGCTCTGCGAACTGGCTCCCATGCCCTTTATCCAGTGCCTGGGCGCGACCCTGCACTACCCGGTGCTCGACACCGACAGCCTGTTTCAAGCCACCCCGGTGTTCGACCGGGTCACCCTGGCCCAATGCCTCAAGCGCGAATTCATCCTGCTGCGTCACGACGATGCGGTCATCGGCGTGTTTGCCGATCCCTTCGACAGCGCTCGACTGGCCTGGATCGACGACTGCCTGCACGGCGCGCCACTGTACCTGGTGCACGCCGACGACCTGAAAGCCTACCTGGCGCGCCACGAAGAGAGCTTCCACGCGGTGGAATCGCTCAACGCCCAGGCTGATGGCAACACCGAAATCGACACCCTGCAGAGCCTGTCCCTGACCAGCATCAGCGAAGACTCGAGCGTGGTGGTCAAGCTGGTCAACTCGACCCTTTACGACGCGCTGAAAATGCACGCCAGCGATATTCATCTGGGCACCACCGGCAGCGGCCTGGTGATCAAGTACCGCATCGATGGCGTGCTCAACAACATCAGCAAGATCCAGGGCAACGAATTCGCCGAGCAGGTGATTTCCCGGGTCAAGGTCATGGCCGAACTGGACATCGGCGAAAAACGCGTGCCCCAGGACGGTCGCTTCAAGATCGGCATCAGCGGCCGGCAGATCGACTTCCGGGTGTCGATCATGCCGAGCATTTTCGGTGAGGACGCGGTGCTGCGGGTGCTTGACAAGCAGGACCTGGCCGACAAGGTCTGCGGCGTGCAGTTGCAGGCCCTGGGTTTTGAAGAGGAAACCCTGCGCCAACTGCGCCGCCTGGCCGCCGAACCCTACGGCATGGTGCTGGTCACCGGCCCCACCGGTAGCGGCAAGACCACCACGCTGTACGCGATGATCACCGAGATCAACCACGGCGTGGACAAAATCATCACCATCGAAGACCCGGTGGAGTACCAGTTGCCCGGCGTGCTGCAGATCCCGGTCAACGAAAAGAAAGGCCTGACCTTCGCCCGCGGCTTGCGCTCGATCCTGCGCCACGACCCGGACAAGATCATGGTCGGCGAGATCCGCGACCCCGACACTGCCCAGATCGCCGTGCAATCGGCACTGACCGGGCACCTGGTGTTCACCACCATCCACGCCAACAACGTGTTCGACGTGATCGGCCGCTTCACCCAGATGGAAATCGACCCCTACAGCCTGGTCTCCGCACTCAATGCGGTGCTGGCCCAGCGCCTGATCCGCCTGGTGTGCAGCGCTTGCAGCACGCCCTACGCGCCGACCGAAGAGGAGCTGCAAAGCTCGGGCCTCGACCCGCAACAGGTCGCGCACTACCACTTCGTCCATGGCAAGGGTTGCGGTCATTGCCGTGGCACCGGCTACCGCGGACGCAGTGCGATCGCCGAGCTGCTGCACCTGGACGATGAGCTGCGGCAAATGATCGTCGAGCGCCAACCCATTTCGAAAATCAAGGCCCACGCCTGCAAACGCGGTTTGCGCCTGCTGCGCGAATCGGCGCTTGAACTGGTGCAACAAGGCCGGACCACTCTCGAGGAGATCAATCGTGTCACTTTTATCTCGTGAGCGTTATGTCGCCGTGCTCGGCGCCAGTGGTGTCGGCCTCGGTCAGCGCCAGGGTGGCGACACCCTGTGGCTGGGCAGCGTCGGCTTCATCGATGAAGGGTTCATGGCCTGGACGGTCGCCCTGGAAACCCTCGACCGCCTGCTGGGTGAACATGCCCGTGCCGGTGCCGAGTTGACCGTGGTGGTCTCCGGCCACTTCAGCCGGTTTTGCCTGGTGCCCTGGAGCGAGCAGATCAGCAGCCCCGATGAACTGCGCGGGTTTGCCCAGCTGTGCTTCGAAGACCTCTACGGGGCGCCCAACCAACCCTGGAGCCTGGTGCTGTCGGCCGAACCCGCCGGCTACGACCGGATCGCCAGCGCGCTGCCGCAAGACCTGATCGAGCGCCTGCGTGCCCTGGTCAGTGGCCGTGGCTTGCGCCTGCGTTCGGTGCAACCGTACCTGATGGCGGCGTTCAACCACTTCGACAAAAGCTTCGACGCCGGCGACTTCCTGTTCGTGGTCGCAGAACCGGTGCGCAGCGTGATGCTGCTGGCGCGCGAAGGTCGCTGGACGGCGGTGCGCTCGGTGGGCAGCAGCGATAGCGATGCCGCACTGAGCGCGCTGGTCGGTCGCGAATGCCAATTGCAGGCGTCCACCAGTGAGCGGCCACTGAACGTCTACCTGCATGCGCCTGCACGCATCGATTCGCACCCCGAGGTGCCAGGCGTACACCTGCGCACTTTCGAAGAAGGCCGGACCAGCGTACGCGACAGCCTGTACGTCATGTCCCGGACGGTGGCCTGACATGCGCCCCCTGATGCTCGACTTTCAGCCGCGCCGCCGCTCCAGTCCCCTGGGCTGGAGCCTGCTGGCCGGTGGCGTGGTGCTGGCGCTGACCTGCATCGTCATCCAACAACAGGTAAGTGGGGAGGTCGAACAACAGCAAGGTCATCTGCAAACCACGCAACGCGTCCTCACCGGCGACACCGGCGCCAAGGTCAATCTGACCCCGGCCGAAACCCGCGAACAGGCGCAGAACCTGGCCGAGATGCGCAAGGTCTCGCAGCAGTTGCGCCGCCCTTGGGAGCGCCTGTTCGCCACCCTGGAAGCCATGCCCCGGGACAACATTGCCTTGCTGACCCTGACCCCGGATGCCCGCAAGGGCCAGGTGCGGATCAGCGCCGAGGCACGCGACCTGGACGCCATGCTCGACTTCCACCGCCGCCTCGAAGCCTGCGACGAGCTCTCCGACGTGTCGTTGCTCAGCCACGAAATCGTCGCCAACGTGCCGGAACACCCGGTGCAATTCAACTTGTCGGCTACCTGGGAGATTGGCGATGCAAATCCCTAGATTGATCGTCCACGAATACCTGCAAAGCCTCGGCGTGCCGGGCCTGGCGGGGCTGGCCCTGCTGGTGCTGGCGCTGGCCTACGGCCTGTTCGGCTTGTTGCCGGACTGGCAGGCGCTGCAGCACCTGAGCCAGCAGACCCAGGACGCCCGCGAATACCTGGCCAAGGTCGAGGAGGGCTCGATCGCAGCTCCGGTCGTGCCGCAACGCCAGCTCGATGATTTCCGCAGCAAATTGCCGACCCAGCCCCAGGCCACCGTCGCCATCGACAAGATCTATGCGCTGGCCGCCCAGGAACGCATCACCCTGTCCAGGGGCGAATACTCGCTGGGCATCGATCCCAAGACCCACCTGGCGCGCTATCAGATCCTGTTGCCGGTGCGGGGCAGCTACCCGCAACTGCGGCGCTTCATGCACGCCTTGCTCGGCCAGTTGCCGGCGGTGGTGGTGGAGGACCTGGAGCTTTCGCGCAAGAAGATCGCCGACACCGACCTGAACGGGCGGATCCGCATGACCCTTTACCTGTCGAGGTCATGATGAACAACAAACGTGCAGTGGGTTGGGTGGCGTTCCTCGGCGTGGCCGCGGCGCTGACCTGGTTGCCCGAATACTTTAAACAGGCTGACGACAGTGACGTTGAAGTGGCCGCGGTGGCCACGCCCGTCAAAGGCAAGCAACGCGGCGCCTTGCCAGCAGCGCAGGCCTCTGCTGCGCCCGTGGCGATCAAGGACCTGAGCCCGGCGGGCGACCTGTTCGCCGCGCGCAGCTGGAAGGCCGCGCCGACGCTGGCCAGCGTCACCGAACAACCGGTCAATGTCGCACCGGTGGTGCAGGTCCCCACTGCACCGCCCATGCCGTTCCAGTTCATCGGCCGGATGGACGATCGCACCGACCTGCAAGTGTTTTTGCAAAACGGCGAAAAGATCTACGTCGTGCGTAAAGGGGATGTGATTGACGAAACATGGAAGATCGAGGGCATTTCCGATCTGGAACTGAGCCTGGTCTATTTGCCTCTGCATTTGTCCCAGACCTTGTCTGTGGGGAGCGCGCAATGAACAAGTCCCGTTTGCTGATGAGCCTCTGCCTCTGTGCAGGGCTGGCCGCCTGCAGCTCGGCGCAGGTGGCCAAGGAAGAAGCCTCTGAGCTGATCGAACAGGGCCAGTACGAAGCCGGCCTGGCCCGGATCGAGGAGGGCCTGCGGGAAAACCCTCGCGACACCGAGCTGCACATTGCCCTCAACAGCGCTCGTGCCCGTGCGGTCACGGCGCTGCTGACCCAGGCCGACATGGATCGCACCCAGCGTGATTTCGCGTCCGCTCGCATGGGGTACAGCCGGGTGTTGACCATCGAACCGAACAACCGCCGCGCCCAGGACGCCATGCGTCAGCTCGAACACATGCGCAACCTCGATGAAAAACTCGAACTGGCCCGTGGCGACCTGCGCCGTGGCGACATCTACGGCGCGGAGCGTCAGGTCAGGCAGATTCTCGAACTGGACCCCAACAACGAAGGCGCCCTGGAACTGCAAGGCAATATCCGCCTGGTGCAGAGCCGCAACGTGGTGGCCTATCCGCAACTGCGCACCAAGCTGGACAAGCCGGTAACCCTGGAGTTTCGCGACGCCAATCTCAAGACCATCTTCGAAGTGCTGTCCCAGGTCGCCGGCCTGAACTTCATCTTCGACAAGGACCTGCGCCCGGACATGAAAGCCACCATCTTCGTGCGCGACGTGCGCATCGAAGACGCCGTGGAACTGCTGCTGCAACAGAACCAGCTGCACCAGAAAGTGGTGAACGAAAACACCCTGCTGATCTACCCGGACTCGCCGCAGAAGCTCAAGGATTACCAGGAGCTGGTGATGCGCACCTTCTACCTGACCAGTATCGATGCCAATACCGCGCTGAACATGGTCAAGACCATGCTCAAGACCCGCGACGTGTTCGTCGACGAACGCCTCAACACCCTGACCATGCGCGACACCGGTGACGCCGTGCGCATGGCCGAGAAGCTCCTGCAATCGCAGGATCAGTCCAACCCCGAAGTGGTGCTGGAAGTGGAAGTGATGGAGGTCGCCACCCAGCGGATTCTCGACCTGGGCCTGCAATGGCCGAACACCTTCGGCGTGGTCAACAGCGACGGTTCGGCGGTGACCCTGCTCGATCAGCTCAAGGGCATCAATTCCAGCCGGATCACCATCCAGCCCTCGCCACAGGCCAAGATCAATGCCCAGGACAAGGACATCAATACCCTCGCCAGCCCGGTGATCCGCGTCAGCAACCGCGAACAGGCGCGCATTCACATCGGCCAGCGTGTGCCGATCATCAGCGCCACGTCGGTGCCGTCGACCCAGGGACCGGTGATCACCGAAAGCGTGACTTACCTGGACGTCGGTCTGAAACTGGAAGTGCAGCCCACTGTGCACTTGAACAACGAAGTGGCGATCAAGGTGGCCCTGGAAGTCAGCAACGCCACGCCACTGGAACCGACCCGCCAGGGCACGATTCCGGTCCAGGTCGATACCCGCAACGCGCAGACCACACTGCGCCTGCATGACGGCGAAACGCAGATTCTCGCCGGCCTGATGCGCAACGACCATGGCAGCACCGGCAACAAGATTCCCGGTCTTGGCGATATTCCTGGCCTGGGGCGCCTGTTTGGCAGCAACAAGGACGACGTGAGCAAATCCGAGCTGGTGTTGTCGATCACCCCGCGGATCGTGCGCAACCTGCCGTACCAGAGTCCGTCGGACATGGAATTCACCACGGGCACCGAAACCAGCATGCACATCCAGGCGCCGGATCGCTCGAAGGTCGAGGTTGAAGAGGTCAAGGCCAACGGCATGAGCGCACCGATCGCTACCACCGTTACTGTTGGGAAGCCTTGATCATGAACGCCTCGCAACGCGGTTTTACCTTGATCGAAGTCGTGGTGACGCTGTCGTTGATCGGCCTGCTGGCCGGCATGGCCGCGCCGCTGACCGAGACCGTGGTGCGCCGGGGCAAAGAGCAGGAACTGCGTACCGCGCTGTACCAGATCCGCGATGCCATCGACGCCTACAAGCGTGCTTTTGACGCCGGGTACATCGAGAAGTCGCTTAACAGCAGCGGCTACCCGCCGAACCTGCAGGTGCTGGTCGAAGGGGTGCGTGATGTGCGCAGCGCCAAGGGTGCCAAGTTCTATTTTCTGCGCCGCGTACCCCATGACCCGCTGGCACCGGTCAAGCGCGACGACGAAGGTGGCTGGGGCTTGCGCTCCTACGACAGTACGGCTCAAAACCCGCGGGAGGGCGAGGACGTCTTTGACGTTTACTCCAAGGCCCGCGGCAAGGGTCTCAACGGCATCGCCTACCGGGAGTGGTGAGTATATGCGTCGGGAAAAGGGTTTTACCCTGCTGGAACTGATGGTGGTCATGGCAATCATCGCCACCCTGATGACCATCGCCTTGCCGCGCTATTTCAACAGCCTGGAGGCCTCCAAGGAGACCACCCTGCGCCAGAGCCTGTCGGCGATGCGCGAAGCACTGGATCACTACTACGGTGACACCGGGCGCTATCCCGACTCCATCGAGCAACTGGTTGAACAGCGCTACCTGCGCAACCCGCCGATGGACCCGATTGTCGAACGCAAGGACGCCTGGGTCTTGGTTGCACCGCCTGACGGCGTGGCTGGCGGTGTCGCCGATATCAAGAGTGGAGCCACAGGGAGGGCGCGTGATGGCAGCCTTTATTCCGAGTGGTAAGCCTGCGGCACAAGGCGGCTTCACCTACCTGGGTGTGCTGTTTTTGATCATGGTGATGGGCATGGGCCTGGCCAGTGCCGGCGAGTTGTGGTCCACCGCTTCGCGGCGCGACCGCGAACGCCAATTGCTTTGGGTCGGCACCCAGTACGCCCAGGCACTGCGCAGCTATTACCGCAGTTCGCCAGGCCTGGCCCAGTACCCCAAGGAACTCGCCGACCTGTTGCAGGACGAGCGTTTTCCCAACGCCAAACACCATATTCGCCAGCTGTACCCGGACCCGATCGGCGGCGGTGAATGGTTCCTGATGCGCGGCTTCGACGGACGCATCACCGGCATCAGCAGCGCGTCCACCGACAAGCCGCTCAAGCAGGCGGACTTCCCCAGCCAGTGGTCGGACTTCGCCGGCATGGCCAGCTACAAGGACTGGCAGTTCGTGGCCGAAAAAGCCTTCCTCGATGGCACCTCGGGCCCTGCCAAAGGCCAGTCCGCAGTGCCGGAGGGGTTGCAGCCATGAAGCGCTTCTGCCTGGCAATGATCCTGCTGTTGAGCACCTGTGTGACCTGGGCCGCTGAAGAGGACGAGATGCTCGGTTTCATCGTCGACGACACGATCTCGCACATCGGCCACGAATTTTACTACTCGTTCAGTGAACGCCTGCGCGCCACCAGCCCGATGGATTTCAACCTGGTGGTACGCGAACGACCTTCGGCTCGCTGGGGCAGCCTGGTGACCGTGGAATTTCAACAACGCCTGGTTTACCGGCGCTTCCTGCCGCCGAACACCGTGGAGCTCAAGGACGAGGCCTATGCCGCCGCCGACTGGGTACGCGGGCAGATTGTCCAGCGCAAGCTGGAAACCTTGTTGCAGGACACCACGGACCTTGAGAGGGACGAACTATGAAAGCGAAAACGTTTTTGCAGCGCGCCGGTGGATGCATGCTCGGCCTGGGTGCTTGCGCCATGGTCCAGGGCACGGAACTGGTGTACACGCCCGTCAACCCTTCGTTTGGCGGCAACCCGTTGAACGGCACCTGGCTGCTCAACAACGCCCAGGCGCAGAACGACTACGACGATCCCGACTTGAAGGATCGTACCTCGGCGGCCGGAACCTCGGCCCTGGAGCGCTTCAGCGCCCAGTTGCAATCGCGCTTGCTGGGGCAACTGCTGGACAACATCTCTACCGGCAACACGGGGAGCCTGTCCACGGACGCTTTCATCGTCGACGTGGTCGATGACTCCGGTGCGCTGACGATCAACGTGACCGACCGGGCCACGGGCGAAGTTTCGGAAATCCAGGTGAATGGCCTGGCCCCTTGAGGGGAATCGGGACAATGGGGAGTTAAGGACATGAAAAAAATAATAGCGCTAGGGCTGATGTTGGCGGCATTACAAGGGTGCAGTTTGCGCGAGCCGATGCCGGCCGAGCAAGACTCCAAAACCCCGACCCTGACCCCAAGGGCCTCGACCTACTATGACTTGATCAACATGCCACGACCCAAGGGCCGGTTGATGGCGGTGGTCTACGGCTTCCGCGACCAGACCGGGCAATACAAGCCGACCCCGGCCAGCTCGTTTTCCACCAGCGTCACCCAGGGCGCGGCGAGCATGCTGATGGACGCCTTGCAGGCCAGCGGCTGGTTCGTGGTGCTCGAGCGTGAAGGGCTGCAGAACCTGTTGACCGAACGCAAGATCATCCGCGCCTCGCAAAAGAAGCCTAATACCCCGGTGAACATCCAGGGTGAGCTGCCACCGCTGCAAGCGGCGAACATGATGCTCGAAGGCGGGATCATCGCCTACGACACCAACGTTCGCAGCGGCGGCGAAGGCGCGCGCTACCTGGGCATCGACATTTCCCGGGAGTATCGCGTCGACCAGGTCACGGTGAACCTGCGGGCGGTGGACGTGCGCAGCGGGCAGGTGCTGTCCAACGTCATGACCAGCAAGACCATCTACTCCGTGGCCCGCAGCGCCGGGGTGTTCAAGTTCATCGAGTTCAAGAAATTGCTCGAAGCCGAGGTGGGCTACACCACCAACGAACCGGCGCAGTTGTGCGTGTTGTCGGCGATCGAGGCGGCGGTGGGGCATATGCTGGCGCAGGGGATCGAGCGACATTTGTGGCAGGTGGCGGGGGACAATTCCCAGCCTGCGCAGAATGAGACCCTGGATCGCTACCTGACGCAGAACAGGGTGGTGCCGGAGGGTGAGGGGGAGGATGAGTGAACCGATCCACTGTAACGGCTGTACCCGATCCCCTGTAGGAGCGAGCATGCTCGCGATGAACCACAGAGCACCGCGGGCTGCCAGGTGCCCCGCGTCATCGTTGGCGACCATCGCGAGCATGCTCGCTCCTACAAGGACAAGCCGATGCAACAGCAATGGCGGCCTTGTAGCCGACCAGTCATTAACGGCATGTTGCTGGGCATCCAACACGGGACCATGCTGGCTGACCTGGCGGTAAATCGCGCGCTGGATAACATCGTTCCGCAGGGCTGACCGCGTTATCGTTCTTCGCGAACAGGCTCACTCCCGTATAGGTTCACTGGGGCTTTGCAACTATCAGTTCTGCCAGGTCACAACCTTGGCGTCATCACAGATACTCAAGCGTCCGGATCTTAATAGCTCGGAGCACCCAATGACCTTCCCTCAGCAAAATCTGCTTGGCCTCTATCGCTACGACTCTCTTGATCGCCTGATCAGATACACCCAATCCCAAGCGTCCCCGCTTCAACGCTTTTACTGCAAAAGTCGCCTGGTCACCGAAATTCAAGGGGCACTGCAGCACTCTATTGTCCAGCACGACGACCTGCTGTTGGCACAACATCAGCGTCAGGATGAGGCGTTCGACACTACGTTGCTGGCCACCGATGTTCAGCGCTCGGTACTCCATTCGCTCAAGGCCAATCACCCACGACAACCCGCCGTCTATTCACCCTATGGTCACCGCAAGCCGGTCAATGGACCGCTCAGCTTGCTGGGCTTCAACGGCGAACGACCAGACCAGATGACGGGACATTACTTATTGGGTAATGGTTATCGAGCGTTTAACCCGGTTTTAATGCGATTTAATAGTCCCGACAATTTGAGTCCATTTGGGAAGGGTGGGCTGAATTCGTATGCATATTGTTTGGGAGAGCCTGTGAATTTTTCCGACCCCACGGGGCACGTTCGATTGGGTCTTGTAGAAAGCGTTAAAAATTTCTTCGGGTTCGTAACGACACCTGTAGTGAGAAATATTCCCGAAAAAAATTCGCTTGAGGGCATTGCTTTTGATACATTTCAAGAAATATCACAATATTTAAGTCGGTCTGACATGGATAATCTTGCTCAGACTTCACGGCAGCTACAGGAACATTCAACAGCGGCCGGAATGAGCAACTTGAAAATTTACCTGGCGTCACATGAAGCAAGCGGAAAACCGCTTCACAGCGCGCTGAGTTCGTCTCGAAATGAAATGAGGCAGGTCACTTTAGAATCTGGCCGAATATCGACAGATTCGGTGGCACCTTTACGGGGTGTCGGTAGTGCTGCATTTAAAAAACTTCATCCAGAGATCGGAGGATCGGCAACCCTAAAGCAGCTTAGTAGCCGGGCCAGGCAGAGCGCTGCCGACAAGGTCAACAAGGCAGGTCTTCCAGATGGCTTGGCAAAAGTGCAGAAACTCAATTCTCTTCATGCACATCACCTTTCAATGCTACTGAGATCTCGATAATTTCCAGAAGGAGGATGGATTTATATTCGGATAAATTTTTTGCCCGGTTTTTTCGGTCTGACTTTTTCAGCGAAAATAAATCTGTCTGCGTTTCAGTCCCCGTTCTCAAAGTACAGCTATCAATTCTGCTAGGTCACAACCCTGGCGTCATCATGGATACTCAAGCTTGGACCATGAAAGCTCGGAGCTCCCATGCTTTTGCCTCAGCAAATTCCGCTCTGCCACTATCGATACGATTCTCTGGATCTTCTGATCAGCCATACCGAACCACAAGTGACCCCGCGGCAACGCTTTTACTGCAAAAGTCGCTTGGCCACCGAGATTCAAGGGACATTGCACCACTCCTTTATTCAGCACGACGACCTGGTGTTGGCCCAACAACAGCGCCAGGACGATGTGCTCGACACCACGTTGCTCGCCACCGATCTACAACGCTCGATACTCCACACGCTCAAGGCTAATCAGCAACGAGATTACATCACCTACTTACCCTACGGTCACCGCCACGCTGTGAACAGACGCCTCAGCTTGCTGGGTTTCAATGGCGAACGACCAGAGTCGGTGACTGGACATTATTTATTAGGCAATGGCTATAGGGCATTTAATCCCGTGTTAATGCGATTCAATAGGCCTGATAGCTGGAGTCCATTTGGGAAGGGTGGGCTGAATTCTTATGCGTATTGTTTTGGAGATCCTGTGAATTTTGTGGATCCGACCGGGCATGTTTTAGACGGGGTTCTAAAAGGAATTAGAAAATTAGTCAGGTGGGTGGCGAAACCTGTGCCAAGAAATGATCCAGCGTTAAATTCGCTTGAAGGTATCAATTCTGACGTGTTTAACGAGATTGCGAAGTTTCTTGGTCAGAAGGATATGGATAATTTGGCTTTGGTTTCAAAGCGCCTCAATGAGTACTCTGTAGAAGCTTCAAAAAGCAATTTACAAGTATTCATCAGGGCTGAGCAGAAAGCTAACAGAAAGATTTACCCCAGTTTGAATGACTATAATTGCTTGCCTGTTTCAGGTGGATTTCGATTTCGCCCGCCCGTCAAGGGGGTTGGTAGTGCTGCATTCAAAATGTTGGACCCGTCAATCATGGGAAATGAGTCTCTAAGTAGGCATGTTAAGAGGGTTAGAGAAAGTGTAATAGATGATCTTGATCTGCGCACGACTCGGATTGAAGGGGGTTACCTCTATGATGTTAATTTTCATCATTCCGAGCGAATTCTGTCCTCGTTGAGACGTTATTGATACCCCACGATGGCCTGAACGGTCATGGAGTTGTCCCATAACAAACCGCGACCCTCCCTCAAGGGCCGCGGTTCCTCACCCCCGTGCGCTTACTTTTGCAACACAGTCGCACTGTTAGCCGTACCAAACTGCTGCACGTTGGCCGTCTGGGTCATGCCACTCTGATCAACACTGGCAATGTTGCCAGTCCCGCCCTGGGTTACATAGGCCACGTTCATGGTGTCCGCCTGCTTGATGGTGATCATGTTGTCTTCGCCATACAGCTGCGTGGTGAACGCCTGGTTGCCGCTGCCTTCCTGATTGACGTCGGTGGTGTTGTGGGTGCCGGTGCTGCTGCCCTGGGCCAGGTTGTTGGTGCCGCGCTGGTCGGCGATGAGGATGTTGTCGGTACCGTTCTGGTCGAAGTACAGCTCGTTGTAGGAATCGGCCTGGGTGACCGTGGTTTTGTTGCCGTAGCCGGTCTGGTTGGTGGTCATGATGTGGCCGGCGTTTTTCTGGGTGAAGTTGGCGACGTTGCCGTTGCCGTTCTGGTTGACGGTGGCGCGTTGGTTGGTGCCGAACTGACCGCCCATTTGCGTGGCCGGGCCTTTCCAGTTGCTGGCGTAGACCTTGTTGTCGTTACCCGTGGACGTTGCGTTGAGCACATGGTCGGTGCCGGTCTGGTAGGTGAAGTGGATGTTGCCGATACCCTGTTGATTGAGGGTCACGGTCGAGCCCATGGACTCGAACTGGTCGGCATAGATCGCGTTGAGATCACCGACCTGAATCACCTGGGCAACGTTGTGGTCGCCGAAGCTCTGGTCGACGATGGCTTCGTTGGTCTGGCCGTTCTGGTCGATGGTGGTTTTACTGGCGACCTGGGTGTCCTGCCAGACTTCGCTGCCGTTGCCGTCGCCATACTGGTTGATGGTCAGGTTACCGCCTTCGCCGTTGCGCTGGTCACCGTAGGCATAGTTGGTGCCTCCGGACTGGTTGATGTCGATCTGGCCGTTCATGTGGTTGATCTGTTCGGCGGTGGCGTAGTTGGCGGTGCCGTACTGGATGATCACCGCATTGTTGGCCGTGCCCACCTGGATCTGTTCGATGTTGGCCTCGTTGCTGTCGCCGTACTGGTAGGTTTTGCCGGTGCTGTTTTCCTGGCTGTCCTGGTAGATGAACGAGAAGTTACCGGTGCCTTCCTGTTGTTGCAGGATCTGCCCACCGCCGGCCCCGATCGACTGGCTGGCATGGCTGATGTTGGTATCACCGCTCTGGTTCTGGATGATGCTGCTGTTGTTTTCGAACAGTTGCTCGGCGTAGCCGGCGTTGTAGTTGCCGCTCTGGTTCTGCTCGATGGTGCTGGTGGCGTTGTCCTGTACGGAGGCTGCGTCGTTGCCGGCGCCGTACTGGTTCTGGGTGGCGGTGCTTAGCGGTGCCGCCGTCTGTTTCACGTTTGCGATGTTGGTGTCACCGAACTGGTTCTGGTTCGACACGCTGTCGTCGGCCAATGCTTGAGCACTGACGATGACCAGGATGGCGGCGGTGAGGGGCGTCAATTTGAACATGATGAAACCTCCAAGTGGTGCAGTGCTTTAGCGATATTGAGTGACCGATACGCTCATTCCATTTCCTGCTTGGGTCACAGCGCTTTGCTGCCCCGTGCCGGCCTGGACAATGCTGGCGTCGTTGTTATTGCCGTTCTGGGATATCTGCGCGCGGTTGTGGCTGCCGGTTTGGGTGATGGACGCGGCATTGCCGGAACCTTGCTGGTTGATCAAGGCCATCAGGTCGCTGCCTTGTTGCAGGATGTAGGCTTCCTGATTGCTGCCCGACTGCACGATCTGGCCGAGCAGCGACTGGCCGTTCTGTTGCAACAGCGCGACGTTGGCCTGGCCGTTCTGGTCGATCAGGGCTTGCTGGCCCACCGGGGGTGGCAGCTCGCCGAGGTCGACGCCGGGTGCAATGTCGTCGTTTTCCATCAAGTCGTCGGCGCGCGCGCCCGCGCTGCTGCAGAGCAGAAGCAGGCAGAGCAGGGCGGCGGTCGACGTTTTCATGGCATGCTCCTTTGGCTGGAGGCCTGCCCCATCAACTCAGCGAGTCGATGGGGCGCGGACTCAGTTCGAGATCACCTGCACCGTGCGCACGGTGCCTTGGGACGAGGTGATGGTGGCGGTCGGGTTGGCCGACGGAATCACCGTGGTCGAGTTGCTGACGGTCAGCCTCCAGCGTCCGGTCAACGGCACGGTCGTGCTACCCAGGGTTACCAGGCCGGTTGGCGTGGTCACCTGGACGGTGATGGTGTTGCCGGTGGTCACCGAGGAGGTCCCCGCGAAGTCCCAGTTGAAGCGGTTGTTGGAACGGGCCGTCACCGTGGCTGTCGTGACCGCGAAGGTTTCCGCAGCAGGCCGTGGCGAGACTTGCACCGTGACCGTGGCCGGCGTCGCCGATACAGCACCGAAGCTGTCCCGGGCGAAGTAGTTGAAGGTCGTGGTGAAGGCCGTGGGCACCGAGGCCGGTGGGTTGTAGGTCAGGACCGTACCGTTACTGGTGACGCTGCCGCGACCGGTCGGAGGTTGAGTGAAGCTGGCGACTGCGAGCGGAACGTTGCCTTCCGGATCGGTGTCGTTGGCCAGCACGTTGATCGGTATCGACACACCCAGGGTCGCGGCAGCGTCAGCGACAGCCGTTGGCGGCTGGTTAGGCGCCACGGTGATGGTCACGGTCGCCGCAGCGGTCGAGGCCAGGCCTTTAGCGTCTTGCGCCTTGTAGGTGAAGGTCGTGGTCAGCGGTACGTTCACCACGGCCGGTGGGGTGTAGACCACGGCGGTGGTGCCGTTCAGCGCCACGGTGCCTTGACCGGTGGGTGGTTGGGTGAGCGCGGTGATGGTCAGCGGTGTGTTGCCGTCCGGATCGGTGTCGTTGGCCAGCGGGCTGAGGGTGATCGGCACGCCGAAGCTGGTACTGCCGGTGTCAGCGTTGGAGATGGGTGCCTGATTCTCTCCGGTGTCTGGTGCCGTTCCCACGACCACCACGGGTTCGGTGTCACTGCCGCCAGCGGCGGATTTGATCGTGACAGTGGCCGGCGGCTGCATCAGGTCAGAGACGGTCAAGTGTTGCAGGGTGCCGGATTTGGTTAACCGTCCGTAGCCTTGGGCGACCATGTCCGGTACCACCACTTCGTCAGACGAGGTGGCTTCGATCAACAGGCTGTGATTGCTCCAGCTGTAGCGCGCGGTCTGGACTTTCACCACATCAGTGAGCTTGCTTGATACGGCAGTAGGGCGGGTGGTGCCGGCCGGGTCGGTGGCGGTAAGCACCACCACCGGTGGCACGGGGCCGTTGAACAGACGGTGGCCAAAGAACAGGCCGGTCCCGTCACCCGTCAGGTTGGTCAGGCAAGGCGTCGGAGGTGGGCCGGGTACCAGTGCGACGGTTTCCCGGAAGCACAACGTAGAGCTGTTGGCCGCTTTACCGAAGATTTCGACCCGAGTGCTGTTGCCGGTACCCGAGGAGGTGCGGCGATAGGTGGCGCGGTCGAGCTCCACCGCTGTTTGCGCACGGTTGTCGAGGACTTTGCCGGCCACGGTAAAGAGATTGGTCTCGATGGTCCCGGCCGGGCCCTGGATGCGCACGAAGTTGGTGTTGTTGGGGCTGCCGGTGACCGGCTCGGTGAGGTTCGGGTCGCCAACGAAGGTTTCAATGGCCCCGGTGTCCGGGTTCACTTCGGTGTAGGGACCGTTGACGCTACGCAGGAATGGCCCGACGGCACCACTCAATGCGCCGCTGAAGACCCCCGGCGCACCGACGCCGATGTCCCGGGTGATGTTGATGGCGCGACGACCGGGCGTGGTGACGTTGACCGTTTCAACACCGTATGGATGGGTGATGGTGTAGGTGCCGGCGACAGGTACGTTGATCCGCATGCGGATCCGCGCAAAACTGATTTGATCGCCGTCCAGTGGATTGCCGCCGGCGAATGCCGCTTCTATGCCTGCGACGTAGGCGTCCATCCCGTAGCCTGCGGCGTTGTTAGGGATGGTGGTCTCGGCGAGGAACCAGAACGCTTCGTCTGGCCAGTTATCCGGGAACACCATGGGCAGGGCGTCGTCGAACACGCCCGGCGTCGGCAGCAGGGTGCACATGTAAGCCGGTGGCACGCTGACCGGTACCCGGGAACTTGCGGCGCGGGACTGGCACAGTTCCATCGACAGCTGATTATTGTCCTGGTACCACATGGGGAATTTCCCCGTGGCAAAGGTGTAGGGGCCGGGGTCGACGGCAGCGAGTTGCGCGAACGCACTGCCGGACAGCGAAAGAGTCAGCCCGAGCGCGTTGAGCGCGAAGCGTGGCCACTTGTTCATGATGCCTCCTGATGCGGATCTGGGCATGAGAGCGTTCATTGCACGATGACCACTTCTTCGGTGTCGGTGCCGCCATTGGATGACGTCACGCGGACCTTGGCCGGTGGAATCGGCGAGATGCCGGTCGCCAGGGATTTCACGGCGCCATCGCCACTGAGGGTGCCGATGGCGACCCCGGTGCCGGAGGTGACGGTGAGTACCGGTGGCGATGTTTCATCGCTGGTCGACGCCACCACCGTGATTTGCCCGCTATTGAGGCTGTACTCGGCGCGGGAGATCGTGACCAGGTCGGTCAGTGGCATGGACAAGGTGGTCGGTGTGCTGCTGGGGATGGCCAGGTGGTTGTCGGCGGTCACCTGCAAGTTGCTTGGCAACGTCGGGTTGGTGGCGGATTGTGCGTACCAGTGACCGGTCGTGTCGGCTTCGGTCAGGTTCAACACGGGAGTGTTGCTGTCCAGGGTCACGGTGGCCGGCGGTGGTGGGGCCATGACGAACACGTCCTGTTGGGCCACCGGTGCACTTTCACCGGCTTTACGCGAGTAAGTGCTGCGCTCGGTGATCAGCGGGGTCGGCCGCACGACCGTCGACAACTTGCCGGAAATGGCCATCACCGTCGTGCGCAAGTCCAGTCCGTTAGGCCCTTCGATGCGAATGTAGTTGGTGTTGAACGGGCTACCGGTGAAGGCTTCCGACAGGTTCGGATCACCCACGAATTGCTCGGCTTGACCGGTGACCGGATTGGTCTCGGTGTAGGGACCGTTGACGCTGCGCAGGAATGGCCCGATGTCGCCTTTGAGCGCGCCGTCATAAGTTTTCGCGGCGCCAATACCGATGTCCCGGGTCATGTTGATCGCACGGCGACCGGGGGTGTCGACGTTGAACACATCCACGCCGTAGGGGTGAGTGATGACGTAGGTGCCAGCGGTCGGCACGTCGACACGAATACGGATGCGCGCGAAGCTGATCTGGTCGCCTTCGACGGGATCGCCACCGCTGAAGGCGGCTTCGACGGCACTCACGTACGTCAGGTCGACGCCGCGTGCAGCATCGACGATTGAGCCGTCGCCGGTGAACCAGAACGCCTCATCGGGGAAGTTGGTTGGGAAAACGACCGGTTGGTTATCGTCGAAAATCCCCGGAGCCGGCAGCAAGTTGCACATGTAGGTGGGAGCCCCTGGCGCGCTGGGGACCCGCGAACTGACAGCCTTGGACAGGCACAAATCGAGCGTACGACCATGGCTGTCCTGATACCAGGAGGCGAAGGAGCCATTGGCTGGCAAATAGGGACCGGGATCTACAGCAAACAACGCGGCCTGGGCAGCGCCTTGGGCCAGAGCACTCACGATCAGGGCGATCGCGGTTTTGGACAGTAAAGGGTGCATGAGTATTCCCTCTATCAGAGTACCTGCCCCTTGGGATATGGGTCAGTTGTGAGCTGTTCGGCAACTCCCATGCCAACCCATGAAAATGTCGGCCAGGGCCCCGGTACACAGGCGTTTGCGCTGCGCTCGTCGATCGAACGGTGAATGATCGTGCGGGCCTCTTTCCCCAGCATTGGGGGTAGATCGGGGTAGCGGGGGGAGTGGGGAATTGGGGAAGGAATGGCCCCAAGGTCGGGCAAACTGCTAGCGGTGCGCTATAAACCTATAGGGGTTTCGCGGGAACACTATCCATGACCACGCTTGCAAAGACACTGGCGTCCGACCAGGGTGAAGTTCGCTTGAGCTCGCGCAAACAGCCGTTCAATCTGCTGCGCTGGTTTTCGCTCATCAGCATGGCGGTGATCGGCACGGTGGCGGTGGCGTTGGGTTCGGTGTCGACCAAGTTCGTGATTACCGAAAGCGTGCAGCGCGATGCCCTGTTGACGTCGCAATTCATCCAGGCGATTGCCTCGGCCGAGGTGCGCCATGTGTCGATCCCCAATGTGCGGACCATGGGCGAGCTGCTCGACCCGCGCAAGGACCGCGACTTTCCAGACGTCGACCCGATGGCCCGCGCCAACGCCCGGGGCGAATTCCTCGACCACATCGAACATTTGCCGGATGTGATCCTGGCTAATATCTATGCCCCTGACCGCATGATCATCTGGTCGACCAACCCGGCCCTGATGGGCACTACGATTCACGCCGACGAAGACCTCGACCAGGCCTTTGCATTGAGGACGCCCGTGTCGGCCAGTTATCACGATGTCGACAAGGCGCGCATGGAACAGAAATTCGTCACACCGCCGGAATACATCTTCATTGAAAACTACATTCCGCTGTTCGATGCCGACGGCAAGAACGTCACGGCGATGGTCGAGATCTACAAGGAACCCAAGGACCTGATTAGCCGGATGGAGCGTGGGCTGGTGCTGATATGGATGGCCACGGCCCTGGGCGGCGGCCTGATTTACCTGGGGTTGTACTGGATCGTGCGGCGGGCGGCGATCCTGCTGGCCACGCAACAGAAGCAACTGATCGTCAACGAAACCTTCGTGGCCCTGGGCGAGATGTCGTCGGCCGTTGCCCACAGCTTGCGTAACCCCCTGGCCACCATTCGCTCAAGCGCCGAACTGGCACTGGAGTTCGACAGTGGCCCGGCGCACAAGAACATCAACGACATCATCGGCCAGGTCGATCGCATGTCGAAATGGGTACGGGAGTTGCTGCAATCGCTGCGTCCGCTCAATGACGATGTCGAGCCGGTCAACCTGGTGGCGGCGTTGCACGACAGCCTGATGGCTTTCGAGCAGCAGATTATCAAGGGCCGGGTCAATGTGCTGTTCGAACCCATAGGCACGCCCATGGTGCTGAGCCAGCAGGTGCAACTGACGCAAATCCTCAACAGTTTGCTGGCCAATGCGCTGGAGGCCATGGACGAAGGCGGTACCTTGGCCATCACCCTGACGCCCCTCGGTGCCCAGCGTGTTCGCGTGGTGGTCAGCGATACGGGCAAAGGCATGACCGAGGAGCAACGCCTGATGGCGTTCCGGCCGTTTTTCACCACCAAGCGCGGCGGGCTCGGTGTCGGGCTGGTGCTGGTCAAGCGCATCATGGAGCGCTTTGGCGGGGCGGTGGCCCTTGAAAGCCGTGAGGGCGAGGGCACCCACGTCAGCCTGACTTTTAAACGGGTTCCCTGAAATTGGGTGGGAACTTTCCCCGGTAGCGGGTGCCATTCCCCAGTCGTTTATTTCGGTCATGGCATATTGATGTTGATAAGCCATTGTTTTGCTGAGTGTTAATACCTTTGTATAAAACAGTTACAAATTTGGCCGACTCTTTGCAAAACCGCCATCACCCCCTTTACATATACGAGGCGGCTGGTGATGGACACAAAAGCGCGGTACCCCTTCAAATGGTTTGGTCTGTTGACGCCATTGAGCGTCGCCTTGACGATGACAATCAGCACAGGGACCTTGCGTGCCAGCCCCATAGACGATGAGCGACAGCCGGAACCAACGGATCCCTCTGCCTATTACGATGAACCGGAAGACCGCGCAGGTGCGCTGAACGCCATCCTGACCATGCCGGAAGCCAACCAGGACTCCTTCGACTTGCCCGACGGGGTCAAGGGCTCACGCGATACCGAGCGGGTGGAAAACGTCCTGCCGCCAACGCTGCAGACCAGTTTCAACTACCCCACCAACGGTAAGCCGAGCCCGCTGTTCAACGCCCAGCCGTTCACCCAGCAACTGTTGCTGTTCGAAGAATTCGGCCCGGAAAAACTCGACCCCACCACACCGGCGGCACCCTTGCCGTTTCCCGCGGCGGCCATCGGCCCGTTACCGGCGCAAGATCCCAACAGCGCGGCCCGCAGCGCACCACCAGGACCGGCGCTCGATGCCTTCCTGCGCCAACCGGGGCTGACCCCGTTCCCCAGCCAGTACGCCAACGTGGTGGATCGCAACCCGTGGCAAGCGCAGATCGAATACTTCCTCAACCGTCGTATTGGCTCATCCGCTGAAGGTCGTCCGCCAGGAAAAGGCTGGTCCCATCAGCGCTGGAACGAGTTCTATCCGCAAAACGCCTACAAGACCGTGCAGACCGGCGCTCGGATCAACGGTGGCTTGCGTGACGCCCGGCAGATGCACGGCTACGCGGTGGGCGAGTTCGGCCCAGGTGGCCTGTACCACAACGTCGCCGGCGTACCGGCCACGGACGGTACGGCCAAGGGCGTCGATCCGCGCTTTCACCCCAACATGCCGGTGCAGAACCACAACTCGGTCTGGACCTTCGACGGCACGCTGCCGCCCAAACTGCTGATGGTGCGCTATGGCCAACCGCTACTGATGCGCCACTACAACGGCTTGCCGATCGATCCGTCGGCCAACATGGGCTTTGGCCTGCACACCATCAGTACCCACGAACACAATGGCCACGCGCCAGCGGAAAGCGACGGTTATGCCAACGCGTTTTTCTTCCCCGGGCAGTACTACGACTATCGCTGGCCGATCCAGTTGGCCGGTTACGACAGCATCAACACCGACGCCCATGACCCGCGCGCGGCGTTCCCTTGCTCGCCGGGAGAGACCCTGTGGACCAATGACATGAGCCCGGGCCGCAAGACCTGCGAGAACGGCACGATCAAGATCCGCGGCGACTGGCGCGAAACCATGAGCACCCACTGGTTCCACGACCACATGCTCGATTTCACCGCGCAGAACGTCTACAAGGGCAACGCGGCGATGATGAACTACTACAGCGCCCTGGACCGTGGCAATGAATCGGTGAACGACGGTGTCAATCTGCGTTTTCCCAGCGGCAGCGCCTTGCCCTGGGGCAACCGCGACTATGACGTGAACCTGGTGTTCGCCGACAAGGCCTGGGACGCCAACGGCCAGCTGTGGTTCAACCCCTTCAACACCGACGGCTTCCTCGGTGACCAGGTGCTGGTCAACTGGCAGTGGAAACCGACCCTGGATGTACGCGCCCGCAGCTATCGCTTCCGTATGCTCAACGGCTCGGTATCGCGCTACTTCAAACTGGCGCTGGTGCGTGAAATCAAAGGCACCAGCGGCGAGTTCCAGGGGCCCAAGGGTTCGGGTGTGTCCTATGCCCGCGTGCCGTTCCACATGATTGCCAACGACGGCAACATCATGGAACACAGCGTGCCATTCGACGGCAGCATGGACCTGGACGCCGACGGCGACAAACAGAACCACAACGCGATCCTGCCAACCCAGGGCATCGCCGAGCGCTTCGACATCATCGTCAACTTCGCGAAGAACGGCATCAAGCCGGGGGACAAGCTGTTCTTCGTCAACCTGCTGGTGCATGAAGATGGCAAGGGTCCGAAAGAACCGGTGTCGCTGGCGGATGTGCTCTCGGAAAACTACAAGGCGGTGATCAAGCAAACCAGCAAAGGGCCGATGTGGGACAAGGGTGACCCGGCGGTGGGCAAGGTGTTGCAACTCAACGTCAAGCCGTACACCGGCCAGGACCTGGCCATGGACCCGGCAGCCTACGAACCGGCAAAACCGGGCAAGGCTGAAGGCCTGGTGATGATCCCGTTGAAGATCCATCGTGACAACGCCGCCGACAAGGCGCTGCTGGCCAAGGCCCGCCATCGCACCTTCACCTTCGGCCGCTCCGACGGCACCGATGAAGCACCCTGGACGGTCAAGACCGATGGCGGCTTCGGCTACCACATGGACCCTCGGCGCCTGAACGCCTCGACCCAGTTGGCCAGCGGTCCGACCGACGCCGGGGTCGCGGGCTACGGCACCCTGGAAGTGTGGAACATCAAGGCCGGCGGTACGGGCTGGAGCCACCCGGTGCATGTGCACTTCGAGGAGGGGATCATCCTCAGCCGCGGCGGCAAGGCGCCACCGGAATGGGAAAAATGGGCACGCAAGGACGTGTATCGCATCGGCTCGGAAAAGGACGGACTGGACAGCGTCGAGATGGCGATCAACTTTCGTGAATTTGCCGGGACCTACATGGAGCACTGTCACAACACCCAGCACGAGGACAACTCCATGCTGCTGCGTTGGGACCTTGAGAAACCGGGGCAATTTCAGTTGATGCCGACGCCGCTGCCCAGTTGGGACGGAGTGCGCTACGTGAACTCCGCCGCACTGCCGACCTTCCGCACTGGCGACGGCCTGGGGCCAAAAGTGACGATCAAACCATGAACCGCGAGGGTGTCGACATGAAGTTGCCTAACGCACGTGCGCAAGCCCTGGGCATGCACCTGGTACTGATTCTAGTCACCGGCTTGCTGGCCAGCCAACTGGTGGTCTCCAACCAGGCAGCGTCGACACCCGCAGCGGTTTCCCCCGCTTCTGTTTCCGAATCCGCCACTCCCTGGGGTGGCGACTATTTCCCCAATACCCTGCTGACCGACCAGGACGGTCGGCAGGTGCATTTTTTCGATGATCTGATCAAGGGCAAGGTGGTGGTGATCAATTTCATCTTCACGTCATGCAGCGACTCTTGCCCGCTGGAAACCGCGCGCCTGCGCCAGGTGCAAAAGCTGCTCGGCGACCGGGTCGGCAAGGACATCTTCTTTTACTCCATCAGCATCGACCCCTTGAGCGATACACCCGCCGTGCTCAAGGCCTATGCGCAACGTTTTCAGGTGGGGCCAGGCTGGCAGTTTCTCACCGGGGAATTCGCCGACGTCACCGAGTTGCGGCAAAAGCTCGGGTTGTTCATCGAAGGCGTCGACAACGGCCGCAGCAAGGACCACAACCTGAGCCTGATCGTCGGCAACCAGCAAACCGGTCGCTGGATGAAAGCCTCACCCTTCGAAAACCCCTGGATCCTGGCCGACCAATTGGCTAACACCTTGCATAACTGGAAACAGCCGAGCGTTGGCGAAAGCTACGCCAATGCCCCCGAAATCCGCCCGCCGAGTAACGGCGAAGAATTGTTCCGCACCCGTTGCGCGTCGTGCCACAGCCTCGGTCCGATGGACGGGCAGGGCATCGGCATGCGCAGCATCGGCCCGGACCTGGTCGGCGTGACCCGCCAGCGCGATCCGGCCTGGCTGAGCCGGTGGATCCGCGAGCCTGACCGCATGCTAGCGGAGAAGGACCCGATAGCCACGGCGTTGTTCGAGCGTTTCGACAAGATCCCGATGCCCAACCTGCGCCTGGACGAGCGCTCGGCACTGTCGATCATCGAGTTCCTGCAGGCAGAAACCGACCGCCAGCAGCCGTTGCTCACACCGCTGACTGTCGGCGCCGAGGAACCACAACATCAACACGCAATCGCGGCACCCGACAAGGCGCGGGTGCAGTAGTGGCGAAATAGCTTTATTGGGCAGCCAGTGACGGTCAATGCCACCTACACTGATCGGGAATGCGGCTGAAAAACGCTTGATTCAAGGAACCAGGACCTCCCATGCAGATACTGGAATCACCACAAGGACCTGCGCCGGTTACGCCGGCGACAGAGGGCAAGGATTGGCGACCGCCATTCAACCTGGTGCGCTGGTTTTCCCTGGCGAGCTTTTTCATCATTGCCGGCGTGGCATTAGGGCTGGGCTACATTTCCACGCGCTTTGTGGTCGAGGAGAGCATCGAGCGTGACTCCATGCTGACCGCACAATTCGTGCAAGCCATTGGCGCGGCCGAAATTCGCCACGCCTCGATTTCGCCAAACCGAACCATGGGTGAAATGCTTGACCCACGCGCCGACGCGGCCTATCCCGACGTCGATCCGGGCGCTCGCGCGGCTGCCCGTGTCGAATTCCTCGATCATGTCGAACACCTGCCGGACATCCTCCTGGCCACGGTTTACGCCCTGGACCGCACTGTGGTCTGGTCGACCAACCCCGAGCTGATCGGGGTGCGCATCGACAACGACGAGGAACTGGACGAGTCCTTTGAAATGAAGGCAGCGGTGTCCACCAGCTACCACGAGATCGACGAGGAGCGCCCCGAGCAACGGTTGCTGCGTGAGCCGCAATACCTGTTCGTCGAGAACTACATTCCGATGTTCAACGCCGATAAGAGCAAAGTGGTCGCCATGGTCGAGATCTACAAGGAGCCGGTGGACCTGGTAGAGCGTATCCAGCGCGGGTTCAGGGCGATCTGGGTGACCACCCTGCTCGGCGGAGCGGTCATCTACCTGGGATTGTTCTGGATCGTGCGGCGTGCGGCCCTGCTGTTGCACAGCCAGCAGAAACAATTGGTGGCCAACGAAACCTTCGTCGCCCTTGGGGAAATGTCCTCGGCGGTCGCCCATAGCCTGCGCAATCCGCTGGCGAACATTCGTTCCAGTGCCGAGCTGGCCCAGGAAATCGCCAGCCAGACCGCGCAGAAGAACATCGGCGACATCATCAGCCAGGTCGATCGCATGTCGCGCTGGGTCCGTGAGTTACTGGTGTCCTTGCGCCCGGTCAACGACGACCATGAAACCGTCGACCTGGTGCTCGCCATTGACGACACCTTGAGTGCCTACGCCCCGCAGATCCAGCGTTCGAACGTCGAGGTGCGCTTCACGCCCCTGACGGTTCCACCGGTCGTCAGCCAGCAGGTGTTGCTCACGCAGATTCTCAATAGTCTGTTCGCCAACGCCCTGGAAGCCATGCCCAAGGGCGGCGTATTGAGTATCGACGTTGAAACACCGGCACCCGGTGAGGTGCGCATGATGCTCAACGACACCGGCAAGGGCATGACAAAACAGCAACAGCAAATGGTCTTCAAACCGTTCTTCACCACCAAACAGGGGGGGTTGGGCGTGGGCCTGGCGCTGGTCAAAAGAATAATGGAGCGATTCGAAGGCTCGGTCGAACTGACCAGCCAAGAGCAGGAAGGAACCCGCGTGTGTCTCAATTTCAAAGTGGCAACAGGAGGGGAATATGGAGCACAGCATACTGCTGGTCGAGGATGATGAGCTGCTCGCCGAGAATATCCAGACCTACCTGGAGCGTAAGGACTTCGAAGTGACCGTCTGCCACTCGGCCGAAGACGCACTGTCGCAGTTGAGTACCTTCGTTCCTGATGTCGTGCTGACCGACAACTCGTTGCCGGGCATGAGTGGTCACGACCTGATCCAGAAGCTGCGCATCAGCGCGCCGGATCTGAAAGTGATCATGATGACCGGCTACGGTAACGTCGAAGACGCCGTGGTGGCGATGAAAGAGGGCGCGTTCCACTACGTCACCAAACCGGTGGCCTTGCCGGAGCTCAAGCTGCTGCTGGACAAGGCCCTGGCCACGGACCGGATGGAGCGCACCCTGTCGTTCTATCAGGAGCGTGAAGCGCAGAAATCCGGGGTGCAGGCATTGATCGGCGAATCGGCACCGATGGTCTACCTCAAGGGCACCATCGCCCAGTTGCTCGACGCTGAACGGCGCATGGCCAATACCGACTTGCCGCCGGTGCTGGTGGAAGGCGAGACCGGCACCGGCAAAGAGCTCGTGGCGCGGGCGCTGCATTTCGACGGGCCGCGCAGCAAGGGGCCGTTCATTGAGTTCAACTGCGCCTCGATTCCTTCAAACCTGGTGGAGTCGGAGCTGTTCGGGCACGAAAAGGGCGCCTTCACCGATGCCAAGGACCGTCGCCTGGGGCTGGTGGAAGCGGCCGATGGCGGCACGCTGTTTCTTGATGAAATAGGCGAAATGGACCTGATACTGCAGGCCAAATTGCTGAAACTGCTGGAGGACCGGACCATCCGCCGGGTGGGTTCGGTAAAGGAGCGCAAGGTCGACCTGCGGGTGATCAGCGCGACCAATTGCAACCTTGAACAAATGGTCCAACAGGGCAAGTTCCGCCGCGACCTGTTCTTCCGCCTGCGCATCATTTCGATCAAGGTGCCGCGCCTGTATGCCCGTGGCGAGGACATCCTTCTGCTGGCCCGGCACTTCCTGGCAACCCATGGCAAACGCTACGGCAAGCCGCACCTGCGTTTCAGCGACCAGGCCGAAGAGCTGCTGCTCAACTACACCTGGCCGGGCAATGTGCGTGAACTGCGCAACATGCTCGAGCAGACGGTGCTGCTGGCGCAACACGACACCATTGCTGCGCACCAGTTGAACGTGTGCCTGAGCCTGGTGGACGAGCCGGCGATGTTCACTCACGAGTTGCCGCCGATCGAACCGCGTGCGTCCCATAACGGCACTGAGTCGATGAACCTGCCGGAAGTAGAGCGCGACATGGTGCGCAAGATGCTCGACAAGACCGACTGGAACGTCACCAAGTCCGCACGGCTGTTGGGCCTGAGCCGCGACATGCTGCGTTACCGGATCGAGAAACTCGGCCTGGCGCGCCCGGACAAGCGCCAGTGGTAAACCAGCAGCAGGGCAGGCACGGCCTTGCTACAAGGCCGGGTTCTGACCGCTGCGGCAAGCCAGCATGCACGTCGGATCGAGGACCTCCTGATTCACATAGACGCCGTGTTCGGCGTCATAGGTGCGAATGAATACGCGAACGGTGGTATCGGCCACCGTTGGCAATCGGGAGTCGGAAAACACGTGCTGGCTCGACACCGGGGTAAATGTCTGGGGCGATGTCGGGATGTAGGAACCCGGCGGTACCGTGCTCATGGTGGGAGGAACCGGATGGGCAAAGGGCTGATCCGCGCCGTAGTAGTTGAACTCACTGCTCGATTCTTCGGTTTGCATCGCACTGTCATCCGCCTGTGCACAGCTGGCAGCCAGGCACAGGGCAAGCAATAGCGTGGGTACGGTTGTGTTCATGGCAGCACCTGCGGTGTCGGTTTTCGCGAATTTCCCCAAGGGTATTAACTATAGCGTTCCGGTGGGCGAACGTCGGCGCTGCGCGGTTTACAAAAACGCTACACAGCGGCGATGGGGGCGTTTGCAGGCGTGATCTAGACTCGGCCACTCGATTGAACAACGAATGCCGGAGCCTGCAATGGAAATGCCGACAAAACAACAAGCCATCGCCAGCAACCGAGATGCCTGGAATGATTCCGCCCGTCACCACAAGGACAGCCCTGAATGGCAGGCGCACTGGCGCGCTGTGGAACACGCGGATTTTTCCTGCCTGGATGAAACCCTGACCGGGCTGCTGAACCAGGTCGGCATCGACGGCAAGGACGTGGTGCAATTGGGCTGTAACAATGGCCGCGAAAGCCTGTCGCTGTTCGCCTTGGGGGCTCGACATGTGGTGGGGGTCGACCAGTCCGCGGCGTTTCTCGAACAGGCGCGGGAGCTGGCTTCACGCTCGCCCCATGGGCCTGAGTTCATCGAGGCCGACATTCACCACCTGCCACAAACACTGCAGGGGCGTTTCGACGTGGCCCTGGTCACCATCGGCGTGTTGAACTGGATGCCGGACATCGGCGAGTTCTTTCGCCATGCGTCACAAACACTCAAGCCCGGTGGCGCCCTGGTGATCTACGAAACCCACCCGTTCCTTGAAATGTTCGACCCCGAGGCAGCCGATCCCTACGCCCTGGCCAGCTCGTACTTTCGCAGCGAGCCTTTTGTCCAGAACCAACCGATCGTCTACGAAGGCAAGGTCGAGCAACAGGCCGCACCGTCCTTCTGGTTTGTCCACACCTTGGGCGCGATCTTCAGCGGCGCCATCGACGCGGGGCTGCAGATCAGCCATTTCAGGGAGTATGCGCATTCCAATCGCGAAGAACTCTATGATCGCTACCAGGGGCAGGAGGCGCAGTTGCCGATGTGTTTTACCTGGGTGGCGGTGAAACGTTGAACCCGGGGGGGGGGGCGCGCTGGGCCAACCTCGACACGCCGATGATGTTGCTTGCGCACGGCGGACGCTCAGTACCAAAGGCAGCCTTGCGAACGTTGCCAATGACGGCGAATGCCGTGTCCATATCCAATACATAAAGCGTTTCTTCAACGACGTCTTCAAGCGTTGCGCCATAGAGCGCGAGCAGCTTGAATATGTTGCTGTGAGCATTCTTGCGTCTTTGAGAGCGCAATAATGCACCAGCAAATCGGCGGTTTTTCGGTTAACTTTTTACTCGAACTCGGGCTGCAGCGGCTTTGAACACCACTGCATCCTTCCCGGCAGCACGCACGTCAATACCCATGCCGGGAATCGTGAAAAGACCATCACTCCACTGTAAGGAAACCACGATGATCAATCCTAAGACTGAAGTGCTGACCCCTCAGAATAGCCAGCTGATCTTCATCGACCAGCAGCCCCAGATGGCTTTTGGTGTGCAGAGCATCGACCGCCAGACGTTGAAGAACAACACAGTGGCTCTTGCAAAGGCAGCCAAGATTTTCAACGTACCCACCACCATCACAACAGTGGAGACCGAAAGCTTCTCCGGCCACACGTACCCCGAACTGCTTGCTGTGTTCCCTGATGCGCCGCTGCTAGAGCGCACCTCGATGAATTCCTGGGATGACCAGAAGGTACGCGACGCGTTGAAGAGCAACGGTCGCAAAAAAATCATCGTCTCCGGGCTGTGGACTGAGGTGTGCAACACGACCTTCGCGCTTTCTGCGATGCACGATGCCGACTATGAGATTTACATGGTCGCCGATGCTTCTGGCGGAACTACGAAGGAAGCACACGACTATGCCATGCAGCGCATGGTCCAGGCCGGTGTTGTGCCCGTGACCTGGCAGCAGGTACTGCTGGAGTGGCAGCGTGACTGGAAGAACCGCGAGACCTACGACGCCGTCATGAACCTGGTCAAGGAACACTCCGGTGCCTACGGCATGGGTGTCGACTACGCCTACACCATGGTGCACAAGGCGCCTGAGCGCGTTGAACACGGCCCGACCCTGGCACCCATTGCCGCACCTATTTGAGCTTACGCCAGCCCCCACAGGGTGGGGGCTGTCTCTTAACTCACAATAGACGATGCAAGAATTCAGCTTGACCCAAGCATTGAATCTGCGATGTTGCGCCTCTAGCCCCCTACACGCAGTGCACTGGAAACAAGCGTAAATGCCGGGGAGGGTTGTCGCCGGCTGGGGTAATACAAATAGTATCCAGCGAACGGAGGGCACCAGTCTTCCAGTACTCGCATCAGCTTGTCTTCCTGAAGGTGTGGTTCAAATTCCTCTTCGGGCAGGTATGCAATTCCCAATCCCGACAATGCTGCATCCACTATGTGGACAGACGTATTGAAAGTGAGCTGCCCGGTTACGCGTACGTTCAATTGCTTACCGCGCCGCTCAAAGTCCCACACGTAAAGCCCGCCTGATGTCTGCATGCGCTGGTTGATACAATTATGGTCCATCAAGTCGCGCGGATTCCTGGGAATAGTACGACTGGCAAAGTAAGCCGGCGCGGCAACGGCCGCCATCCGTAAAGGTGGTCCTATGGGTACTGCAATCATGTCCTTGTCGATGGTGTCGCCCAAACGCACACCCGCATCAAAACGATCAGCCACGATATCTCTGAATCCGTAATTGACGTCGAACTCGATCTCGATATCCGGATATTCCTCTAACAACGGGGTGAGCTTGGGAAGCAGGGTCTTGCGCAAGACGTGATCGCCGCAGGTGATTCGCACAGTCCCGGCCGGCTTGTCGCGCAGTTCTGTCAGCACATCCAGTTCCGCTTCGATTTCATCAAAACGATGGCCGATGGCCTGCAACAGCCGCTCGCCAGCTACCGTAGGTGAGACGCTGCGCGTGGTACGCGTCAGCAACCTGATCTGAAGACGTGCTTCCAGGCCGCTGATGGCTTGACTTAGCGCAGACTGGGTGACACCCAGGATTGCGGCGGCGCGTGTGAAGCTACCCTCGCGCGCCACGGTGACGAACGACGCCAGATCGTTGAGGTTTCTTCTGACCATATTGCCAACGCCTTGGTGCTCTATTGATTAGTAGTGCTTATAGCCCTATTAAGTATTGATTAGCTAGTCGCTGGAATTTCCTTGCCTCACCCTGTCATTCATGAACTTGAATAAGGGCGAGGTCCCGATGGCCACTGTTTTCCCAATTGCTGAAGCAAATGAGCAACCCGCTTGCTGGAGCGGGATCTTTGCCATGACGCTTTGCGTATTCGTGCTGATCGCATCGGAGTTCATGCCTGTCAGCCTGCTGACTCCGATAGCCGTTGATCTCCATGTCACCGAGGGGCTCGCAGGGCAGGGCATCGCGATCTCCGGGGCATTCGCGGTACTCACCAGCTTGTCGATTTCGGGGCTGGCTGGATCTCTCAACCGCAAAACGCTGTTGTTGGCGCTTACCGGGTTGATGGCTTTATCCGGTGTGGTGGTCGGGATGGCACCCAACTATCTGACGTACATGGTCGGTCGCGCGCTCATCGGCGTGGTCATTGGTGGTTTCTGGTCCATGTCCGCAGCGACTGCCATGCGCCTGGTACCTGCCAATCAGGTGACCAAGGCCTTGGCCATCTTCAACGGCGGTAACGCGTTGGCAACCGTGATTGCCGCGCCACTGGGCAGCTATCTAGGTTCGATCATTGGCTGGCGCGGCGCCTTCTTCTGTCTGGCACCGGTAGCGGCGATAGCGCTGATTTGGCTATGGACCAGTCTGCCGAATATGAAGGCGGATGAGCGCGCGCCGGGTTCCGGCAATGTCTTCGCGCTACTGAAGCACCGGTCAGTGGCGCTGGGTATGGCCGGATGCGCCGCCTTCTTCATGGGGCAGTTCGCGCTGTTCACTTATCTGCGGCCGTTTCTCGAAACAGTAACGCAGGTGGGTGTTTCCACGCTGTCGCTGATTTTGCTCGTAATTGGCGTAGCAGGCTTCATCGGCACCCTGATGATCGGCACATTCGTGAGGCGTGGGTTGTTCCGGACACTTGTCACCATTCCCTTGCTGATGGCCGGGATCGCCTTGACGCTGATTCCCTTTGGCACCTCGGTCATTGTCGTTGCTGCGCTGCTCGGTCTATGGGGGCTAGTCGCTACGGCGGCGCCTGTGGGCTGGTGGAGTTGGATTGCACGAGTGCTACCCAGGCATATTGAGGCCGGCGGCGGCCTGATGGTGGCCCTGATTCAGTTGGCCATCGGCTTGGGATCGACCGTTGGCGGCCTGCTGTTCGATAGCAGCGGTTACAAGAGCACTTTCGTTGCGAGCTCAGCCATATTGCTACTGGGCGCTTTTCTGACTGCTTTGGCTTCGCGCTCGAAAACGCCCCAGGCTACTTGAGCCACGCACAGAGCAGGGGGCCGTATTGCCCATGAGCAGCCTCGGAGAAATCACGCCTGGGGATGAATGTCGGCGAGCATCGGTTCGCCATCACTTTGCTCTTCTTGTCTTTTCTCGTTCAGCGGCCTTTTCATCCAAAGCGCTCGCTCAGATCACTTTAACGGCCCGTCCAATGAACTGAATCGGTCCTGTTGGTTTGCCAGTCGGCGATCCATTGGGGTTTTCCAGAGTCAACTCAAAGAGTTGGTTGGGTTCCAGCGGCGGCAATCTATCCAAGGGGACAGAAAGCGTTTGCCCAGGTTTGACCAGTCCAAGGGATACAGGACCTTGCCAGCCGTCCCCCTTGGTCCAGAACTCAAGTGCTTTGTCGATTGGGACTTGCGCGACCCCCAATGGTATCAGTTGGATTTCTCTTGGGCTGCTGGCCTGTATCACCCAGCCGGGCGTCTGGTTCTGGGGAGCCACCAGAACGACCAGGTAGGTGGTCGGATTCACCGGAGCTGTTTGTGTCAGTAGCATTGTTCCGAGCAACAACGCTGCGGCCAGACCTGTTACCGCCAGCCCACGCCATAGCGGCAGAAGGTTCCACCATGAGATTGGCTGCGCGGTGGCCGCCACTCGGGGTGCTCGCCGATCAATGCCGTTCAAGCTGCGCTCGATACGCCCCCAGAGTAATGCCGTAGGTGTTTGCGGTTCAGCCAGTTCGGTCAACGCAAGCAAACGTTGTTCCCAGGCATCCACAACCGCTCGTAAATCGGCGTCATGAGCAAGACGCTTTCGTACTTCGCTACGACGCTCTGCCGACAACGTGCCTAACACATACTCACTCGCCAGCTCTTCAATGTTGTCGGGGCTGTCATCCTGTGGGTTTATGGTCATCCCATGCACTCGCGCAATGCCACCAGGCTGCGTTTGATCCAGGCTTTGACGGTCCCCAGCGGGGCGCCCAGTTTCTGTGAAATTTCTGAATGCGAATAGCCGTCGACATACGCATGAAGGATGCAGTTGCGACGCGCCGGCTCCAGTTGTTCGAGGCACCTATAGATACGCCCTGAACGGGCTTGATAATCGAACGTGTCCACACTCTGTTGTGATGCTTCCACTGACGCTGAAGCGTGCAGTGCCGTTTCCTGTTGCTCACTGACCTGTACTTCCCTGGCGCTATCTCGCATGAAGTTCAGCGCCAAGTGCCGCGTTACGCTGAAAATCCAGCCCCGCGCAGAGCCTCTCGCCGGATCGAAACTGGCGGCACGGATCCAAATCTTGATAAAGACATCGTGCACGATGTCTTCGGCCAGGGCGTTATCACGAGCGATGCGCTTGGCAACACCCAAAAGACGAGCACTTTCCTGCTCATACAAGTCTCGCAGTGCCTGCTGCTCGCCTCGGGCGCAAGCAATCAGGCAGGCTTCATAGTCAAAACAGGGCTCAGGCAAGGACAAGGTTTTCAGCCATCAGCAGGTGGTAAATACCCCAACCCTAGGGCTGGGGTTCCATCGAAGCAGAGTAGACGAGTTGTGCGCCGACTACCTGGTCTGGATCGTTGGCTTAATTGGCGGCCCAAAAAATATAGTCAGCCTGATATTTCACTACCTCCCGTTTACCTTTGTTTGCGGCGGAGCATTCGGTCATAGGCGCTACGCCCCCCTTAACGGCCACCCGCTGGATGTAACTGACACCGTTCATCGCGCCTTTACCTTCAGCAGGGTTGGCCTTGACCAACTGATAGGGGAGGTCGCCGGTGCCTGAGGGGGCAACTGCCAGTTGTGTCCCTGTGATTTTAGAGCCGTCTTTAGCTTGCCAGGTAGCAGGCGGGCCGAAGTAAGTGCCGACCTGTATGCCGTTGCGATCATTGAGTACCGCTTTGGGGCCGACGAAAGTCCACTCAGTCTGGCCAGCGGAGTTAGCCTTGTCGCGACACTCATACGTGATTTCGCCGGTCCCCACAGTCTCCAGCGCGATCTTATGACCGTCCGGGACCTTGATGGTGTCGGGCAGGTCTGTTTGCGCATGGGCAGCTGGCACGGTGACCAACAAGCAGGTAGCTGCAAGCGTAGTACCAACAATGCACAGGAATCGTTTAGCGTTCATGCAAATCTCTCCAGATAGTGGTCAGTTCAGCAGCTATGGCTACTACCTGTACTACCCGCGGGAGGATTATCTGGATGCACCTGACTGAAAAAATATCTGTGGAGAAAGGGTTGTAGCGTTACTGCTTGACTGTGTGAGTGACTGCTTTTGCCGACTGTTGCAGGCCGCGAAGGGCTTGATACGACCCATTGCGGTCAATCGATCTGAGGCGATGAGTTGGATGGCGTATACCAGTGAACTCTGGAGGCGACATAAACGTGTTTTTGCTTGTGAGGCGTGAAGGGGGTGTCGAGTGTGCCCAGTGCTATCGAAACCCAATCGGAAAATTCACCTTGAAAACGTGACCAGAACAAAGTCGATCCACACTGCGCGCAGAACTCGCGTTGCACAGAATCTGAAGAAGAATACTTAGTGATGTGCCCGGCGCCGTTGAGTATCCGTAATGCGCTACGGGGCACGCTACCATAAGAAGCGAATGCTGCACCGTGACCTTTACGGCATTGACTACAGTGACAATGACTCACTGCTTTTGGCGTAGTCAGTAGCTCATAACTGATTGCTGAGCAAAGGCAGCTTCCCTGGTAGATCTCCGTCATGCGTTTGTCCCTTTCGCTGGAAAAGGCGCCAGCTTAACCACCTGAATCTGATCAGTCGAACGTCCGCTTCTGGCACTGACGGTCTCTAATGCCAACGAAACACGTGTCAACTCAACCTGCGAACACGTTTGCCAGCAGATTCCCGTCGGGACTGTCCTCGCCTTTACTTGGCGCTGACCAGCAGGAGCGCAGGTCCAGCTTATTGAGTGAATTTGCCTGGTTGGCCTGAGGTGCTATGCCAAGGCGTTGGTTGGCCGGTTCGATTGGGTTGCTCCTAAGTATGTGACCGATGGTTAGGGTGGTTATACGGCCAAGTGGATACCGCAGGATCTGCCGATGTACTGGGTGATGGAGCAGCCAGGTGGTGCCATGGGACTGGCCTGATTGCTTTGTTCTGCCCCCTTACCCGGAGGTGCATCCCGCATGGGGATGAATGTCGGCGAGCATCGGTTCTAAGTTCGCATGGGCGGATGAATCCTTATACCTCTTGCCTAGGGTCCTTAAAACAGCCGGGTGATTTCATTCAATATCCGATCCTGGGTTTGAGTGTTTGGCCTTTTGCGATAAGCCACTGCAAAAAATGCAACGCCTTCATAGTCGCAGCGAATCGAAAAAGTCATGCCTTCACGCAACCCATAGACCGATCTTTCTCCTGCTTCAACAAAATATCTCGCTTTTGTCAGGGCCGCTCTGGCGTGCTGCAGACAGCCAGTTTGGCTAAGTGAGTGTTGTAGCCAACTCGTCGTGATGCGCACAGACGATGTTTCGCTGTCATCGATAGGGGGCCGAGTTATTTCATTGGCGGCGTTCTTATCGCTGGTGCAAGCAGTCAGCCCCATTGAGATAACACCCAGAAGAAAAACAGATCGAGCTCTCGAATGCTTGAGTGGATTTCGCATCGTGGGGCGTACCTGCGACGATTTGCAATGAATGAAGGGCAATCACTAACGTAATAGCGGGTTTATGATCTTTTGCTACCTGGGTTCAGTAATTGCGACGAGAAGCCTCGTTCGGTTTGATTTGAAACGGCCGCGCAGGGCTGCAATCGGCAACGGACAAAAACGATTGCGGACCGCTATCCTTGGGCCACGCTCATCGAACGGGTTCTCCCATGTTGGAAGTCCAGGATGTCTTCAAAAGCTACGCCACCCCACAAGGCCCGTTGCCGGTGCTGCAAGGTATCAACCTGACCCTCAAGCCCGGCAGCAGCCTGGCATTGATGGGTGAGTCGGGCAGCGGCAAGAGCACCTTGTTGCATTTGATCGCCGGGCTGGACAAGGTCGATCGCGGCAGCATCCGCAGCGGTGAGTATCGCCTGGAGCAGATGAGCGAGGGGCAGCTGGCGAGCTGGCGCCGCACTGAGATTGGCCTGGTGTTCCAGCAGTTCAACCTGATCGGCAGTTTGCGGGTGGAGGATAACCTGGCGTTTCAAGCACGCCTGGCCGGGCGCCATGATCCACGCTGGCAGGCGCATCTGGTGCGGCGGTTGGGCTTGAATGATTTGCTGCGGCGTTATCCTGAACAGCTTTCCGGCGGCCAGCAACAACGGGTCGCATTGGGCCGCGCACTGGCGTCGCAACCGAAACTGCTGCTGGCCGACGAGCCTACCGGCAGTCTCGATGAAGCCACCAGCGACGAAGTGCTGAAGTTGCTGCTGGAGCTGCTCTATGACAGCCCCACGACCCTGCTGATGGTCACGCACAGCCCCAGCGTGGCGGCCCGCATGGCTGAAAAGGTGGTGCTGCACGGCGGCCGGCTGGCGCCCGTGGACGAACGCTGAGATGCGCATTTTTCTTGAAACCCTGCGTGCACTGCTCAGCCATTGGCGGCAGCACCCGGTGCAGTTTTTCAGTGTGCTGACCGGGTTGTGGCTGGCCACCAGCCTGCTCACCGGGGTGCAAGCACTGAACAGTCAGGCGCGGGACAGCTATGCCAAGGCCAGTCAGCTGATCGGCGGCGAACCTCAGGCCAGCCTGAGTGCACCCGGTGGCGGGACCTTTTCCCAGCAGTTGTTTGTCGATCTGCGCCGAGCCGGTTGGCCGGTGTCGCCAGTGTTGCAAGGACGGCTGACGCTCAAGGGCCATGAGGACCAGCGCCTGCAACTGATGGGCATCGAGCCCGTGTCGCTGCCGGCTGGGGCCGAGGTGGCGGGGCAGGCATTGGCCATCGAACAGGTCGTGGAGTTTTTCACTCCGCCAGGCAGGACCTGGATCGCGCCGCAGACCCTGCAGGCGTTGGGATTGGCGCCGGGCGAGCGGCCGCAGGCGTTGAACGGCCAGGCATTGCCGCCCCTGCGCGCCGAGGCTGACATGGCGCCGGGTGTGCTGCTGGTGGACATCGGTTTTGCCCAGCAGATTCTCGGTTTGCCCGATCAGCTATCGCGCTTGCTGCTGCCCAGTGATTTCACCGCGACACTGCCCGGTTCGTTCAAGGGACAACTTCAACTCAAGACCGGCGGCGAAGAAAACAATCTGGCGCGCCTGACCGAGAGCTTTCACCTGAATCTGGACGCCTTGGGGTTTCTGTCGTTCGTGGTCGGCCTGTTCATCGTGCACGCCGCGATCGGTCTGGCGCTGGAACAGCGTCGAGGTTTGCTGCGGACCCTGCGCGCCTGTGGCGTCAGCGCGCGGATGCTGATCACCTGCCTGGCCGTTGAACTGGGCGCTCTGGCCTTGATCGGCGGCGTGGCGGGTGTCGTCAGCGGTTACCTGCTGGCCAGCGTGTTGCTGCCGGATGTCGCCGCCAGCCTGCGCGGGTTGTACGGTGCCGAAGTGGCGGGACAGTTGAGCCTGAGCCCGCTGTGGTGGCTCAGCGGTATCGGCCTGGGCCTGCTCGGTGCCGCGCTCGCGGGAGCCAACAGTTTGTGGCGTGCAGCGCGTTTACCGTTGCTGGCCCTGGCCGACCCCCAGGCCTGGCATCAGGCCCATGCGCGCTGGCTGCGCCGCCAGGGCTGGGTCGCGGCGATTGCCTTGGGCATTGCGTTGCTGGCGTTGTTGCGCGGTGACAGCCTGGCCAGCGGATTCCTGTTGATGGCCACGCTGTTGCTGGGCGCCGCGTTAGCGTTGCCGGTGGTACTCAATGCCGTGCTCAATGGGCTGACGCACCACAGTTCGACGGTACTCGGTCAGTGGTTTGTCGCCGATTGTCGCCAGCAACTGCCGGCCTTGAGCCTGGCGCTGATGGCGTTGCTACTGGCCCTGGCGGCCAACATCGGTGCCGGCAGCATGACCGCCGGTTTCCGCCAGACTTTCAGCAACTGGCTGGAACAACGGCTGACCGCCGAGCTTTACCTCAATCCACAAAACCCGGCCCAGGCCCGGGAGATGTACGACTGGCTCAGGCAACAACCGCAACTGATGGCTGTGTTGCCCAACTGGCAGGTCTCGATTCAGTTGCAGGGCTGGCCGGCGGATGTGTTTGGCGTGATCGATCATCCGACCTATCGCCAGCACTGGCCATTGCTTGAGGCTGTGGGCGAAAAGCCCTGGGACAGCCTGGCTGCGGAGGATACAGTGATGCTCAGCGAGCAACTGGCGCGGCGCTTGAAGGTCAGGCTCGGCGATCAGGTGGTGATTGCCACGCCCAACGGTCCCTGGTCGCCACGCATCGTCGGGATCTACGCTGACTACGGCAATCCCAAGGGCCATCTGCTGGTCAACGTCAATCACTTGTTGCGCGGCTGGCCGCAACTCACACCGAATCGCTTCAACCTGCGTATCGAGCCGGCATCGATCACGCCGTTCGTGACCGCGCTGCAAGCGCGTTTTGCCCTGGAGGACAGTCGCATCGTCGATCAGGCACGGCTCAAGGGCTGGTCGACGCAAGTGTTCGAGCGCACCTTCGCTGCCACTGCCGCGCTCAACAGCCTGACCCTTGGTGTGGCGGGGGTGGCATTGTTCATCAGCTTGTTGACGCAAAGCCAGAGCCGTCTCGGGCAGTTGGCGCCGTTGTGGGCGCTGGGCGTGACGCGCCGCCAACTGATGCTGCTCAACCTCGGGCAAACCTGGCTGTTGGCGGTGCTGACGTTGGTATTGGCATTGCCGCTGGGCATTGCGTTGGCCTGGTGCCTGGACACCGTGATCAACGTCCAGGCGTTTGGCTGGCGTCTGCCGCTGCGGGTGTTTCCCTTGCAATTGCTGCAGCTGATGGGGCTGGCGTTATTGGCAACCTTGCTGGCATCGGCGTGGCCGCTGTACTCGCTGTATCGCACACAACCGGCGGACCTGCTGAGGACCTTTGCCCATGAGGATTAAGCGTTGGGCGTGGATGGTCGTTGCGTTGCTCGCCGGTTGCGATCAGCCGCCGGTCGAGAAGGGTTTTGCCGGTCTTGGCAATCAAGCGAGCGCCTTTACGCCGGTGGTGCCCGGTCGGGTGTTCAGCTTCCCGGCGGATCACGGCCCCCATGACGGCTTTCGCATCGAATGGTGGTACGTCACCGCCAACCTCAAGGATGAGCAGGGCCATGAATTCGGCGTGCAGTGGACGCTGTTTCGCAGTGCCTTGAAAGCAACACCCGAGGCGACTGGCTGGGCCAACCAGACGCTATGGCTGGGTCACGCGGCGGTGACCTCGGCCTCGGTGCATCACGCCGCCGAGCGTTATGCCCGCGGCGGCGTAGGGCAGGCCGGCGTGAGCCTTGCGCCCTTCAATGCGTGGATCGACGACTGGCATTTCAGCAGTCAGGCAACGGGGACCGACCCGTTGGCCGATCTGCAACTCAGTGCCCGCGACAAGGCGTTCAGCTATCAACTGCGACTGACCTCGAATGGACCGCTGGTGCTGCAAGGGGACAAGGGATTCAGCCAGAAATCCGAACAGGGCCAGGCGTCCTATTACTACAGCCAGCCGTTTTTCCAGGCCAGCGGCCTGCTTGAGATCGACGGCGAGCGTTATCAGGTCCGTGGCCCCGCGTGGCTCGACCGGGAATGGAGCAGCCAGCCCCTGACCGCCAACCAGAGTGGCTGGGACTGGTTTTCCCTGCACCTGGACAGCGGCGACCAGGTGATGCTCTACCGCATGCGGCAAAAAGACGGCGAACCTTACCTGACCGGAACCTGGATTGACGCCCAGGGCCAGGCGCAAATTCTCAGCGCCAATGACATCCTTCTCACTCCACAGGACACCGCCAAGGTAGCGGGGCATACGATGCCGGTGCGCTGGTCGATCCGGATCCCCGGCAAACACCTTGATATCGTCATCAGCGCCCTGAATCCCAAAGCCTGGATGGATCTGCGCATTCCCTATTGGGAGGGGCCAGTGCGGTTGAGCGGCAGCCATGGGGGGCAGGGGTATCTGGAAATGACCGGTTATCAGGGGCAATAGATCGCAGCCTGCGCCAGCTCCCATGGGAAACCGCATTGCGTGCAATCATCCGGAACTCCGCCCGGCGTCCACCTCTCTACCGTACGAATACCCCCGCAGGAGCCCGACATGCGCGAAGACCTCACACCGCCCGACCTTGACACGTGGCAGCGCCTGTTTGAAGACGAGGCCTATTGGCAGCAGTCTCCTGACTCCTATTACATGGACTTGCAGCGCCTGGCTGACGATCTGCTGGGGCAGGGCGCCATAGATCTGGAACAATGGCAGGCGCTCAAGGCCCGGGCGGAGCAATCCCACAAGGACTCACCGGCGATCAACGTAACCCGGGAACTGGATGATCCTGAAGCATGACCGCCCGCGGCGAATCGCCCGTACAAGAAACAGCGAACACTCCCGAATCAGCGTCTATGCTCATCCCACACACGGCGTTTGATAGTTGTTTCAGCGCCGTTTGTCGTCATTCATCACAGGGAATGTTCTGCCTATGAAACTTCATGCACTGACCAAAGCTGTCACCCTTGCTACCTTGTTGTCCGCTGCCAGCCTCAGCGCCGTTGCCGCAGATATCCCGTTGTCTGCTGTCGTGGAGGCTGATCAAGTCAGCACCAAAGTCGTGTCGGTCGATGCCGCCAAACATCAAGTGGTGCTTGAAGGGCCGGAAGGTCGTCAGGTCCACGTGCAACTGACCGAGAAGGCAAAAAACCTCGGCCAGCTGAAACCCGGCGATCAGGTCGATATCAAGGTCACCCGTTCCGTCGCGGCCTACCTCGACACCGATGTCGACAAGGGGTTGCCGGGCAGCTCGGAGCGTGCCGGCGAAGCCCGCAATGCACCCGGTAGCGTGCCTGGCGGCGAAGCCTATCGTCAGGTACAAGTCCAGCTGCAAATCACCGACATCGACCTGAAGAAAAACCAGGTGTCCTTTAAAAACCCGGCGGGGCAGACCAAAACCATCACTGTCGAAAAACCGGAAGTTCAAGCCAAGTTGAAGGACCTGAAAGTCGGGCAAAGCGTTTACGTGACTTACACCGACATTCTGCAGGTAACCAGCAAGTCCGGAAGTTGAGTGATTTTTCACTGATTGTTCCTGTACAACTTTTTGTATGGGAACAATCAATTTTGGCCGAACTGGTGGGTTTAAATTGTTGGTTTTAATGGAATTTAAATCGACATCCAATCAAATATGTATCGGCAAATTTCATGTTTAAAGCGCGGACATATCCATAAACATCTATTAAAATACACCCCGTTCGCCCAGTGTCAGGGTTCTTTACCAGCGCACGGATTGCCGAGGCCATAGCGCTGGGCGAACACTTTTTCAAAGTACGACTGCACTTTCAATCGAATCAGGGGCGCGGGCTTAAACTTGTAACTAACTGTTATATGTTGTGCTTGCAGTTCCGAGATGGAGTGACGACGACATGAAAATCCTGATGGTTCTAACGTCCCACGATCAGTTGGGTAACACCGGCAAGAAAACCGGCTTCTGGCTGGAAGAATTCGCTGCACCCTATTACGTTTTCAAGGACGCCGGCGCGCAACTGACCCTGGCCTCGCCCAAGGGCGGCCAGCCCCCGCTGGACCCCAAAAGCGACGAGCCGGATGCGCAAACCGATGCCACCCGACGCTTTCGCCAGGACCCGGCGGCTCAATCCGCATTGGCCTCGACCGTCATGCTGGGCACGGTGAAGGCCGGGGACTACGACGCAATTTTCTATCCAGGCGGCCATGGACCGCTCTGGGATCTGGCGCAAGACCGTGATTCGATCGCCCTCATCGAAGCGTTCTACAACGCCGGCAAGCCGGTCGCGGCCGTCTGTCATGCGCCCGGTGTATTGCGCCATGCCAAGGACGCCGACGGCCAGCCACTGGTCAAGGGCAAGAAGGTGACAGGGTTTACCAATAGCGAAGAAGAAGCCGTGCAACTGACCAAGGTCGTGCCGTTCCTGGTGGAGGACGAGTTGAAGGCCAAGGGCGGTATTTTTTCGAAGGGGCCTGATTGGGCGAGCTACGTGCTGACCGATGGCCTGCTGCTGACGGGGCAAAATCCAGCGTCTTCACAGGCCGCGGCCGAGGCTTTGCTATCAAAATTGAAATGAGCCACACACCCTTGTAGGAGCCAGGCTTGCCGGCGAAGGCGCCCGATAGGCCAACGCCATGCTTAAGGACGCCTTCGCCGGCAAGCCGGCTCCTACAAGGGTCGTCAGGTTAGTTTAGTGACCCAGGGCGGCCAGGCACTGCTCGATCGAGCGCTGTTGCGTTTGTGCATACAACTGCAATTCATCAATCGTCGGACGCCCCAGGGCTTTTTCGAACGCCTGCTGGTTGGAGTGCACGCCGTAGTGGGTTTGCGCCGCATCGCCCAGGTTTGACTGAAAGATCCCGGCCGCGCTTACCGGCAGGAAATCCTCGTAGACCAGCGGTTCAACGCGCAGATACCCGCCGCTGACCAGATCTTCGAGCGTCAAGGTTTTCAGTTCAGCCGCAGCCAGGCCTTTTTCCGTCACAAAGTAGCGAAAGAACGCCAGTTCCTGTTGGCGCATGCCCTCAAAGGTATCGGGAAACTCGCTGAAGTGTTGCGCCATCAAATCGTTGTAGCGGGCGGCGTTGGCTTCGTTGGGGAAGTCCTTGAGTTCGTCCCGGGCGGCATTGAGCAAACGGTCGTACAGCGCCCGGCCCTTGGGCGTCAGTGCGGCACCGCGTTGTTCGATTTCACCGAACCGGGCGCTGTGGCTGCCGCGAGTGTCGGTTTGATCGATGAAGGCAATGGGCTCGTCAAGCGCCTTGAAACTGGTCTGGCGCAGCAGGATAGGGCAATGCCGGCGGGGCGGGCCTTCGATCACCGCTTTGGGGGTGATGCCGTGCACTGGCATCTGCGCCTGCACGATGTCGATGTCCAGGGTGCGTGGCGTCAGGTGATTGATGTGCGGTCCCTTGAACGCCACTACATCGGCAATCAGGCGATGCTGGGCACTGAGTTTCTGATACTGCTCGGCGGTGACCGTGGCGCTGTGGTGCCAGCGGAAAGTTTCCAGGGCCTGGTCGACAAACTCATCGGCCTCTTTTTCGCTGAGACCGCCTTGGGATTCGGCGCGATCGATCAGCGTAAGCGCGGCGGGGGTGAAGATCGAACGCTGATCCAGCACCGACTGGGCAAAGGCCCGCAGCTCCAGGTCTTCGATCAATTCCAGGCGTAGCAGCGAGGTGAACACCCGGAACGGGCTGACCTGCAAGGACGCTTCATGCACCGCGCGAAACGCCGTGGAATGCACTGGCACCCCGGCCGGGGTCAAGTCGTAATAACCCACCGGCTGCATGCCCATGACCGCGAACAGGCGGGCCAGTGTGGCCAGTTCAGCCGCGGTGCCAACGCGGATCGCGCCGTGGCGCTCGAGGTCCAGGCGCTCGATTTCGCCGGTGCTGTTCAACTGCTGGGCCACTTGCGGGTCGTTGTCCAGCACGTGACGGTTGGTCTGTTCCACCAGTTCCATCAGCGCGCCATACAGCGGCACTTCTTCGCGGTACATGTCGGACATCGCTTTGGAGAAGCGTTGGCGGATCAGGTCGGGGCTGATGAAGCTTGGCTGGCTCATGAACAAAATTCCTGGCGCGTTGACGAGAAGGATGGGCGAAAAGATCGCAGCCTTCGTCGACGCCGGCAAACGAAGTTTCTGACGGACTTCATTCTGCAAAGGACTGCCAGTTCAGTGCAGTCGTTGATCCTGAGGGCTTTCCGAGCGCAGCGATGCCAAAAACTCCCGATACAGGCGTGCCGAACCTGCGGGTGCTTCGACCATTGGCATGTGCCCGATGCCTTCCCATATTTCCACCCGAAGGTCCGCCAGGCCCTTGCTCCAGATGGCCACGCTGCTGACATCGATCAAGCGATCCTTGCGCCCCCAGAGCAACAGTGCCGGCGCCTTGATCGCCGGCAGCCTGGGTTCCATTGGCGGGCTGGCACGAAAGTCGCGGAAGATTTCTTCCAGTTCGTCACGCGACTGTTGGTAGCGATGGGCAACGGCATCCAGTACCACGCGCGGCACCCAAGGTGGTTCGGCCATGGTCATGCCATAGAAGTATTTGAATTCTTCCCGTGAGTGGATCAGGAACGGGTTGTGGCCCCTGGCCAAATGCCGCTCCAGGTCACTGGGTTCTGGCGCAGTCACCCCGGCAGGGTCGAACAGGGCGAGCGAAGCAATGCGCTCCGGATAGTGGGCCGCCAGCCAGGCCGCGATGTAGCCGCCCATCGAGTTGCCGATGACATGGACCTTATCGACCCCGCAGACATCGAGCAGCTGGATCATGCGTTTGGCCTGCAAGGGAATGTCATAGCCGCCACCCGCCTTGAAGCCGGTTTCGCCATGGCCGGCGATGTCGGGGATGATCACCCGGTAGTTGCCGACAAAGTGCCGGGCGAAACGCAGCCAGAGGTTCTTGTCGGCACTGAAGCCGTGGAGCATCAACACGTTGCTGGACGCCTCATACGGCCCGCCTTGCCAGGTCGAGACGGTCATTTCGGCGATGGGCACGACGATCTTGTGCAATTTGTACAACTTGGCCTCCAGGGCCACGCTCAAGTCATACAGCCAGTACCCGATGGCCGGGTAGCTCAACCAGCTCCAAGCGGCAAACACCGCGATAGCGACAACCAGTAAAAGCATCAGCGTCTTCCTTCTATCTGATCAGGACACGATGTGGTCCGCCGGTTTCAGGGTTCGGGTCAAGCGGTGGAAGCTGAAACTGAACCCGGGAAACATGGCAATCACATGACCGCTCTTGCTTTGATACCAACTGTGGCAGCCTCCTGACTTCCACACTGTGCGTTCCATCTCTCTATGGATCATTTCAGTGTAGGTACGTTCTGCCTCGGGGCGTACTTCGATGCTGCGCAAACCACGTGCTTTTATCGTGCGGATGCAATCGAGGATGTAGTTCATTTGCGATTCGATGATGAACAGTGCCGATGTGTGGCCGATCCCGGTGTTCGGCCCGGTGACGATAAACAGGTTGGGGAAGGCCGGCAGGCTGGTGCCGAGATAGGCGCGCGGGTATTGCGTCCAGACCTCCTTGAGGCGGATGCCGTTTTTTCCCGTGACGGGGTAGGAAATCACCCCGTCGGTAGCGTCGTAACCGGTGGACCAGACGATCAGGTCCAGGTCGATGTGCTGGCCGTCCTGCATGAGGATGCCGGTTTCATCGATGGCCTTGATGCCCTGTTCACGGCTGTGCAATGTCACGTTGGCACGGCCCAGCGCGGGGTAGAGCGTACTCGACAGAATTACCCGTTTGCAGCCGATCGTATAGTCGGGGGTCAGTTTTCGCCGCAGTTCGGCGTCGGGCACCTGGCGTTTGAGAAAGCGCAGTGCCTGATGCTGCACCATGCCGATTGCCGGCTTCGAGTATTTGAAGGCAATCACCCGGGTTTCAAATTGCCAGTAGATCATCCAGCGCAGCAGCTTGTAGGCCGGTTTGAGACCGAGCAACCAGCGCTGGAAGCGGCCGAAGGTGCGGTCAGCCCTTGGCAGTACCCAATGCGGCGTGCGCTGGAACACATGCAAGTGCTCGACGTCCGGGGCTATCGCCGGAATCACTTGGGCTGCACTGGCGCCACTGCCGACGATGGCCACACGCTTTTGCCGGTAGTCGTAGGAATGATCCCACTGGTTGGTGTGAAAAGATTTTCCGCGAAAGCGTTCCTGACCTTCGAAGTGTGGGATCACCGGTTGGCTCAAGGGACCGGTGGCATTGATCAGGAACTGGGCATAAAAAACGCCCTTGGTGGTGTGAACCGCCCAGCGTTTATGTACTTCCTCCCATTCGACACCCTCGACATTGGCCTGCAGTTCCACCTTGTCCCTCAGGCCGAAGTGCTCCACCACGTGGCGGGTGTAGCGATGCAGTTCAGCCTGTTCGGCGAACATCTGGGTCCAGCGGTAGGGCGCGAACGACAGCGAATAGAGTGGCGAGGGCACGTCGACTGCGGCGCCCGGGTAAGTGTTCTGGCACCAGGTGCCGCCGAAGAAATCCCGTCGTTCCAGCAGGCGAAAATCGTCGATGCCGGCCTTGAGCAAATTGACCGCCGCGCACTGGCCGCCAAAACCGCTGCCGATGATCAGCACTTCGAAGGTGTGCATGGGCCTCCTGTTCAACGTTGTGATTCAGTCCTTCACTTCATGTATAGCCGTTTCTGCAGATACAACGATTTGCAGGCGACGGGAGTTCGTCCCGCCAGCCGGTGATGGCTATTTGCCGTTGCCCTGTTAGACTTCGGGCACACCCTGCAATCGCGGTGTGAACAGGTTCGTTCTGTGGTGCAGAGGTCCCAATGGGAAAGATGGGAGGAAAAGGACTTTCACTGGCCAAGAGGCTCTACACATCGCGCATCCTTGGCCTGGTGTTAGGTTTGATCTGCGTGAGTGTGGCGATGTATCCCCTGGACCCGGCACCCTGGGTATGGGGGGTGATGCTGTTCAACGGCTTGCTTTGGCCTCACCTGGCCTATCTGTGGGCGCGACGCGCCAAGGCCGCTTATCACGCCGAACACCGCAACTTGTTGATCGATGCCTTTATGGGCGGCTTCTGGGTCGCCGCCATGCAATTTAACCCGCTGCCCAGTGCCACCACCTTGTCAATGATGGCCATGAACAACGTCGCCATCGGCGGTTTGCGTTTTCTCCTGGTGGGCAGTGTGGCGCAGCTACTCGGCGTGTGCGTCGGCTGGCTGATCTTCCACCCGATCCTGATCCCTGAAACCAGCCAGCTGCAGCTTTACGCCTGTTTGCCCTTGATGTGTTTGTATCCCATGGCGCTGGGCTGGATCTGCTATCGCCAAGCCTATACCTTGGGCAGGCAAAAGCGCGAGCTGCTGGCCCTGAGCCGTACCGACAGCCTGACCGGCCTGCTTAACCACGGCGCTTGGAAGGATCAGTTGGAGATTGAATTCCAGCGCTGCCAACGCCAGCATCAGGGCGGGGCCATCGCCCTGATCGACATCGACCACTTCAAAAGCATCAATGACACCTACGGCCACGTTGCCGGTGACATCGTGCTGCGGCAACTGAGCAAGATGCTCAAGCAGAACCTGCGGGTGAGCGATGTGGCCGGGCGCTATGGCGGCGACGAGTTCTGCGTGATTCTTCCCGACCTGCCCCTGGGCAGCGCTGCTGCGGCCATGGATGCCTTGCGCGACCGCTTCGCGATCCTGGGCTACGAGCAAAACCCGTCACTGAAAGTCAGCTTGAGCATCGGCCTGGCAGCCTTCGACGTACGCCACGCTGACGCGACCCTGTGGCTCAACGACGCCGACCAGGCGCTGTACGAGGCCAAGACCACGGGGCGTAATCGTGTTATCTGTAGCAGCAATGACCGGCCTCATCACGAATTGCTTGACTCGGCCTGACCTTCTGCGCCGCCCCCTGTAGGAGCTGGCTTGCCAGCGATGACGACCCCACAGCCAACCCCTCTCGCGCGCCTGCACTCGACCTACTGTAGGAGCTGGCTTGCCAGCGAAGGCGGCCTGACAGCCAACCCCTCTCGCGCGGCTGCACTCGATCTACTGTGGGAGCTGGCTTGCCAGCGAAGGCGGCCTGACAGCCAACCCCTCTCGCGCGGCTGC
>NZ_JASCAE010000063.1:0-31657 GCF_029967975.1 Pseudomonas sp. V98_8
TGTGGGAGCGGGCTTGCCCGCGAAGGCGGAGTGTCAGGCGATGAAGATGTTGAATGCCGAACCGCGCCCACAGGTCCTTCGCCCGTTCTGGAGAAAACAAAAATGAGCATTGAACGCTGGCAAACCGCGTGGCGCGACCTGATCGCCCCCGGCTCGCCCTTTGAAGTGGTGACGCCCGATGACGGCGCTCCACGCTACTTCCGTCACGCCCCCCACGACCTGCTGCAAGTCATCGACGCCGGTCGAGTCCACGGCGATCGCGAATTTCTGATGTGGCAATCGCAACGCCTGACCTTCAACCAATACTTCGACCAGGTCGACCGCCTGGCCGGGCAGATGGTTGCCAATTTTGGAGTGCAACCGGGCGATCGGGTAGCGATTGCCATGCGCAACCAGCCGGCATGGCTGGTGGCCTTCGCGGCGATCCAGCGCTGCGGCGCGGTGTGTGTGCCGCTCAACAGTTGGGGCCTGCGCGACGAGTTGCAATACGCGTTGCAGGACAGCGGTTCGCGTTTGCTGCTGTGCGACGAAGCGCGCCTCAATACCCTGCGTGAAGACCTGGCCCGCGAGCAGCGCGCCACGATCGTCGTCGGGGCTGAGGATCCTGCCTTGCCCGAGTACTGCCTGCGTTTCGAGGACTTGATCAGCGCCCCCGCACATCCTGTACCAACGCTGGAAATAGATCCTGGCGCACCAGCGCTGATCCTCTACACCTCCGGCACCACCAGCCGCGCCAAGGGCGTCGTGTCCAGTCACCGGGCAATCTGCCAGGCGCTGTTTGCCCTGGATTTCCAGGGCGCGTTTTGCGCCATGAGTTCGCCCGAGCGTATCGGTGTGGTGATCAACAGCGGTTATCCACCCACCACGCTGGCGGCTGTTCCGCTGTTCCATGTCAGCGGCTTGCATGCGCAGTTTTTGTCGGCATTGCGCGGCGGTCGACGCTTGATGCTGATGTACAAGTGGGATGTCGAACGCGCCATCGACCTGATTCGCGACGAGCGCTGCACCCAGTTCAACGGTGCCCCGGTGATGATGCAGCAATTGCTCGCCTCGCCGCGCTTTGGCAGTGAGCAGACCGCCAGCCTGTTCGGTCTGGGCCTGGGCGGCGGCGCATCGTCCGCCAACGTGCTCGACGACATGCTCAAGATCAAGCCCGACGTCATCGGCGGAGCCGGCTACGGCCTGACCGAAAGCAACGGCATCGGCGCGGCGATTGGTGGTGATCCGTTTGTCTACAAGCCGGCGACAGCAGGTTGGGCATTGCCGATTGTCGACATCCGCATCGGTGACAGCCCCGAGCAGCCGCAGCCGGCGGGCACTCGCGGGGTGATCTGGTTGCGTTCGCCAACCTTGATGAGCGCCTACTGGAACCTGCCCGAGGCCACTGCGCAAAGCCTGCGCGACGGTTGGCTCGATACCGGCGACATCGGTTACCTCGACGATGAGGGTTTCCTCAGCATTACCGGCCGGGTCAAGGAGTTGATCAACCGCGGTGGCGAAAAGATCTCCGCCGCCGAAGTTGAAACCTGCGTCCTCGATATGCCCGGTGTCCTGGAAGCGGCTGCATTCGCCATCGCCGACCCGCTGCTGGGTGAGACGGTGGGGCTGGCCGTGCATGGCCAGGCATCGACGCTGCCCCAAGCGGCGCAGATCTGCGCATTCATTGCCGAGCGCCTGGCCGCTTACAAAGTGCCGACACAGGTCTACCGGGTACTCGAACCCTTGCCCCGCAATGCCACCGGCAAGGTGCTCAAGGCACAGCTGCAAGAAAAACTGCACGCATAACGCCGCCTTAGTCTTTCCGGACGATGTTGGGGCCGGCAGAACGCGAACAATGGGTACACACCACAAAGCCTTATCAGCGAAGGAGGCATTACATGAAAATAACAAGAACAGGTCTCATGCTCGCGGTCGCAGTCACAGCCAATATCGGGCTGATGGGTTCTGCGCTCGCCGAGGTGTCACCTCAGGAAGCCGCCAAACTGGGCAAGGAACTGACCTGTGTTGGCGCCGAGCAAGCCGGCAACGCCGAGGGCACCATTCCGCCGTACACCGGCAAGTACCTGGGTGAAGTGCCAGGCTGGAATCATGTGAAGTTCTCTGGCGACCAACCGGTAGACCCCTATGCTGCGGAGAAGCCGATCCTGGTGATCACTGCGCAGAACATGAGCCAGTACGAGTCGCACCTGACGGAAGGGCAGAAGACCCTGCTGAAGAAATACCCGACCACCTACAAGATGAATATTTACCCAGGCCACCGGGATTTCCGCTACCCCGATTACGTCTGCCGCCGCGCGATGGACAACGCGTTGCACGCCAAGCTGGTCAACAACGGCGACGGCTTCACCGGGATTGGCCAGGTGCCGTTCCCGATCCCTAAAAGCGGCGTGGAAGTGTTGTGGAACCACCAACTGCCAGCCCGTGCCTACACGGAAGAAAAGACCTCCGACCTGGCGTCGGTCCTGCCCAACGGCAACATTGGCTGGGGGCGTGCCTACGCGCGTAACCTGTCGTTGGCCAACTCACCCACCGTCGATTCCCGCACGGAAGACAAGCTCTCGGCCCTAAGCAACAACATGACCCTGAAACCGGCCCGGGACAACGGTAACCTCAGTATTGCCCATGAACCCTACAACTATGGCACCGATGCGCGTCAGGCCTGGTCCTACAGCCCATCGACCCGACGTGTACGGCAATTGCCGGGTTATGGTTACGATCAGCCGATGATCGGTACCAACGGCACCATGACCGTCGACGAGGACCGCTTGTTCAACGGCTCACCGGAGCGCTTCTCCTGGAAGCTGATCGGCAAGCGCGAGATCTACAGCCCGGCCAACGCATTCAAGCCTAATACCGGGACGGTCAAGTACGCCGACATCCTCACACCGAATCATCCCAACCCGGACTTCATGCGTTACGAGTTGCGCCGTGTATGGGTGGTGGAAGCCAACTTGAAGGAAGGCTTCCGTCATGTCTACGGCAAGCGTGTGCTGTTCATCGATGAAGATACCTGGAACGCCGTCATGGCCGACAACTACGATGCCCGTGGGCAGCTGTGGAAGCACGCCATGATCAACTACTACTACCACCCTGACATGAGCGGCTGGCAGGCCGGTTCGCAGTTCTTCATGGACCTGAACTCCGGCCAGTACACCGGCTATGGCATGACCAACGAATCGAAGAAAGGCCCGATTCTCAACGAAGGCAAATTCACCCCTGACCAGTACACCGCGGATGCGGCGCGGGCGATCGGGCGCTGAGCCCTGGGTCGTTGCAATGACAAAAGCCCTATCGCATTGCGATAGGGCTTTTTTTTACCCTCTGGCTTTGATCGTTCCCTGTAGGAGCGAGCATGCTCGCGATGGTCGTTAACGATAACGCTGGAAACCTGACACCCCGCAGCGCACTCAGGTTCATCGCGAGCATGCTCGCTCCTACAGGGGGGAGTCAGTTGATCGGCTGGGAGGTGATCGACCATTGGGGATCCAGCGGGCCGATCATCTCCAGCAGCCGTTTGTAACCGGTACGCAAGATGCGCCACTCGCCTTCCAGCTTGACGTAGCAATCCTCATAGATCGCGCTGCCGTTAAGCAGGGTCTGCTCATCGAGGTTGATGAACACGTCGTTGAGGTACCACAGGCCAGTGGCCTCATCACCGTTGACCGCAATTTCCGGGGTGTGGCCGTTGTGCATGCCGAAACGGCGGTTGGTAAAGCTGGTGCGGTAGAACTCGATAGCCTCTTCTATCCCGTTGAGTTCGAACTGGTAAGTCGGGCTGTCGAATCGGACCTTCACGTCGGGTGAAAGGATGCTGCGCAACAGCTCGAGGTTGCAGGTATCGACACCACGAAAGTAGCGGGCCTTGAGCTGTTTGATCTGCTCGATGGCAACGAGATCCAGCATGTTGGTAATCTCCAGGGGGAGGGCCACACGGGCTTCGCATGGCCGTCGCAAAAGAGGCGACGTTCACGTCGCCTTGAAGGGTTCAGCAGGGCAGGAAGTGGCCGCCGTTGACGTCCAGTTGCGCGCCGGTAATGGCCTTGGCGTAGTCGCTCGCCAGGTACAGCGCGGCCATGGCGCAATCACTGTCTTCAGGAATCTTGCGCAGCGGAATCTGTTGGGCGATCTGCTCGACCAGCGACTCCATCGGCACCCCCAGGCGCTTGGCTTCGCTCTCGAAGTAGCCAATCACCGGCGCGCCCCACATCCAGCCCATGAAGGTGGAGTTGACGCGGATGCCGAACGGGCCTAGATCCTGGGCCAGGTACTGCACGGCAGTTTTCAATGCGCCTTTGGAGACGGCATAGCCCGATTCAAGCTGGTTGGGGGTGCGGGTGGCCATGGTGTTGATCATGACGATGCTGCCCGACTTCTGTTTCTTCATTTGTGGCAGCACGGCCTGGGTCATGTGCAGGGTGCCGAACAGGTTGACGTCCATCGCGCTGCGCCAGTCGTCCATGGCCGATGCGCTGGACGTGCCCCAGGCGCCATGGGCGTAGGCGGAGTTGATCAATACGTCGATCCGGCCGAAGTGCTCGGTCGTCAGGTCGGCGAGCGTCTGGCACTGTTCGGGCTGGGTGATGTCGGTGGGGACTTTCAGGATCGGGGTGCTGTAGCCAGCGTTGCGCACCGCTTGTTCGGCCTGATCGAGCTTGGCCGGCGTACGCGCGGCCAACACCACGGCCTTGGCCTGGTACTCCGCGGCACGCACGGCCAGCTTGATGCCCAGGCCAGGACCGATACCGGAAATGATGACGACTTTGTCTTTGAGCAACATGGCAATTACCTTCTTATTGTTTTGGTCGGGGAAGGGCGTTCAGGAGCGACTGGCGTGCAGTTCTTCGGCGCGGCGTTTCAGGTCCAGGGCCATCTGGTCGAAGCCGATTTTTACCCAGGCACCGTGTTCACGCATGATGGTGTCCTGGTTCAGGCCCAGGAAAATGTCAGTGGTGAAATAGCTGCAGCGGTTGGCATCGATGGCCTTGATGTACTGGTCGCGGCGGGCGGCGTCCATGTTCTCGGGAACGGGGCGCTGCTCCCACGACAACAGCTGCTCGGGGTCGCAGGCCACGAGGTACTCGAAGACCGGGACGGTCTCGCCGGTATCGGGAGTCAGTACCTGCATATGCACTTCGTCGCCGATCTGCAGGCCACAGCGGATGCTCGGACAGAAGCTGTTCCACAGGTGGTAATTGTCCAGGTCAACGAGCACTTCCCAGACCACTCGGGCGGGGGCGTCAATTTCCACTGTGTGGGAGGTCACTATGTTTTCGGCTCTTGCCATGACGGTCTCCTGTCGTGCGTTCAGTTGATGGGGCGGGAAGTGATCTGCAGGTGTTCGCTCAAGGGCTGGATCGTCTCGAGCAGGGTTTCGTAACCCGTCTGGGCGATCATCCAGCGCTCGCCGCGCTTGATGTAGCGATCCTGGTAGATGGCGCTGCCATGCATGTGGGTGTTGTCCTCGAGGTTGATGAACACGTAGCTCAGGTACCAGAGCGCCGTGGCCTGATCGCCGCTGACTTCGATTTCCGGGGTGTGACCGTTGTGGGTAGCCAGGCGGGTCTTGGTGAACGAGGTGCGGTAGAAGTCCAGTGCATCGCCCAGGCCGTTGACGTGGAACTCGTAGGCCGGGCTCTTGAACGAAAGGGCTACGTCCTCGGTGAGCATGTCTTGCAGCATCGAGAGGTTGCAGGTGTCGATGGCGCGGAAATAGCGCGCCTTGAGCTGCTTGATCAGCTCGATTGCTTCTAGATCCAACATGGAAAGCCTCCTTGTGGGCAACTCACTCGCTGAGTTGGTATTCACTGGTTTGGATGCAGTCAATTTTCTCGAAGTCGATGAACTGGCTGGTCGATTCGTACATGGCCTGCTGGCGCTTTGCGCAGGTGTCCGGATCACCAAGGGCTGCGAAGAACCCCTGCTGATTGCCAATGGCTTCGGGCGGGAAGTTTTCTTCGACAATGGCGTGCAGCACCGGCGCGCCGAAGGACAGCGAGCGCACCACGGTGTTCTGTCGGTAGCCGAAAATCGATTGCAGGGGATAGGCCTTGGGCCCGTGTCCGTTGCGCCAGGTGTCGTGCCATTGCTCGTAGCTCAGCCGGTGGGGCTTGTGTAGCAGAGCCACCTGATTCATGCCGGGTGTGCGCTCGCCAAGCGGCACCCGGTACTGAGCGGCGCGAGCCTGGCGTTCTTCGGGGTAGGGCTCGGATTCCACCACCAGATAAGCCTCCTGGCGGCGGGTCTGCGGCGCCACGATCGCCTGGATGGCGGGCCATTGCGAGGCACTGTCCAGCCACAACGAAAGCAGCCCGTCCAGCGGCACGGCGCTGTTGGTGATGCGCTGTGCGTGGGCAGCGGCCACCGCCTCATCGACCACCATGACACGGATATTTTTGGCGCCGGCACGAGCCAGTTCGTCGTGTAGGCCAAGCAAATCCGCACGCCATTGCCCGGCGCTCGGTTGTGTCGGCTTCCACAAGGTCAACATGATTTTTTCCATGGTTACTCCAGCCCTTGTTCAGTGATTGACGCTCAGGTGACGGGCGCGATATTCGCGGTAGTCCTCGGTCATTTGCGCCTCGTTAAGACCGAAGCGCTCCAGGCTGTAGTCATGGCTGGCGCGTTTTTCCCGGCTGTTTTGCGACAGCCAGGCCTGCGCGTCGGCGCGGGCTTTATCGGTAAACGGCAGACCGGCAAAGGCATAGACCTTCTCCAGCACGTGCAACGGCTGGGTCACGGTGTCGGCGAAGTTGATGTCGAGAAAACGCTCGGCAGCGTGTTGATCACGAACCTGCATGGTGTGACGGATGCCTCGCGCCATGCGGCTGTTCCACTGCTCGCCGGCGGCTTTCGGATCCGGGTCGTCGCTGTACATCTGCCACAGGGTATGGGCCATGCTGGCCATCGAGGGGATGGTCTGGGCCGGTTCGCGGTGGGTCAGAATCACCTGGGCCTTGGGGAAGACATCCAGGAGCAAATGCAAGGTGTGCAGGTGCTGCGGCGCTTTGAGCAGCCAACGCTGGCCCATCGGTTCACCCCGTTGTTGTTTCTGCCACTGCAGGAACTGCAACATTTTTTTCAGCTGGGTGTAGACCGGGCGCTGGTCCTGCCGGTCCAGCCAGCGGGTGTAGCTGGGCACATTGACGTAGGCGTCCATGGCGCACATGAACGAGTGTTCCATGAGCATGAACTCTTCGTCGCAGAGCATGGCGTCCAGAGGGTGGATCGCCAGGATCTGCGGAATGACTTCGGCCATCAGGTCGACCTCGGCCTTGGCCTGGGCAATGCGCTTGGCCGGCACCGCCAGGGTTTCGTCGGCCAGCGGTGCCGGAAAACGCGTCTCCCACCAGGCGGCCGAGTAGAAGCGCGGGTCGACCGCCAAGGTGCGCTGGAGCATGGTGGTGCCGGTGCGCGGCAGGCCCACGATGACCAGCGGATCGTCGATCGCTATCTCGGTTATTTCCGGATAACGGCGCAGGTAGTCCTCCATCACCAGGCGGTTGACCAGTTGCCCCACCAGCCGTTCTTCCAGCAAATACAGGCCGGACGGTGACAGCCGGGCTTCGGCGGCCAGCGCAACCAGCAGCGCCTGCAAGGACTCGCGATAGTTGTCATCGCCAAAATCGCTCAGGCCATTGGTGCGCGCGATGGCGCTGGCCAACAGGTTTTCCACGGTCAGGTCTTCAATGCGAGTGAGTGCGTTCATACGACCTCCGCCACGGCAGACACGTTGATTACTCGAGTGGTGGGGTGGCATTGCTCCTGGGCGCCGACCCAGCGCAGGCACAAGGTGCCTTGACGTACGCCGGCGGTTTGCAGCCAGTTGCTTACCCCGGGGTCGAGCTCGCTGAGTACCAGGGTCACGCCGCCGTTCTCGTCGTAGCGGGCCTGGTGTTTGTTGAAGCAGATCTGGTGGTAGCGGTAGTCCAGCGATTCCATCCAGTAGTTGTTGATCTGCAAGTTCCAGAAATCGCAGTCCGGCACCTTGTCGATGTGAATCACCAGCGCCTCGTTCTCGGCCAGCGCCCAGTGCGAGTGGTAATAGAAGATGTTCGGGTCGCCGCCCACGGACTGGCAGAGCGCCTGGTTGGCGGGAGGCAGTTGATTGCTGTGCGGCAGGTAGCTTTGGCTCCAGTCGGCGAACAGCCTCGCGGTGTTTTCCACGAAGCTCGATACCCGCGCCAGGCCCTGTTGGAACGTCGCCGGATCAAGGGCCTGGGGCTTGCTCTCGGTGCCGATGCGCTCAATGCTCAGCTTGGCCGGCACTTCGCTGCGACGGTCAAGAAACGTCTGGCGCACGATCAGGGCATTGGTGACGTCTTCCATCTTCAGCCAGTTGCCCGGTTGCGGCTCGGTGCTGAGGATGATTTCGAAATGGCCCTGGGCATCGACCTGCAGTTGGCTGGCGTCGACGAAGCCGGTCTGGATCAAGGTGCCGTCGGTTTCGTAACCGCCTTTCTGGGTGCCAAAGCTCAGGTAGGCGACGCTGCCGCGCTGGCCTTTGATGCGGTATTGCAGCGTGCCGTCCAGGCGCGAGTACTCGTAGAGGTTGTCCGGGTTGTCGGCACCAATCTTCGCGGTCTCGTGGGAAGTCTTGAAAAAGCTGGGAAAGGCCGGGTCGGCAAACTCGATGTGCATCTCCAGGCCGATGCGCAGCAGGCGTGTGAGGTAGCGGAAACCTTCGGCGCGGGTGGCTGCATCGGCCGGTGCTTCGGGGCGCAGGATCTGCTCGCCGCAGCGCTTGAGGTGATCGCAGAAGGTGGCCCAGGTCTGGCCACTCAACAACTGTTGTTCGTCAATAGAGCTGATTGTCATTGTTAGACTCTCTTGATGGGGCGAGCACCGCCGCAGGGTGCTCGCTGGATGCCCGGCGAACCGGGCGTCGGGGCTAGAGTTCCTTGCCGATGAAGCCGCGCTCGATCAGCACCTCGATGATCCGGTCCACTGCACCCTCGGGCGTCAGCTTGCTGGTCTGGATATGAATATCCGGCTTGCTCGGCACCTCATAAGGCGAGTCGATGCCCGTGAAGTTTTTCAGCTCGCCGCGGCGGACTTTTTTGTACAGGCCCTTGGGGTCGCGCTCTTCGGCCACGGCCAGCGGCGTATCGACGAAGATCTCGATGAACTCGCCTTCCTGCAGCAGCCCACGCGCCATCTCGCGCTCGGAACGGAATGGCGAGATGAAGGCGGTCAACACGATCAACCCGGCATCCACGAATAACTTGGACACCTCCGCTACCCGGCGGATGTTTTCCACGCGGTCGGCGTCGGTGAAGCCCAGGTCGCGGTTCAAGCCGTGACGCACGTTGTCGCCGTCGAGCAGGTAGGTATGGCGGCCGCGGGCGTACAGGCGGGTTTCCAGCAGGTTGGCAATGGCCGATTTGCCGGCCCCCGACAAACCGGTGAACCACAGCAGCACCGGCTGCTGGCCCATCTGTTCGACGCGAGCCTTCTTGTTCACATCCACGTGTTGCATATGGATGTTCTGCGAGCGGCGCAGGGAGAACTCGATCAGGCCGGCACCGACGGTGGCGTTGGTCAGGCGGTCGATGAGGATGAAGCTGCCGGTTTCCCGGTTGTTCTTATAGGCATCGAAAGCGATCGGCTGGCTGGTGAACAGGTTGCACACGCCGATCTCGTTCAACGCCAGTTCCTTGGCCGCCAAGTGCTCCATGGTGTTGACGTTGATCTTGTACTTGGGCGCCGCCAAGGTGACCGACAGTGTCTTGCCGCCGATCTTCATCAAGTACGGGCGGCCGGCGAGCATCGCCTGTTCGTGCATCCAGACCAGGCTGACCTGGAACTGGTCGGCGACGCTGGCCGGGTCTTCGGCGGTGGACAGTACATCGCCGCGGCTGCAATCGACTTCGTCGGTCAGGGTGAGGGTGATGGACTGCCCGGCCACGGCTTGTTGCAGGTCGCCATCGAGGGTAACGATGCGCGAGATCCGGCTCTCTTGCCCGGCGGGCAAGACACGGACGCGGTCACCGGGATGGATCACGCCGCTGGCGATGGTACCGGTGAAACCACGGAAATCCAGGTTGGGGCGATTGACCCATTGCACCGGCATGCGGAACGCCAGTTTCTGCTGGTGCGCCTCGTCGATCTCAACGGTTTCCAGATAGCCCATCAACGTGGTGCCGCGGTACCAGGGCATGTGCTCGCTCTGCTCGGTGATGTTTTCACCGCGCAGCGCGGACATCGGGATCGCGGTGAAATCCTGCAGGTTGATCTGCTTGGCGAAGGCGCGATAGTCATCGACGATGGCGTTGTAGACTTTCTCCGAGTAGTCCATCAGGTCCATCTTGTTGACCGCCAATACCACCTTGCGAATACCGAGCAGCGAGGCGAGGTAGCTGTGACGCCTGGATTGGGTCAGTACGCCGCGTCGGGCATCGATCATCACCACGGCCACGTCGGCCGTGGAGGCGCCGGTCACCATATTGCGGGTGTACTGCTCATGGCCCGGGGTGTCGGCAACGATGAACTTGCGCCGGTCAGTGGAGAAAAAACGGTAGGCCACGTCGATGGTGATGCCTTGCTCGCGCTCGGCGGCCAGGCCATCCACCAGCAGGGCAAAGTCCAGTTCGCCACCCTGGGTGCCGTCTTTTTTCGAGTCGGCCTCCAGCGCTTCCATCTGGTCTTCGAAGAGCATTTTCGAATCGTAGAGCAGGCGTCCGATCAGGGTGCTCTTGCCATCGTCGACGCTGCCGCAGGTGATGAACCGCAGCAGGCTCTTGTGCTCGTGGGCCTTGAGGTATTGGCCGATATCCTCGGCAATCAGGTCAGATACGTGTGCCATCAGAAATACCCCTCTTGTTTTTTCTTCTCCATCGATGCGGACGAGTCGTGGTCGATCATTCGCCCCTGACGCTCGGACGTGCGGGTCAGCAGCATTTCCTGAATGATCTTGGGCAGGGTGTCGGCGTCGGATTCGACGGCACCGGTGAGCGGGTAGCAACCCAGGGTGCGGAAGCGCACGTTGCGCATCATCGGCACTTCACCCGGGTTGAGCGGCATGCGATCGTCATCGACCATGATCAGCATGCCGTCACGTTCGACCACCGGGCGCGGCGCGGCGAAGTACAGCGGTACGATCGGGATGTTTTCCAGGTAGATGTATTGCCAGATGTCCAGCTCGGTCCAGTTGGACAGGGGGAAGACGCGAATCGACTCGCCTTTGTGCTTGCGCGTGTTGTACAGGTGCCAAAGTTCCGGGCGCTGTTTCTTCGGGTCCCAGCGATGCTGGTCGGAGCGGAAGGAAAAAATCCGTTCCTTGGCCCGGGATTTCTCCTCGTCACGACGGGCACCGCCGAAGGCCGCGTCGAAACCGTAGTGATCCAGCGCCTGTTTCAGGCCCTCGGTCTTCATGATATCGGTGTGGATCTGCGACCCGTGCTTGAACGGGCTGATGCCCATTTCAATGCCTTCGGGGTTGATATGGGTCAGCAGGTCCACGTTGAGCTTGGCCACCATTTGATCGCGGAAGCGATACATCTCCTGGAACTTCCAGGTGGTGTCGACGTGCAGTAATGGGAAGGGCGGCTTGGCCGGGTAGAAGGCCTTCATCGCCAGGTGCAGCATGACCGCACTGTCCTTGCCGACGGAGTAGAGCATGACCGGGTTGTCGGCTTCGGCGACAACCTCGCGCATTGCCTGGATGCTCTCGGCCTCCAGTCGTTGCAGGTGGGTAAGCGTCATAGATTTTCCTCTCGCTTTTTGTTGTTGTCGTTTATCAACGTACAACTGCTGCGATTCGGACTTATGCGCGACTTGATGTTTTAACATCAGGCGCAACATCTGCAGCATGGGGTCGCGGGGCCGGGCAGGGACGATGGTCGTTGGCACATCGTCATGGCTGACGCGCGCGGCTTGCTGATTGATCTGGGTCGCCAGTTCGCGGGCACCGCTGAGCATTGCGCTGGCTTGCGGCAGATGGAACAGATGCAGCCGTTCAGCGCGTTCGCCGGCCCAGGTGATAAAGGTCGCGGCGCGCTGCCAATGCATGCCCGAGAGCAGGGCGAAGACTTTGCGTTCGGCCGAGCAACACAGGCGGTCGAAGAACCCTTCCAGGTGGGGGGCGCGCAACCCGTCTTCGTAAGGCAGCCAGAGCACCTTGCCGCGATTGCTGACCGCGCGCAGCACCCCGTAACTGAGCTTGCCCTGGTCGTTGCGCGCACCGTAGTCATCGATCCAGTGGATCTCGCCGTTCTGCGTACGCGCCTGTTCGAGAATGTCGCGGTAGGTGCTGCGGTACCAGCGCTGCACCGCCAGCGAAGCATTGGCGACACGCTTGGCCGGGCGCTCGGCATTGAGCTGCCAGCGTTGCAGATAATGGGCGGCGGTGCGTTCTGGCAGGTCGATATCGTGCAGACGCTTGACCAATGCCTGCATCGCTTCCAGTTGCCAGAGCCGGAACGGCAGCTGGTGCCGTTCCGGCAGCGTGCTGACCAGCAATTGGTAAATATTGCGTTCTTGTTCGGCGCTGAGACTGCGGCCTTCACCTTGCTTGCGCCCACGTTCGCGTACGGGCACGGCGCTCCAGCCACCGGCTTGCCACGCCTTGTAGGCAGAGATGATGGTTGGCGATGAGAGCCCGGTGTCCTGGCTGATGGTCTTGAGCGTGCTGCCGCCGATGCGCAACTGCACGGCACGCAGGCGCAGCTGGTTGATCTGCGCAACGGATAACTGATTGCCGTGGGACACGGGAACTCCTGTTAAACATCCATTTGCTGAGTGGCGGGGCTGTAGATGTCTGTACTGTTCCCGGATCCGCAAAACGGCGCATAGGCCGAACGGACCATACGAAGAACAAAAAACAGGAGAATTCCCATGAACGACTCAATGACTGTTCTGCTTGAAGACGTCATCGGTATTGTTCGCGCAGCGGGCGAGCTGGTGATGGAGGTGTATCGCTCGGATTTCGAGGTGCGCGGGAAAGTCGATGCTTCGCCGGTGACCGAGGCTGACGAGCGCGCCGAGGCGCTGATTCTGCAGGCCTTGGCTGCACGCACGCCGCAGATCCCGGTGATTTCCGAAGAGGCCGCCGCTGCCGGCCAGGTGCCGGAGGTGGGGCGGCGGTTCTGGTTGGTGGACCCGCTGGACGGCACCAAGGAGTTCATCAATCGCAATGGCGAGTTCACCGTCAATATCGCCCTGATCGATAACGGTGAACCGGTGCTCGGGGTGGTCCTGGCGCCCGCGCTGGACCGACTGTTTGCCGGTGCCCGTGGCTACGGCGCCTTTATCGAACAGACGGGAGAGCGCCAGGCAATTCACTGCCGAACGGTGTCGCAGGAGGGGCTGGACGTGGTCGCCAGCCGCTCCCATGGCGATGCCGAGGCATTGGACAAATTCCTCGACGGGCGTCAGGTGCGTTCACTGAAAAGTGCTGGTTCATCGCTGAAGATTTGCCTGGTGGCTGCTGGCGAGGCAGACCTTTATCCGCGCCTGGGGCGCACCATGGAGTGGGACATCGCCGCGGGGCATGCGGTGCTTGTCGCGGCCGGTGGGCAGATTCGCACCCTTGCCGGCGACGCGCTGCGTTATGGCAAGCCCGGCCTGGACAATCCGCATTTTTACGCACAGGGTCTGTAGATCGCCGGGCATTGGCGAATGTAGTCGTTCCCCCCTGTAGGAGCGAGCATGCTCGCGAAAAACCCGAGGGCGCCTCGGGGCATCTGGTTAACGCGTTATCGTTCACGACCATCGCGACGGTGCGACGATTCGACATGCTCGCTCCTACAGGGTAGGCCGGGGCGCAGGATGTCGCGGCAGCCCTGCTCGTGACTGATGTCCATACGCCGATGGGCAATACGCCAGCCCTTCGGCGTGGATACCCAGCGATCGTGGTATTCGGCCAGGGATTCATAGGTCATGTCCTGCAGGCTGCCGGCGCCGCGATGCGCGGCGCGCACGTACACGCGGCTCTCGATGGCCGAATCGCTGGCATCGACCAACAGGTTGCCAAGCAGATGTTGGGAAGGCCCGCAACCCTCCAGATGCGCACGGATCATGGCGACAATCGGCTCACGTCCTTGAATGCGATGCAAGCCGCCATAGTCGGCTGTGGCGTCTGCCAAAAAAACATCATCCATGGCGGACCAGTCGCGCTGGTCGCAGGCACGGGCATAGCGGGAAAGAACCACATTGAGCTCGCGCTCAAGCAGCAGATCGTTGATGTCCATCTTGCCTCCCTTTGCTTTCGGTTTTCCGGCTCTTCGGTTGACCCGATGCTCGGCCCGCCGCGGGTTTCCCTCATCGTCCGTTCAGACCACTTGTGCCTACATCAACAAATGCCCGCGCAAGTCCCCCATCATGTCCAGGTGCGAATAGTCACGAAAGCTGAACCGCCAGACCCCGTCGACACGTTCGAACTCATCCAGGTAGCGCCCGGCGGCGATGGGTTGCAGGGGGAGAGTGTCGGTGGCCTGCAGCACGGTGTAGCAGGCGCGAACCGTGGCGGTCCCGCAGGTTTCGTCGATGTCGATGATGGGGTTGCTGATGACGTGTCGGGTGCGCGGTGTACCGCAGGGGTAGAGCTTGATGCGTTGCTGCCAGATGCCCAGCAAGGCGGTGTGATCGATGCACTCGTCCTGGCTGCTTACCTTGATACGGGCGTGACGAAACAGCTCGGCGGCCTCGAACAATTGGCCGCTGTCCAGGTATTCGGCGTAACGGTAGAGCAGGTTGCTGATCTGTACGGCGCTCATGGCAATCCTCATGAAAAAAAGCCGCTGGAACCTGGCGAGGTTGCAGCGGCGTGATGGTGCGCGAAAGGCTCAGGCCGTCACGGCACGGACCGGTGCAAGGGGCGTAGCCGGGCTCTTCATCTGTTGGCGATAACGCGGCAGCGCAAGGGCCAGGAATACGCTGGCCAGCATCAGCATGGACACCGACGACGCCAAGGCGTAACGCAGGGATTCACTGCCCAGGGTCGGCACGAAGAAATCGCTGAGCATGCCGACGAACAGCGGCCCGATACCGACGCCCAGCAGGGTCATCGACATGACGAAAATGGCCGTGGCCTGGGCCAGTCGTGTGGCCGGGAACAGATGGGTGATCGCGCTCAGGCACGGTGTTGCCCACCACACACCGAAAAAGGCGAACGCGCTGTAGAACAGGAACGCCTGGGGTACCGCGATGTTGCCGATATGGAATGCCGTGCCTTGGGGCCAGAGGAAGTACGCCAGGGCGAAGGGAATGCTGATCAGCGTACCCAACAACGGCACGCCGATTTGCCAGCCGACATCGCGACGCGCCATGCGGTCGGTAACCATGCCGCACAGCAGGGTGCCGAAGGTCGCACCGGTACCTCCCACTACACCGACCAGGAATCCGGCTTCCTGCAGGTTGAGACCGTGGGAGCGGATCAGGAAACTCGGGCTCCAGGTGCCAATCGCGTAACCGGCAATCGCCGCCGCGCCGCCGGTGAGTACCAGGCACAGGAACGAGGGCATGCGAAACAGCTCGACCAGGGTCTTGAGCCAGCCATCCTGTTGCATCGCGAGATGGGCCTGCGGCACTACGCGCTTGGGCGTGCGCACGGTCAGCAGCAAAAGCAGGCCCAGGAAGATCCCGGGTGCGCCGATCAGCAAGAAGGCGTAGCGCCAACCGTGGTGCTGGGCAATCCAGCCACCCAGGCCCAAGCCGACGATCGCCCCCAGGCTGGAACCGAGCATCAGCACCGACAGGGCAGTGGATCGGCGGTTCGCCGGGTACAAGTCCGAGACCATCGCCACCGAAGGCGCCGTACCGCCAGCCTCGCCGACCGCCACGCCGATCCGCGCCAACACCAGGGTCAGGAAGTTGCCGGCCATGCCGCACAGCATGGTCATCAGGCTCCAGGCGATGCAGCTGAAGGCGATCACCGGTTTGCGCCCGATGCGGTCTGAGAGGCGCCCCAGCGGGAAGCCGAACACGGTGTAGAACACCGCGAAGGTCACCCCCGAGAGCAAACCGATGCCAGTATCGGAGATGCCGAATTCGAGCTTCACCGGCTCAATCAGAATCGCCATCAACTGGCGGTCGATGTAGTTGAACACGTAGATGCTGGCGAGCACGAACAACGCATAGTGCGTTCGCCATGTCACGGGGGTGGATTGGTTCACTGCGGGTGCTCCCGGTTTTGTTCTAGTTGTCGCGATGCTGGGCTTGCTGTGGTTTTTTCTCATCGTCCGTTCAGACCATCTTAACGGTCGTACACAAATCATCCGTAGAAACCTGGCTTGCCGGCGAAGAACGATAACGCGGTTCACCAGATAAACCGCAGCGCTCCGTTCGCCGGCAAGTCGGGTCGCCGCACCGCTGGCTCCTGCGGATAGCGAACCTAGTCTTGTCGGACGATGTTTCGCCCGCGCTCACGATCAATCATTCAGCCCATATCCGCTGGTGTGCCAGCGCTTGCCCACGCTGTGGCAAGCCCTCAGGCAACCAGAACACAATAAGAAGCTGAGGAATTGCAATGAGCGTCTTGTTCGAGCCGGTCGCCCTGGGCGAACTGCAACTGGCCAACCGCATTGTCATGGCCCCCATGACTCGCAGTCGCGCCCTTGCCGATGCGGTGCCCGGCAGCGCCATGGTCGAGTACTACCGCCAGCGTGCCAGTGCCGGGTTGATCGTGGCGGAGGGCACTGCGCCGTCCGCCAGCGGCCTGGGCTATTGCCGCACCCCAGCCATCTACACCGGTGAACAGATCGCCGGATGGCAGCAGGTCACCGAGGCGGTGCATGCCGAGGGTGGGCGCATCGTCTTGCAACTGATGCACGTCGGCCGCGCCGCCAGCCGCCACAACAAGCCGACATGGGCCGCCACGGTGGCACCTTCGGCGCTGCGTGCGCGCACCCAGGTGTTCAGCGATGCCGCGGGCCTGGTGGACACCGACGAGCCACAGGCGTTGACCTTGCAAGGCATTGGCGATGTGATCGAAGACTATCGCCAGGCCGCACTGAATGCGCGACAGGCCGGCTTCGACGGTGTCGAGCTGCACTGCACCAGCGGTTATCTGCCGATGCAATTCATGGCCTCCGGCAGCAACCAGCGCAGTGATGCCTACGGCGGTGACGCGAAGGGGCGGGTGCGTTTTGCCAAGGAAGTGATCGAAGCCATGGCGACTGCGATCGGCGCCGGCCGCGTTGGCTTTCGCCTGTGCCCCGGCAACCCCTACAACGACATCGACGACCGCGATCCGGCCGAGACAGCGGCCGCCCTGTGTGAAGCCGTGGCGCCGTTGGGCCTGGCGTACCTGCACATCATGCGCTCACCCCTGGCTGACCTCGATGCCTTCGCCCTGGCGCGCCGGCACAGCCCCCATGCGTTGATTCTCAACGATGGTTTCGACGGCCTTTCGGCCAGCGCCGCTCTCGCGTCGGGCGAGGGGGCTGCCGTGTCGTTCGGTCGTCACTTTATTGCCAACCCCGATCTGGTGGAGCGCTTGAAGCGGGGTCTGCCGCTCAGTGGTTTCGACCGCAAGACCCTCTACACGCCAGGCCCGGCCGGCTACTCGGATTACTCCGCCTATCAAGCGATCGCCCAGGAGGTGGCGCAATGAACCTGAACGACCTGACCGGCGTCCTGCCGACCCGCCCCGTGCCTCGGGAGCAAACCCAGGCGCTGCTCGACCAGCGTTCGGCCGCCGCCGGGCTGATCAAGCCGAGCGACCGCTACACCCTGGCCGACCGTCTGGAACACCAGGCGCGTGAACAGGGCGATCGCCCGTTCCTGATCTACAACGAGCAAACCTTGAGCTACTTGGAGGTCGATGCGCGGGCCAATCAGATGGCCCACACGTTTTATGCCAATGGCCTGCGTGCCGGCGATGTCTGCGCCCTGGCCATGGAAAACCGCCCCTCGTTCTTCTGCACCTGGTTTGGCCTGGTCAAGCTCGGGGTGGTGGTGGCCTTCATCAACACTCAGGTCAACGGCCGTCCGCTGCTGCATGCGTTGCAAACCACCGACGCCAAGGCGCTGGTGATCGGTGAAGAATGCCTGGCCAATATCCAGGCCACCGAGGGTTTTCCGGACCTGCCGTGCTGGCTGATACGCGACGCGGAAAATCCCTGGAGTGGCCCGCTGCCCAAGGGCGTCGACGGCCATTTCGATGCGCGCCTGGAGAAAGCCCCGCGCACGCCGTTTCCCCGCGATATTCGCGCGCACATCGAAGCGCAGGCCGCGACCCTGCTGATCTTCACCTCGGGCACCACCGGCTTGCCCAAGGCGGCGCGCTACAGCCATATGCGCTGGATGTCCTCGGGCGATGTGATGGAAGTCACCCTGCAAGCTACCCGCGAGGACGTGTTCTATTGCTGCCTGCCGCTGTACCACGGTGCCGCGGCCACGTCGGTGACCTCTACCGCGTTGCGGGCCGGTGCGGCCATCGTGGTGCGTCGCAAGTTCAGCGTGCGCGAGTTCTGGAACGACGTGGCGCGTCATCAGATCAGCATCTTCCAGTACATCGGCGAGATCTGCCGCTACCTGCTCAACCAACCCGTGCGAGCGGGCGAGCGCGAGCACAGCCTGCGCTGCATGCTCGGTGCCGGTTTGTCCCCCGATTCCTGGCAACGCTGGCTGGAGCGTTTCGGCCCGATCCAGGTGTTCGAGGGTTGGGGCGCCACCGAGGCCAATGCCGCGGTGATCAACGTCGACAACTATTTCGGTTCTTGCGGGCGCGTGCCGGACTGGAACAAGACCAACCTGCGGCTGGTGCGCTACGACATCGAAAACGACTGCCACCCACGGGACGAAAACGGTTTCTATCAGCTCTGCGAAGTGGGCGAGGTTGGCGAGGCCATGGGCTTTATCGTCGATCACCCTGAGATCGGTGGTGGGCGTTTCGAGGGTTACACCTCTGCGGAGGCGACCGAGAGCAAAATCCGTCGCAATGTATTTCGCGAGGGCGATGCCTACTGGAGTTCTGGCGATTTGCTGCGCGAGGATGCCAACGGTTACTGCTATTTCGTCGATCGCATCGGCGATACCTATCGCTGGAAAAGCGAGAACGTTTCGACCCTCGAAGTGGCGGACGCCCTGGGCGACCTGGCGGGCCTGGAACTGATCAATATCTATGGCGTCCAGGTGCCGGGCCATGAAGGTCGCGCCGGGATGGCCGCGGTGCTGATGCAGACCGGCCAGGCATTCGATCCCGACGCCCTGTACGCCCTGACCGAAGCGCGCCTGCCGCGTTATGCGGCCCCGGTGTTCATCCGGGTCACCCAGTCGGCAGACCTGACGGCCAGCTTCAAGCTACGCAAGGTCGATCTGCAACGCCAGGGCTATTGCCCGAGCCTGTGCAGCGATCCGCTGTTCATTCGCGACGACCAGGCGCGCACCTATGTACCCTACTCGGTAGAGGCCCTGACGCGCGCCGGCCTGACGCCCTTTGCGGTGGCCGACCATGGCTGACCTCGACGACAACGGTCACGAACTGCGCGGCGGCCTGCGTTATCCCTGGCCGCAGGCGCCCGATCGCGGGCAGGTGCGCGAAGTGGCGCCGGGCGTGTGGTGGCTGCGCATGCCGCTGCCGTTTCGCCTGGACCACATCAACCTCTATCTGCTGCGTCACACCGATGGCTGGGTGGCGGTGGACACCGGCATGAATACCGACCAGACCCGCGAAGTCTGGGAACGGGTGTTCAGTGAAGTGTGCGACGGGCTGCCATTGCTGGCGGTGGTCTGCACGCACTTTCACTCTGACCATGCCGGCGTGGCCGCGTGGCTATCGGAGCGCTTTCATTGCCCGGTGTACATGACCGTCAGCGAGTTCCAGTCGTTGCACGTCAAGTTTCCCGCCGATCAGCCACCGGGCTGGGACTTTCTCGACTTCTACCGCAAGGCCGGCGTCGGCGACGAACAGAGTGCCGAGATGTTCGCGGTGATGAGCAATGCCCATTTCCTGCCGGCGCCACTGAACCATTTCCGCCGTTTGCAGGAAGGCAGTTGCCTGCACATCGGTGGCCGCACCTGGCAGGTGGTCATCGGTCGCGGACACTCGCCGGAACATGCCTGCCTGTATGCCGCTGATGACGGCCTGCTGATTTCCGGCGACCAGGTGTTGCCGCGCATCACCTCCACCGTCGGCGTGCATGCCACCGAGCCGTTGGCCAACCCGCTGCGCGACTGGCTCGATTCCATCGAGCGGTTGCGCAGCTTGCCCGACACCGTGTTGGTGCTGCCGGCGCACGAAAGGCCGTTCTTCAATCTGCATCAGCGCCTGGATCAGTTGGAGGCCCATCACCGCGGGCACCTGGCGCTGCTGCTGGCCAACTGTGACGAGCCGCGCACCGTGCTCGAGCTGATGGCTGTGCTGTTCCCCAGGCTGTCGGGTCGTTTCGACGAACTGATGGCGCTTGGCGAAACGTTGGCCCATGCCAACTACCTGGTGGCCGAAGGGTCGCTGGTGCGGGAAGAGGACCGGGGGCGGTATCGCTACCGGCGTGCTGTAAGGGGAGCGTGCGCGATTACACCGCTCAATGTGTTTTGAGCGGGCGGTACGGCAGCAGTGTTGAACATTCCAGGCAGCCATTGAGTTGCCCTTGAGGAGAATCAGTGTGATCAACAAAAACAACAATAACTCTACGGTCATCGGTTCGAGCGCGTTTCAGCTCAGCAGCCTGGCGGCAGCCGTAGCGCTGGTGTCCACGCCGGTATGGGCCGGTGAAACCTTTGAGTTCGACAACGGCGCGACCATCGACTGGTCGGTGACCACCAGCTATGGCATCGGCGTGCGCACCGGCAGTCAGAGCGATCGCTTGCTGACGGTCAACGCCGACGATGCCAACCGCAACTTCGACAGCGGCAGCCTGACCACCAACCGTGTGGGTGCGCTGGGGGAAATGATCCTGCGTAAGGACAACTATGGCGCCGTGCTGCGTGCCAGTACCTTCTACGACGATGTCTACCACCGCAAGAACGACAACGATTCGCCCGCCACCGTGAACAAGAGCGGCAGCAACGACGAATTCACCAGTGACACCCGTTACTACAGCGGCGGTCGCAGCAAATTCCTCGATGCCTATGTGTTCAGCGGCTGGCGTTTTGACAACGACACCATGCTTGACGTCAAGGCCGGGCGGCACATCGAATCCTGGGGCGAGAGCCTGTTCTACCCCGGGGTCAACGGCGTACAAAACCCGTCTGACGCGGTGAAAGCCTCGCAACCGGGGGTCGAGGTCAAGGAAATCCTCTTGCCGGTGGGCCAGTTCTCCGGCTCGTTCCGACTGAACCCCCAGCTGACCTTCGGTGCGTACGTGCAGTATGAATGGAAGGGCACTGAACTGCCGCCAGTGGGCAGCTACCTGTCGGGCAGCGACGTGGTCGGGCCTGGTCGCGAGTTCATCTACGCCAACGGCCAGAAGATCGCCTACCGCGGCACCGACGAACCGAGTGATGGTGGCCAGTGGGGCGTGCAGATGCGCTACCGTCCGGTACCGGCCCTCGAGCTGTCGCTGTTCCACGTCAACTACCACGACAAGAACCCGGCCACCGCCCTGGTCGGCTACAACCCGCTGCCAGTGGGCGGTGGCCTCAACGCCTTCGTCAGCAATGGCTACCGGATCAAGTACTTCGAAGACATCAAGCTGACCGGCATCAGCGCCTCGACCAAGATCGGCGACACCCAGGTCGGCGCCGAATGGTCGTACCGCGACGGTGCGCCGGTGATGGTCAATACCGGACTTGGCGCCGTACCGGCCAAGGGCAAGGGCCAGCAAATGCAATTGTCGGCGGTGCGCATTTTGGGTGACCGTCCCTGGGCCAACCAGACAACGCTGACGGCCGAAGTCATCCGCGTGCAGGTCGACAGTGTCGAATCCACTTCGGCCGCGCCCAACCTGCAAGGCGTGAACCTATTACCCTCTTTGGCACCTCTAGTGGCCTCTTCCGATGACTACACCTACAGCACAGCCGCGGGTTACCGCACCAAGTCTTCCAGCGCCTACACCGTGGGCGCATCGTTCAGTTATCCGGGAGTTTTCCAAGGCTGGGATCTGGAAGTCCCCTTCAGTTTCTCCAACGTCTTCAGCGGCTCCACGCCCATGGCCGGCAGCATCTCCGGCGTGCAAGGTGACCGACGCCTGAGCGCGGGCACGACCTTCAAGTACCTGGGCAACCTGGAACTCGGGTTGAGATACATCTCTTATCTGGGTGCAGCTGATCCGATCGACCGTCCGTTCGCCGACCGCGACTACGCCACGTTCTCGATGAAATACACCTTCTGATCGACCCCCCAAGATCCGGGTCGCCGTGGTGCGCCCGGAGCTTCAACACAACCTGGAATAGGCCGCGGCTGAACGCTTCGGCATGGAGGCACTATGGGACTCAAAGGGCATGCGGCCATCGTCGGCAGCGCACAATACAAACCGGAAAAATATTCGACCGCGCCCAAGATGTTTCACCTCGAGCAAGTCGCCGACCTGGCGGCACAGGCCCTGCGCGATGCCGGTCTCAAGGCCTCGGACCTCGATGGGCTGGTGATCAACGGCCCGCACTTTCACGAGGCTTCGGTGTTCGTACCGGCGATGGCCGCCGAATACCTGGGCCTGCGACTGAACTTCGCCGAAGTGGTGGACCTGGGTGGATGCACCTCGGTAGGCATGGTCTGGCGCGCTGCCGCCGCCATCGAACTGGGGCTGTGCCAGGCCGTGCTGTGCGTCATTCCTGCGCGCATGGCGCCGCTGGGACCCGACGAAGATCCCGGCTGGATGGCCCGCTCCATGCGTTTCGGCGGACACAGCACCGCGTTTGGCGCGCCGGAAGCCGAGTTCGACCTGCCTTATGGGCACATGGGCCAGAACACCGGCTACGCGATGATCGCCCAGCGTTATGCCGCACAGTACGACTACGACCAGCGGGCGATGGCCAAGATCGCCGTCGACCAGCGCACCAATGCCCTGGCCAACCCGCAAGCCATGTTCTATGGCCAGCCGTTGACCATCGAGCAGGTCCTGGCGAGCAAAATGGTCGCCGACCCTCTCCACGTCCTCGAGATCGTCATGCCGGTGGCCGGTGGCGCCGCGCTGATCATCACCAACAAGGAAGTGGCGGCACGGGCCCGCAAACGTCCGGCCTTTATCACCGGTTTTGGCGAGCACCTGGCATTCAAGTCGCCATCGTATGCCGAGGACATGCTGCGCACGCCGATTGGCCCGGCTTCCGAGCGGGCCTTTGCCATGGCGGGCCTCAAGCCCAAGGACGTCGATGCCGCACAGATATACGACTGCTACACCATCACCACTTTGCTGACCCTGGAAGACGCCGGTTTCTGTGGCAAGGGCGAGGGCATGGCCTTCGTGCGTGAACACGACCTGACCTGGCGTGGCGATTTCCCGATGAACACCCATGGCGGGCAACTCAGCTTCGGCCAGTCGGCCTCGGCCGGTGGCATGAGCCAGGTGATCGAGGCGGTGACGCAGATCGCCGGCGCGGCCGGCGAGCGCCAACTGGGGCGCTGCGACAGCGTCTACGTCTCCGGCACCGGCGGCGTGATGAGCGAGCAGGGCGCATTGATACTTCAGGGAGCATAAGCACATGTCCAACAACAAACCGATGCCGGTCGCGACGCAGATCTCCGCACCGTTCTGGGAGGGCCTGAAGGCTCGCCGCCTGTTGATCCAGCAATGCAATGCCTGTACGCACTGGAATTTCTACCCGCGCCGGCATTGCCCGGTGTGCCTGGAACATGATTTGGCCTGGCGCGAAGTCGACGGCGCCGCGACGCTGTACAGCTACACGGTGACGCGCATTGCCACCTTGCCCGATTTCATGGATGAAATGCCGCAGAAGCTGGCAGTAGTAGAGCTGGCCCAAGGGGTGCGCATCAACACCAACCTGGTGGGCCTCGAAGAAGACGAAATCCGCATCGGCATGGCCTTGCAGCCGGTGTTCGCCGAAGTCGATGCCAAGGGCAACCGCCTGCTGCGTTTCACCGGAGTGGACAAGGATGCGGCGAGTCTTGAATCGCTGCCGGCGCAGGACAGCGAACCGGCGCCCGTGGCATCGGAGCAGCCACCAGTGCGGCAGATCGACCTCAACGATGGACCGGCCTTGCAGGCCCTGGTCAGCGATCAATTCAGCGACTGGAGCAACGTGGTGGTGGTCGACCAGGCGCTGATCGACGCCTTCGCCCAGTTGTCGGGCGACGATTACTGGATCCATACCGATCCGGAGCGCGCCCGCCTGCAAAGTCCGTTCGGCGGCACGATCGCCCACGGCGCGCTGGTGCAGGTGCTGCAGTCACGGATGAAACTGGCACTGGGCTTCGAAATCAGCGGTTTCACCACCCAGGTCAACTACGGCTCCGATCGCCTGCGCTTCCCGGCGCCAGTACCGGCCGGCTCGCGCATCCATTCGCGGGCGCGGGTGAAAAAGGTCGATCTGTCGGCCCGTGGCACCCAGCTGACCCTGGAACTCACCACCCACGTGGTGGGCCAGGACCGGCCATCGGTGATCAACGACCTGGTCATCCTGTACCTCGCCTGACACCGCGACGCCTGGTTCCTGTAGGAGCCAGGCTTGCCGGCGAAGAACGATGACGCGGAACACCAGATATACCGCGGCGCCTGGTTCCTTGTAGGAGCCAGGCTTGCCGGCGAAAAACGATGACGCGGTGCGACAGGTACATCGCAGCGCCTGCTTCGCGGGCAAGCCTCGCGCCTACAGACAAACAATGATTTCACGGTGCGCCGGTTGCACCGCGTCACCCGTTCGCGATCTCCCTGCGGTCCTGTGCCATTTGCGCCAATCCATAAGCCATTTGGACGATGTGTGACCCACCCCTTGCGCCGACTATTGCCCAGGAGGCAACGCCCGATTCGGTTGCCTCGCATGCCCTGGCGCCTGACAAGAACAAGAGGATTGGCCTATGACTTGCCCTATGCACGCGTGCCCCGAACAGGAGCGTTGCTCATGCGCTCTGTGATCGGCTACCTGGTCTGCCTGGTGGTCGCCCTGACCATCGGCTACACCTTTTCCCCAAAATCCCCACCGCAGGCACAGCTCTTGGCCACACGCCCTGACCGGGTGCAGATCAACGGCCTGCTCAACCTTGGCTCGCGCGTGGTCGCCGTGGGCGAGCGCGGCAGCATCCTGCTCAGCGACGACCAGGGCGTCAGCTGGCAGCCCGCCAGTGTCGCCCCGCAACGCGATGCCACCTTGACTGCCTTGGTGGCGCTGGACCCGCAGCGCTTGCTGGCGGTGGGGCATGACGGCTTGATCCTGCGTTCCACGGACGCTGGCAGCCATTGGCAGGAAATCCGCTACGACAGCGATTTGGGCGAGCCATTGCTGGGGATCTGGAGCAGCGGTGGCGACAACGTCATGGCGTTCGGCAGCTTTGGCAAGTTCTATCAATCTTCCGATGCCGGACAGACCTGGACACCGCAGGTCCTGGACATCGACAGCGCACACCTCAACAGCATGGCCGGTGGCGATGATGGCCGACGCATGCTGGTGGGCGAACAGGGCCTGGTCCTGCGCACGGCTGATGGCGGCCAGCATTGGCAAACCTTGCCGGCGTTCTACAGCGGTTCGCTGTTCGGCATCGTGCGCCTGAGCGCGAATAATTGGGTGACTTATGGCATGCGCGGGCATGTGTACGTCAGCCACGACTTCGGCGACAGCTGGACCCAGATCGACGTGGGTAATCAACTGCCGCTGTACGGCCATGTACTGCTGCCCGATCGCTCGGGCCTGGTGATCGTCGGCGCCGGCAGCTCGGTGGTGCGCCTGGATGCACAGGGTGCACTGGTAGGTGTCGCGCGGCTGGCCGGGCTCGGTACGTTGACCTCGGCGACGATGGTGGGCTCGCGCCTGCTGGTGGGTGGCGAGCGTGGGGTATTGCAGGGTTCAGGTGGCAGCGTTGCTGCCCTAGTGGCCACACAGGCCACCCAGTAAATGAGAGGCAGGCAATGAATCAAGGTAAACACTGGGTGACGCGTTGCGTCGAAACGTGCGCGGACTACCTGATGGCCTGGCGCAAGGGACTGCTGTTGCTGTTTGTCCTGGTGACGCTGGGCCTGGGCTATAGCGCAACCCACACGCAACTGGACCCGGGCTTCAACAAACAGATCCCGGTGCGTCATGAGTACATGGTCAACTTTCTCAAGTTCAGCCGTTACTTCACCGGCGCCAACCGTTTCCTGGTCAGCGTGCGCTGGAAAGGCGAGGGCGACATCTACAATGCCGAGTACCTGGAGACCCTGCGCAAAGTCACCGACGACGTGTTTTTCATTTCCGGAGTCAGCCGTCCCAGCGTGACGTCGCTGTTTACCGCCAACGTGCGCTATATCGAAATTACCGAGGAAGGCTTCTTCGGCGACGTGGTGGTGCCACCGCGCTTCAGCGGCACCCCTGAGGACCTGGCGCAGGTGCGCAGCAACACCGCGGCGTCCGGACAGGTCGGCCGCCTGGTGGCCAACGACCTGAAGTCGGCCATGGTCCGTGCCGACTTGCAGGACACTGACCCCAAGACCGGCCAGCCAGTCTCCTATGTCGAAATCGCCAAGCGCCTGGAAGAGGTTCGAGGCAAATACAACAGCCCTGATATCGAGATCAACATTGTCGGCTTCGCCAAACTGGTGGGCGACGTGGTCGAAGGGCTGAACACGGTGATCGGCTTCTTTGTCGTCGCATTTGTGATCACCGGGTTACTACTGTGGCTGTACTCGCGTTCCCTGCGCCTGACCGTGGTGGCGCTGCTGGTAGCGTTGTTGCCGGTGGTCTGGCTGCTGGGGTTGTTACCGCTGTTGGGGTTGGGCATCGATCCGATGTCGATCCTGGTGCCGTTCCTGATCTTCTCCATCGGCGTATCCCATGCGGTGCAGATGACCAATGCCTGGAAGCAGGACGTGCTGGCCGGCAGCAGTTCCAGGGAGGCGGCGCGCCTGGCGTTCTGCAAGATCTTCATCCCCGGCTCCCTGGCCTTGCTGATGAACGCCCTGGGGTTCGCGGTGATCATGATGATCGATATCCCCATCGTCCACGAACTGGGGGTAACGGCCTGCATCGGCGTGATGCTGATGATCATCACCAACAAACTCATGCTGCCGGTGATCATTTCCTACCTGCGCCTGGAACCGGCGCTGTTGCGCCGGGCGCAGGCGCGGCCGGCGGGCAGGCATCGCCTGTGGTGGCGCCTGTCGGCGCTTGCCGAACCGGGACCGGCCCTCGGGGTCTTTGCCGTCAGCCTGTTGCTCCTGGCAGCCGGGGCCTGGAAGGCTCGCGACCTGGCGGTAGGCGACATCGGCGCGGGCGCGCCGGAACTGCGGGCCGATTCACGCTACAACCAGGACAACGCCAAGATCATCAACAGCTACTCCATCGGTCTTGATGTGTTGTCGGTGTTCGTCCAGGTCAAGGGCGTCGACGAAGGCTGCCTGTCACCCACGGTGATGCGTGCGGTGGAAGCCTTCGATTTTCGTATGCGCACCGTCACAAGCGTGCAGTCGATCCAGAGCGTGGCGGATATGGGCAAACGGGTGATCGCCGGCAATAACGAAGGCAATCCGCGCTGGGCGGCCATCCCGGGCTCGCCCCGAGGCCTGAGCCAGGGCGCACGGGCCTATATGCCGGATGACGGGCTGGTCACCGACGGCTGCCAACAGATGCAGATCCTGGTGTTCCTGGCCAACCACGAAGGCAGCACCGTCAGCCATGTGATCAGTGAGGCCAACCGCATCATTGCCGAAGTCAGCTCGCCAGAAGTCGAATTCCTCCTGGCCGGTGGCAACGTCGGGGTGATGGCAGCCTCCAACGAGGCGGTCAAGCGCGCCGAAGTCATCATGCTGGGGGCACTATTCGGATCGGTGGCGTTGTTTTGCTGGCTGACCTTCTTGTCGATCCGCGCGGTGCTGTGCATTCTGGTGCCGCTGGCGATTGTTGCGATCCTGTGCAACGCGCTGATGACCCTGCTTGGGATCGGCCTCAAGGTTGCCACCTTGCCGGTGATGGCGCTGGGAGTGGGGGTGGGCGTCGACTACGGGATTTACCTGTACGAGCGCATCCAGCATGAAATGTTGCGCGGTGCCAATCTGCGGGAGGCGTTCTACGAGGCCATGTGCCAACGGGGTACGGCCGCGGTGTTCACGGCTGTGACCATGTCCATCGGGGTCTGCACCTGGGCGTTCGCACCGTTGAAGTTCCAGGCCGACATGGGCGTGCTGCTGTCGTTCATGTTCCTGGTCAACGTGCTGGGGGCGATTTTCCTCCTGCCGGCGCTGGCGGCCTGGTTCAATCGCGGGCGACCGCTGGTCACCGCACGGGTACGCCAACCGGTACCGGCACACGGGCAGTACCGCTTGAAAAACAGCCCGGCTGCGCGTGATACCGCGCACGAAAAATAATCCTGCCGGACCTATTGTGGAGTCCGCAGGCGCTGGTGAAACTGGCGGGCAAGTAGCAGTCGAGAGAGGGGAGCCCTGGGCTCCCCAGCCGAAATTATAAAAATAACAAGGGAAGGGCACAGTCCTTACCCGAGCGAGAAAAGACTATGCAAAATGGTGACTTGACCCATGAAGCCCTGGCCAGCCTTGGCCTGGACCTTACGCGCTACAACCAGTTGGTGGGCGAGATCTATGAGGGCGCCCTCGATCCAAAACTGATGGCCACGGCGCTTAGGAGCTTTCTCAAACTCTACGATGCCAACTTCGTCACGCTGATCCTGCGGGTGCCGGATCAACCCGATACCGGCGTGATGATCATCGTGGGCGAGATCGAAGGTGCCGGTGATGTCTGTTACATGACCTACCCGCAAACCAATTCACCTTTCGCCAATCAGCCGCTGGACCATGTATTCACCGTGGACGACATCATGAGCTCCACGCAGTGGGAGCAGAACGGCTACTTCAAGATGTTCTGCGAGCCCCATGACGTATACCACCTGATGTGTGCCGACATTTCCACGCCGGACGGCGGCAAACTGCGTTTTCGCATGACCCGCCCTAAACGGGCAGCCAATTTCTCTGCCCATGAACGCGCGGTGTGCGCCAGTTTCCTGCCCCACCTTCGGCGTGCCTCGCAATTGCATAACCTGCTGGACCGCAGTGAATCGCTGAGCGAGTTGTACTCCCAGGCCATCAGCCGGCTATCGGTGGCGACCCTGGTGCTCGACGAGAGCGGCAGCGTGTTGCAGATCAACCCGGTGGCCCAGGAAATCCTCGCCCGTTCCGACGGCTTGAAACTGGTGGGCGGGCGCCTGGAGGCGACTTACCCCAGCGACAACCGCGAGCTGCAACGCTTGATTCGCGCCGCGTTTTCCCCGGATGCTCCAAAAGACGCCGAGGCCATGTCAGTGACCCGTCCTTCCGGACTGGTCGCCCTCGGTGTAGTGGTTGAATCGATACGGTCCCTGGACTGGGCCGAGGAGAAGGGCCAGCCCGCAGCGCTGGTGTACATCCGCGATGCGTCGAGTAAATCCCTGGCCAGCGAGGTGGTGACCAAGCAGTTGTTCAACCTGACCAAGGCCGAAACTGCCCTGGCCATGGAACTGGCCAACGGCCTGTCCCTGGAAGAAGCTGCAGAGGTTCTTAATATCAGACGCAATACCGCGAGGGCGCATTTGCGCTCGATATTCTCCAAGACCGGCGTGCGGCGCCAGACCGAGTTGGTGCGCATCCTGCTCAACAGCGTGGTGGCTTTGGGCAAACCCAGGCTTGGGTTGAAAGTGACGGAAAAGATCAAAGTGCCGCCGCTGCAACTGGCCGTGCCGATTTATCGCCAGGCCTGAACCTGAAGGGCTGCAGGAGCCCGCGTCATCGTTGTAGGAGCCAGGCGCTGCGGTGTATCTGTTGTACCGCGTTATCGTTCTTCGCCGGCAAGCCTGGCTCCTACAGGCGAACCAGACACTGCGGTGTATCGGTCACACCACGGCACCCGGGTTGCCTCTCGTTTCAACACTTCAATTTTTAGTCCGCACGGACGATGCCGTCCCGTGATCGCCCTGTCGATACTGGGCGGACCTATCACGGAGAACCACTATGCCAATAACAGCCATCACCGGCAGCGCCTCGGGAATCGGCGCCGCCGTATCCGTCGCCCTGCGCGCCGCCGGGCACCAGGTTATCGGGATCGATCGCAGCAACGCCGAAGTGATCGCCGACCTGTCCACTGCCCAGGGGCGTGACGCGGCCATCACCCAGGTGCTTGAGCTCAGCGGTGGCGTCCTCGACGGGCTGATCTGCTGCGCCGGGGTCGGTGTCACGGCGCCGACCTGCGGCCTGATTCCGGCGGTCAACTACTTCGGCGTCAGCCAGTTGCTAGATGGCTTGCAAGGTGCGCTTGCCAAGGGCCAGCAACCGGCGGCACTGGTGATCGGCTCGGTGGCGGCGACCCACTCAGGCGTCGACGGTGAGGCGATGGTGGAAGCGATGATTGCAGGCGACGAGGCCCAGGCGCTGGAACTGGCCAATACCCTCGGTCAGCCTCATGTCGCCTATGCGGCCTCCAAATACGCGATCAGCCGCCATGCTCGCAGCCTGGCTGTGAGCTGGGGCAAGCAGGGCATGCGTTTGAACGTGGTGGCGCCGGGTGCGGTGGAAACCCCGCTGCACCAGGCGTCGCTGGATGATGCGCGCTTTGGCCAGGCAACCCGCGATTTTGTCGCACCCCTGGGCCGCTCCAGTAGCCCTGATGAGATCGCTGCAGTGGTGGTCTTCCTGCAATCGTCGCAAGCCTCCTTCGTCCATGGCAGCGTAGTATTTGTCGATGGCGGTATGGACGCCATGGTCCGCGCCCCGCGCTTCTGAAAGGAAATTGCATGAACAAGGTGGCATTCATCACCGGCGCCAGCCGTGGTATCGGTCGCGAGGCGGCGCTGGCGTTCGCCCGCGCCGGTTTCGACCTGGCGATCAGCGCCCGTACCCTCAACGAGGGCGAACAACATGAACATGCCCTGCGCGACGCTGCCGGAGCGCCGCTGGCTGGCAGCCTCAACGGCACTGCGCAGGCGTTGCGCGATCTAGGTTGTCGGGTGCTCGTCGTGCCCATGGACCTGCTCGACAGCGCTTCGGCCCTGGGCGCCTGCCAGGCGGTGCTGGCCGAGTACGGTCGCATTGACGTACTGATCAACAACGCGATCTACCAGGGCAGCGACCTCAACGCCGGGTTCATGGACCTGCAAGCCCAGACCCTGGAGCGGATGTTCCAGGGCTACATCCTCACCCCATTCCTGTTGACCCAGGCGGTGGCGGAACACATGGTGACGCGCGGTGGCGGGGTGGTGATCAATGTTACCTCCGGCGCCGGCGAAAGCGACCCACCGGTGGCGGCGGGCAAGGGCGGTTGGGGTTATGCCTACGGCGCGGGCAAGGCGGCGGTGTCGCGACTCTCCGGGGTAATGGCCACGGAATTGGGTGATCTCGGCGTTCGTGCCTACACCCTTAATCCAGGGGTGGTGACCACTGAAGCGCTCAAGGCGACCATCGGTGACAAGGGGTTGATCGCTTTGCGTTCCGGGAGTGCGCCGCCGCATGTGCCGGCGGCGGTGATGTTGTGGCTGGCTACTGCTGAGCAGGCACCAGGGTTTCAGCGTCGGACGATTGCTGCGCAGCCGTTTGCGTTGGAGCATGGGATTGTTGCTGATTGGCGTTAGGCCAGTGATCGACTGTTTTTTTTCGTGTACATATCCATTCCTGCGGTAACGGCCACCTAGGGTTTCGCTCTTACAGCGAGT
>NZ_JASCAE010000064.1:0-31090 GCF_029967975.1 Pseudomonas sp. V98_8
TGTCCCTCCTCCTCCCTTCAAGTCCTACCATACAAGCGAGCCTGCTCGCGAAAGCATTCTTCCAGTCGCCGCTTAAACCAGCGTCGTCAACGCCTCACGACTGAACGGCAGGATGTCTTCCTCGCGACCGTCACGCACTTTCTGCGCCCAGTCGGGGTCCACCAACAGCGCACGGCCGACCGCCACCAAGTCGAATTCGTCGTTGTTCAGGCGCTCCAGCAGTTTTTCCAGGCTGGCCGGCTGCGCCACCTTGTCGGTGTTGACCATGAACTGCAGGAACTCACCGTCCAGGCCGACGCTGCCTACGGTGATGGTCGGCTTGCCAGTGAGCTTGCGGGTCCAGCCCGCCAGGTTCAGCTCGGAACCGTCGAACTCCGGCTCCCAGAAACGGCGTGTAGAGCAGTGGAAAATGTCCACGCCAGCGTCGGACAACGGCTTGAGAAAGACGCCCAATGCCTCAGGGGTTTGTACCAGGCGCGCGGTGTAGTCCTGCTGCTTCCACTGGGAGAAGCGGAAGATGATCGGGAAGCCTTCGCCGACAGCCGCACGCACGGCCTGAATCAATTCAATGGCGAAACGCGAACGGTTGGCCAGGCTACCGCCGTATTCATCGGTGCGCTGGTTGCTGCCTTCCCAGAAGAACTGGTCGATCAGGTAGCCGTGGGCACCATGGATTTCCACGCCGTCCATGCCAATGCTCTGGGCATCCTTTGCCGCCTGGGCAAACGCGGCGATCACGTCCTGAATGTCCTGTTTGGTCATACCGTGAACCACGACCTGACCGTCCTTCACTTTTTCCGACGGGCCAAAACCCGGCACGCTGGCGTCCGGCTCGGTGCCAATACGGCGCACACTGCCGACGTGCCACAGTTGCGGAACGATCTTGCCTCCCTCGGCATGCACCGCATCGACGACTTTTTTCCAGCCCGTCAGCGCCGCTTCGCCGTAGAACTGCGGAACGTTGGGGTAGCCGTTGGAAGCCTTGTGCCCGACAGTTGTGCCTTCGGTGATGATCAAGCCCACGCCAGCGGCGGCGCGACGGCGGTAATATTCGATCACTTTGGAATTCGGTACGCCGCCTGGCGAAAACGAGCGGGTCATCGGCGCCATGACGACGCGGGTCGGCAGTTCGAGGGTGCCGAGGTGGAACGGTTTGAACAGGGCTTTGACGGGCATGGGATCGCTCCACGGGGATAGACTTTATGACGGCTATAATATGGAGGCTTGCACGCGCTGAACAGCACTATTGATTTGGGTGATTAAACATCAAAAGGGGGACGTTGTAGGAGCCGGCTTGCTGGCGATGGACTCGAAAACACCGCGTGGTGTCAGGCGATGCGCGTCATCGTTGACGACCATCGCCAGCAAGCCGGCTCCTACGAAGGGTTATGTCAGGCCAACGCTTTCTCGATGGCCTGAACAACACTCGGATCATCCGGTGCCGTACGCGGTGAAAACCGCGCCAGCACACGACCATCCTTACCCAGCAGGAATTTTTCGAAGTTCCAGGTGATGTCACCGGGAAACTCGGCGCCCTCGCCCGCCAGCAACTTGTACAGCTGGTGACGCTCGTGACCGTTGACTTCCAGCTTGCTGGACAACGGAAAGGTCACGCCATAGTTGAGGCTGCAGAAGTTCTTTATTTCCTGTTCGGTACCGGGTTCCTGACCGGCAAACTGGTTGCATGGCAAGCCCAGCACGCTGAAGCCTTTACCTTTGTATTGCTGGTAGAGGTTTTCAAGCGCCGCGTACTGTGGCGTCAAGCCACATTTGGAGGCCACGTTGACCACCAGCACGACTTGCCCCTTGAAAGGGGCCAGAGGTAGCTCCTGGCCATCCAGGGCTGTCAAATTAAGTTCGTGAAAAGCACTCATGACGTACTCCAGATTCCCGTGTTCTTCTCGAAACAGCCACTTGGTGGTGTCGCCTGGAACAGCCGCAGACTAAAAAGGCGCCCTCGGGGCGCCTCTCCAGCTATCTGAGCTTAGCGCAGAAATCAGTGGTGATGGCCACCTTCGCCATGGACGTGGCCATGAGCGATTTCTTCCTGGCTGGCATCACGGATGTTGATGATCTTGACCTGGAAATTCAGGCGCTGACCCGCCAATGGGTGGTTGCCGTCTACGGTGACGTCATCGCCGTCCAGATCGCGGATGGTCACGATCTGCATTTGGCCGTCCGGAGCGGAAGCATGGAACTGCATGCCCACTTCCAGCTCGTCGACACCTTCGAACATGCTGCGGCTCAGGGTGCTGACCAGTTCGGCAGCGTACTCGCCATAGGCATCTTCTGGTTCAACGGCTACGGTCAGCTCGTCGCCGACTGCTTTGCCTTCCAGCGCCTTTTCCAGGCCCGGGATGATGTTGCCTGCGCCTTGCAGGTAGACCAGCGGCGCGCCGCCGGCGGAGCTGTCGATGACCTCACCAGCGTCGTTGGTCAGGGTATAGTCGATGGAGACAGCCTTATTGGCGGCGATCAGCATGGGGCGAGACCTTTTGCATAAGAATATAGAAAGACCCAGTTTAGCGAAGCAATCGCCCGAAAGCGAACACAACCCGGACAGACGGGGTGTGACGATCACAGGCTTCCATCAGGACGAGGACGGCCACTGGGTGGCCGAGCTTTCATGCGGCCATACCCAACACCTGCGCCATCAGCCACCCTGGCAATCACGGGCCTGGGTCATGGACCCTGCGCAGCGCCAGGAAAAAATAGGCCAGCCCTTTGATTGCGGTTGGTGCGCACAAGGCTCGGTTAGCGATAACCTTGGCGACTGAATTTCGGTAGTTGGCCAGTCATAGGCCGGCACCATTGCCATGCACCTTTAGAGAATCCGCATGCAAACTTTTTTTATCGCACCCACCGATTTTGGCGTGGGCCTGACCTCCATCAGCCTCGGGCTGGTGCGAACCCTCGAGCGGGCCGGCCTCAAGGTTGGCTTTTTCAAGCCGATTGCCCAGCCCCATCCAGGTGACACCGGCCCTGAACGCTCCACCGAGCTGGTGGCGCGCACCCATGGCCTGAAACCCCCAAAACCCTTGGGCCTGGCCCATGTCGAGCGCATGCTCGGCGACGGCCAGCTCGATGAGTTGCTCGAAGAAATCATCACCCTTTATCAGCAGGCCGCCATCGGCAAGGATGTGTTGATCGTCGAAGGCATGGTCCCGACCCGCAGCGCCAGCTATGCCGCGCGGGTCAACTTGCACCTGGCCAAGAGCCTCGATGCCGAGGTGATCCTGGTTTCTGCACCGGAAAACGAAGTACTGACCGAATTGTCTGGCCGAGTGGAACTGCAAGCGCAATTGTTCGGCGGCCCCAAGGATCCGAAAGTCCTCGGCGTGATCCTCAACAAGGTCAAGACCGAGGAAAGCATGGAGGCCTTCGCCGCACGCCTGAACGAACACTCGCCGTTGTTGCGCAGTGGCGACTTCCGTCTGCTCGGTTGTATTCCATACCAGCCGGAACTGAATGCGCCGCGCACGCGAGACGTGGCGGACTTGATGGGCGCACAGGTGCTCAACGCCGGCGACTACGAAACCCGGCGCATGACCAAGATCATCATTTGCGCGCGTACCATGCGCAACACCGTGGAGCTGCTCAAGCCCGGCGTGCTGGTGGTGACCCCGGGCGATCGTGACGACATCATCCTCGCCGTGAGCCTCGCGGCCATGAACGGCGTACCCCTGGCCGGCCTGTTGCTGACCAGCGACACCCTGCCCGACCCGCGCATCATGGACTTGTGCCGCGGCGCCCTGCAGGCGGGCTTGCCCGTGTTGTCGGTGAGCACCGGGTCCTATGACACCGCCAACCAGCTCAATGGCTTGAACAAGGAAATCCCGATCGACGACCGTGAGCGCGCGGAAATCATCACCGATTTCGTCGCCAGCCATCTCGACGCCAACTGGCTGCACCAGCGCTGCGGTACCCCTCGAGAAATGCGCCTGTCGCCAGCGGTGTTCCGTTATCAATTGATCCAGCGCGCCCAGTCCGCCAACAAGCGCATCGTCCTGCCGGAAGGCAGCGAACCGCTGACCGTACAAGCCGCCGCCATCTGCCAGGCCCGAGGCATTGCGCGATGCGTATTGCTGGCCAAGCCTGCAGATGTCGAAGCGGTGGCCCGCGCGCAAGGCATCGAACTGCCGCCAGGGTTGGAAATTCTCGACCCTGACCTGATTCGCGAACGCTACGTCGAGCCGATGGTCGCCCTGCGCAAGTCCAAAAGCCTCAACGCGCCGATGGCTGAGCAGCAACTGGAAGACACCGTGGTGATCGGCACCATGATGCTGGCGCTGGATGAAGTCGACGGGCTGGTATCGGGCGTCATCCACTCTACCGCCAATACCATCCGACCGGCACTGCAATTGATCAAGACCGCACCGGGCTGCACCCTGGTGTCGTCGGTGTTCTTCATGCTGTTTCCCGAAGAAGTGCTGGTCTATGGCGACTGCGTGATGAACCCGCACCCGAGCGCCGCCGAACTGGCCGAGATCGCGCTGCAAAGCGCCGACTCGGCGGCGGCATTCGGCATCACTCCGCGTGTGGCGATGATCAGTTACTCCAGCGGTGAATCAGCCAGTGGCGAGGAAGTCGAGAAAGTACGCGAGGCGACGTTGCTTGCCCATGAACAGCAAAACTCGTTGCTGATCGACGGGCCGTTGCAGTACGACGCCGCTGCCAACGAAACCGTGGCCCGGCAACTGGCACCGAACAGCCAGGTGGCCGGTCGCGCCACTGTGTTCGTATTCCCCGACCTGAACACCGGCAACACCACCCACAAAGCCGTGCAGCGCAGCGCCGACTGCGTCAGCCTCGGCCCGATGCTGCAGGGCCTGCGCAAACCGGTGAACGATTTGCCGCGCGGCGCGCAGGTCGACGACATCGTCTACACGATTGCCCTGACCGCGATTCAAGCGGCCAACCGACCTATGGATGTGTAAATGCTGGATTTTCTACCTGCCCCGGCGCGCGGCGTGATCGCCGCGCTGCTGCTGGCGCTGAACACGATTTTGCTGTGCTCGTTCCTGTTCTGTGTGGCGCTGATCAAGGTCCTGCCGTTCGCATTCACCCAACGCATTGCACACTGGTTGATGAGCCATACCCACGAAGCCTGGATCAGCATCAATAAAGGCTGGATGAACCTGGTCCGTCGCACCCGCTGGCACGTCAGCGGCCTGCAAGGCCTGGACTATCAGCACTCGTACCTGATCACCAGCAATCACCAGAGCTGGGTCGACATCCTGGTGCTGCAATATGTGCTCAATCGACGTATCCAGCCGCTGAAGTTCTTCCTCAAGCAGGAGTTGATCTGGGTACCGGTGATCGGCCTGGCCTGGTGGGCACTGGGATTCCCGTTCATGAAGCGCTACTCCAAGGCCTATCTGGAAAAGCACCCGGAGAAGAAAGGTGAGGACCTGGAAACCACGCGCAAGACTTGTGCGAAGTTTCGCAACAACCCGGTGGGCATCTTCAATTTCGTCGAAGGCACGCGCTTCACCGAAGGCAAGCATGCCCAGCAGAAATCGCCTTTCAAGTACTTGCTCAAGCCCAAGGCTGGCGGCATTGCTTTTGTACTGGACGCCATGGGTGAACAACTGGAATCGATCGTCAACGTGACCATCCACTACCCGGCCGGGCGCCCGGGTTTCCGGGATTTGCTGTGCGGGAATGTTGCGGATGTGGTGGTGCACTTTGAAGAGCTGAAGATTCCGCCGCAGTTCATAGGCAAGAACTACGACCAGGACGGTGAGTATCGCCTGCAGTTCCAGGGCTGGATCAACCAGATGTGGCAGGACAAGGATGCTCTGCTTGCGCAGATGCACCGCGAATATCCATCGAAGTAGTTCGGTGAATGTTATGCCCTCTTCGCGAGCAGGCTCGCTCCCACAAGGTTAGTGTTCACCGAAGATCAACTGTGGGAGCGAGCCTGCTCGCGAAGGGGGCCTCCCGGACATAAAAAACCCGCCGATGATCACTCATCGGCGGGTTTTTTATTTGCGGCCAGCGCTTAGATCGCGCCGCGCTTACGCAGCAAATCCAGCACCTGCTTGACGCCGTCTTCCAGCGACACCGACTGGGTATCGATTACCAGATCGGCATCCAGCGGCACGTCGTACGGGAAGGACTCGCCCGGGATGTTGTCCCCGGCTGCCGCGTACAAGCCTTGCGGGTCACGTTCGGCACAGACCGTCGGCGAGGCCTGGACGTAGACCGTCAGCAGGCGCTCTTTGCCGATCAGTTCCCGGGCCTGTTCACGACCTTCGGCACTCGGTGCAACGAACGCTGCCAGGGTCAGCAGGCCGGCTTCGTTGAACTGACGCGCCACGTGCGCGGCACGACGCCAGTTCTCGGTGCGACCGGCGCGATCCTGTGGCAGGCCTTTGTTCAGGTCGTGACGCAGGTTCTGGCCATCGAGCACGTACACCGCACGACCCAGGTCGAACAGTTTGCGCTCGACCGCATAAGCCAGGGTGCTTTTGCCCGCGCCCGACAAGCCGCTGAACAGCACGGTGGCCGGTTGCTGGCCGAAGCGCTGCGCGCGCTCTTCGGTAGCGACGTGGGCCAGCTTGCCGTGGTGGGTGCTGGTGCCATGCGCCAACGGCTGCGCGACGATCATGCCGGCGCCGACGGTGCCGTTGGTCAAGCGGTCGATGATGATGAAGGCGCCGGTGGTGCGGTTGCTGTCGTAACCGTCGAGGGCAATCGGCGCGTCGAGCGCGATCTTGACCTTGCCGATTTCGTTCAGCTGCAGCGCGCTGGCCGGACCTTCTTCCAGGGTATTCACGTCAACCTTGTTGACGATGCTGGCGATGGAGCCCGGCACGTAACTGGTGGCACGCTTGATGTCGTATTTCTTGCCCGGCAGCATCGGCTCTTCGGCCATCCACACCAGCATCGCTTCGAAGCTGTCGGTGACTGGCGGCACGTTGTCGGCATGCACCAACAGGTCGCCACGGGAGATGTCGATCTCGTCTTCCATGGTCAGGGTTACCGCCTGACCAGGACCTGCGTGTTCCAGTTCACCTTCGAAGGTGACGATGGATTTCACGCGGCTGCTTTTGCCCGACGGCAGCACCACGACTTCGTCGCCCTTCTTGACGATGCCGCTGGCCAGGGTGCCGGCGAAACCGCGGAAGTTCAGGTTTGGACGGTTGACGTACTGCACCGGGAAACGCAGGTCGGTGAAGTTGCGATCGCCCGCCACTTCCACGGTCTCGAGGATTTCCATCAGCGACTGGCCGGTGTACCACGGCGAACGCTCGGATTTGTTCACCACGTTGTCGCCTTTGAGCGCAGACATCGGCACGAAGTGCATCGTGGTGGGCTTCATCTTCAAGCCTTCGGCGAACTGCAGGTAGTCAGCCTTGATCGACTCGAACACGCCCTGGTCGAAGTCCTTGAGGTCCATCTTGTTGATGGCCACAACGATGTGCTTGATGCCCAGCAACGAGGCGATGAAGCTGTGGCGACGGGTCTGGGTCTGCACGCCGTAACGGGCGTCGACCAGGATGATCGCCAGGTCACAGGTGGAGGCACCGGTGGCCATGTTGCGGGTGTACTGCTCATGGCCGGGGGTGTCGGCGATGATGAATTTGCGCTTGGCGGTGGAGAAATAGCGGTACGCGACATCGATGGTGATGCCTTGCTCACGCTCGGCCTGCAGGCCATCGACCAGCAGTGCCAGGTCGATGTCTTCACCGGTGGTGCCGACTTTTTTCGAGTCGCGGGTAATCGCTTCCAGGTGATCTTCGTAGATCATCTTGGAGTCGTGCAGCAGGCGCCCGATCAGGGTGCTCTTGCCGTCGTCGACGTTACCGCAGGTCAAAAAGCGCAGCAGCTCTTTACGTTCGTGCTGGCCCAGGTAGGCGAGGATGTCCTCGCTGATCAAATCAGATGCGTGCGACATGACAGCCCCTTAGAAATAACCTTGACGTTTTTTGTCTTCCATCGAGCCTGCGCCATCATGGTCGATGACACGGCCCTGGCGCTCGGAAGTTCGCGTCAGGAGCATTTCCTGAATGATGTCCGTGAGGCTTTCGGCCTCGGACTCCACCGCGCCCGTCAACGGGTAGCAGCCAAGGGTACGGAACCGCACTTTCTTCTTGACGATACGCGCTTTGTCTTCATCGCTCAGGTGTTCGAGGATGCGCTCGTCGTCGATCATGATCAGGGTGCCGTTCTTCTCGATGACTTCACGCTCGGCGGCGAAGTACAGCGGGACGATCGGGATGCCTTCCAGATAGATGTACTGCCAGATGTCCAGCTCGGTCCAGTTCGACAACGGGAATACGCGGATGGATTCGCCCTTGTTGACCTTGCCGTTGTAGACGTTCCACAGCTCGGGGCGCTGGTTTTTCGGGTCCCAGCGGTGCTTGCTGTCGCGGAACGAGTACACACGCTCTTTGGCGCGGGACTTCTCTTCGTCGCGGCGCGCACCACCGAAGGCGGCGTCGAAACCATATTTGTCCAAAGCCTGCTTCAGGCCTTCGGTCTTCATGATGTCGGTGTGCTTGGCACTGCCGTGGGTGAACGGATTGATGCCTTGTGCCACGCCGTCGGGGTTCACATGGGTGATCAGGTCCAGGCCCAGCTCGGCGACCATCTTGTCGCGGAACCTGTACATCTCCTGGAATTTCCACCGGGTGTCGACGTGCATCACCGGGAACGGCAGCTTGCCGGGGAAGAACGCCTTGCGTGCCAGGTGCAGCATCACGGCGGAGTCTTTACCGATGGAGTACAGCATCACCGGGTTGTCGAACTCGGCGGCCACCTCGCGGATGATGTGGATGCTTTCCGCCTCCAGCTGTTTCAGATGCGTCAGTTTGTCGACCATGGCTACTCACGAAAACATTCTTATGAACGGCCAGCGGGCCGTGTTCGAGCGGGGAATCCTAGCACAGCGCCCCCTTCTAATCAGGACGCGAACTAGATCGAAAGAGCATATGAATATGCCCGCCTGTTTGGGCGTTCATCGGCGAACTCATCTCTGTAGGAGCTGCCGCAGGCTGCGATCTTTTGATCTTGATCTTGAAAAAGCAAAATCAAAAGATCGCAGCCTGCGGCAGCTCCTACAGGGGGGCCTCTCAGATCGGGTTTGGGCAGTCGATGAAGATGTGCTCAAGGGCAAACCGCTTCGCCAGGTAATCACCCAGCGCCTGCACGCCATAACGCTCGGTGGCGTGGTGCCCGGCAGCAATGAAGCTGATGTCGTTTTCCCGGGCACTGTGGAAGGTTTGCTCCGAGGCTTCGCCGCTGAGGTACAGATCGACGCCCGCCAGTATCGCCTGGTCGATGTAGCCCTGACCGCCACCGGTGCACCAACCAACGCGGCGGATCATTGCGCTGCCTTCAATCAGCAATGGCTCGCGGCCCATGACTTCTTGCACACGGCGGGCGAAATCCCGGGGGGAGGCAGGCTCGTTCAACGAACCGACCAGGCCGACGATCTTCAGGTTGTCCGGGTCCAGCGGACCTTCGACGGTAATGTCCAGTTGCCGTGCCAACTGCACGTTGTTGCCAACATCAGGGTGCAGGTCCAGCGGCAGGTGATAGGACAGCAGGCTGATGTCGTGCTTGAGCAGGGTCTTGAGGCGGCGCTGCTTCATGCCGGTGATGCACGGGTTCTCGCCTTTCCAGAAGTAGCCGTGATGCACCAGCACCAGATCCGCGTTGGCCTCTACCGCAGCATCGAGCAAGGCCTGGCTGGCGGTAACGCCGCTGACGATGCGCATCACCTGCGGCCGGCCCTCGACCTGCAGGCCGTTGGGGCAGTAATCGGCAATTTTCGAACTAGTGAGGTAACGGTCGGCTTCTTCGACCAGGGTGCTCAGGGCGACGGCCATAAAAGACTCCTAAATATCCCGTTCAGAGGCACGCGCGGCCTCGTATAATGCGCGTCATTATGAGCGGTCTCATACCGCCTGCAACTCTCTCAGGACGTGTTTAATGCTCAAGGCGCTGCGTTTTTCCGGCTGGCCGCTGTTGGCCGGCGTGCTTGTCGCTCTGTTAATCATCCAGCGTTACCCGCAGTGGGTCGGGCTTCCAAGCCTCGACGTCAACCTGCAACAGGCCCCGCAAACCACCAGTATGCAGCAAGGCCCGGTGTCCTATTCCGACGCGGTCACCACCGCCGCGCCGTCGGTGGTGAACCTGTACACCACCAAAGTCATCAACAAACCCAATCATCCGCTGTTCGAGGACCCGCAGTTTCGTCGATTCTTCGGCGACAACTCGCCCAAGCAGAAACGCATGGAGTCGAGCCTGGGCTCCGGCGTGATCATGAGCCCGGAAGGCTACATCCTGACCAACAACCACGTGACCAGCGGTGCCGACCAGATCGTGGTGGCGCTCAAGGACGGCCGTGAAACCCTGGCTCGGGTGATTGGCAGCGACCCGGAAACCGACCTCGCGGTCCTCAAGATCGACCTGAAGAAACTGCCTTCGATCACTGTCGGCCGCTCCGACAACATCCGCATCGGCGACGTGGCCCTCGCCATCGGCAACCCGTTCGGCGTCGGCCAGACGGTAACCATGGGCATCATCAGTGCCACCGGGCGTAATCAGCTGGGCCTGAACAATTATGAAGACTTCATCCAGACCGACGCCGCGATCAACCCCGGCAACTCCGGCGGTGCACTGGTGGACGCCAATGGCAACCTGACCGGTATCAATACGGCGATTTTCTCCAAGTCCGGAGGCTCGCAAGGCATTGGTTTCGCGATTCCGGTGAAGCTGGCCATGGAAGTGATGAAATCGATCATCGAACACGGCCAGGTGATTCGCGGCTGGCTCGGTATCGAAGTGCAGCCATTGTCCCAGGAACTGGCGGAGTCGTTTGGCCTGTCGGGGCGTCCGGGCATCGTCGTCGCCGGGATTTTCCGCGACGGTCCGGCGCAGAAAGCCGGCCTGCAACTGGGCGACGTGATTCTCAGCATCGACGGCGAACCGGCTGGCGATGGCCGACGCTCGATGAACCAGGTCGCGCGGATCAAGCCGACCGATAAGGTCACGATCGAGGTGATGCGCAACGGCAAGGAACTCAAGCTCACGGCGGAAATCGGCTTGCGCCCGCCACCGGCGCCGGTCAAAGAGAAAGAAGAAAACTAACGCAGTCGAGGTACATGATCGTTCCCACGCTCTGCGTGGGACGATCAGTGTGACGGAGGATTAGAGGTCGCCGAGGCCGTCGATCAGGGCCTGGTTTTGCTCCGGCGTGCCGATCGAAATCCGCAGGAACTGGGCAATCCGCTCCTGCTTGAAGTGCCGCACGATCACGCCTTGCTCGCGCAATTTAGCTGCCAGGCCTGCCGCATCGTGCTTGGGGTGACGGGCGAAGATGAAGTTCGCGGCCGACGGCAGCACTTCAAAGCCCTTCGCTTGCAACTGCGCGACCACCTTGTCGCGGCTCTCGATGACCAATCGGCAGGTTTTGTCGAAGTACTCGCGATCCTCGAACGCCGCCGCCGCGCCGACATTCGCCATGCGATCGATCGGATAGGAGTTGAAGCTGTTCTTGATCCGCTCCAGCGCCTCGATCAGGTCCGGATGCCCCACCGCCAGGCCAACCCGCAGGCCCGCCAGGGAACGGGATTTTGACAGGGTCTGGGTCACCAGCAGGTTCGGATAACGGTCTACCAAGGTGATTGCCGTCTCGCCACCGAAGTCGATGTAAGCCTCGTCCACCACGACCACCGAGTCCGGGCTGCCCTTGAGGATTTGCTCGACCGCCTCCAGCGCCAACAGGCAACCGGTCGGGGCGTTCGGGTTGGGGAAAATGATCCCGCCGTTCGGTTTTGCGTAGTCCGCAGGATTGATCAGGAACTGCTCGTCCAGCGCCACCGCATCGAACTTGATGCCGTACAGCCCGCAATAGACCGGATAGAAGCTGTAGCTGATGTCCGGGAACAGCAGCGGCTGATCGTGCTGCAGCAACCCGTGGAAGATGTGCGCCAGCACTTCGTCGGAGCCGTTGCCGAGAAATACCTGGTTGCTCTGCACGCCGTAGTACTTGGCCACGGCATTTTTCAGCAGGTCGCTGTTCGGGTCCGGGTACAGGCGCAGGTTGTCGTTCAATTCGGTCTGCATCGCAGCCAGGGCCTTGGGCGATGGACCGTAGGGGTTTTCGTTGGTGTTGAGCTTCACCAGTTTTGCCAGCTTTGGCTGCTCGCCCGGTACGTAAGGCACCAGGTTCTTGACGAACGGGCTCCAGAATTTACTCATCTCAGTTCCCCTGCTTGTCGTCGATGATGCGGTATTCGGCACTGCGGGCGTGGGCAGTCAGCGACTCGCCACGGGCCAGCACGGAAGCGGTTTTACCCAGGTCGGACGCGCCCTGTTCCGAGCAAAAAATGATCGACGAGCGTTTCTGGAAGTCGTATACGCCCAGCGGCGACGAGAACCGCGCCGTGCCGGAAGTCGGCAATACGTGGTTCGGGCCTGCGCAGTAGTCGCCCAGCGCTTCGCTGGTGTGGCGGCCCATGAAGATGGCGCCGGCATGGCGGATCTGCGGGAGCCAGGCTTGCGGATCGGCAACCGACAACTCCAGGTGTTCCGGCGCGATGCGGTTGGCCACTTCGATGGCTTGCTCCATGTCACGCACCTGGATCAGCGCACCACGGCCGTTGATCGAGGTTTCGATGATCTCGGCGCGCTCCATGGTCGGCATCAGTTTGGCAATGCTCGCGGCGACCTGATCGAGAAAGGCCGCATCCGGGCTGACCAGGATCGCCTGGGCGTCTTCGTCATGCTCGGCCTGGGAGAACAGATCCATGGCGATCCAGTCAGGATCAGTCAGGCCGTCACACACCACGAGGATCTCGGACGGGCCGGCAATCATGTCGATACCGACCTGGCCAAACACGTGACGCTTGGCGGTGGCGACATAGATGTTGCCCGGGCCAACCACTTTGTCGACTTGCGGCACGCTTTCGGTGCCATAAGCCAGCGCGGCAACAGCTTGGGCGCCACCGATGGTGAACACACGGTCAACGCCCGCGATACAGGCGGCAGCCAGCACCAGCTCGTTGATTTCGCCGCGCGGGGTCGGCACCACCATGACCACTTCGGTCACACCGGCAACCTTGGCCGGAATCGCGTTCATCAGCACGGAAGAAGGGTACGACGCCTTGCCGCCCGGCACGTACAGACCGGCGCGATCGAGCGGCGTGACCTTTTGGCCCAGCACGGTGCCGTCAGCTTCGGTGTAGCTCCAGGAGTCCTGTTTCTGCTTTTCGTGGTAGCTGCGTACGCGGGCCGCGGCTTTTTCCAGGGCTTCGCGCTGTGGCACGGTAATGCGGGTCAACGCCAGTTCCAGGCGCTCGCGCGGCAGGATCAGGTCAGCCATGGAGGCGACGTCCAACCCGTCGAACTGTCGGGTGAACTCCAGCAACGCGGCATCGCCACGCTCGCGCACGGCCTTGATGATGTCCAGCACCCGCTGATTGACCGAGTCGTCAGACACACTTTCCCAGCTCAGCAGATGATCCAGATGATGTGCGAAATCCGGGTCAGCAGCGTTGAGTCGGCGAATTGCAGTCGGTGCGGTCATAGCGAGAGCCTCATAGGATTGGCAAAAAACTCAGGCGCCCGAAGCTAACATTCGATCCGCTTGGGCACCTGAGAATTCTGGCTATGAGGCGGATAGACGGCGCAACTCAAAGTCGCGCGGGTGAATCAGCCGCGGTGTCGAGACTCCACTGCCTTGCTCAGGGTGTCGATCAACGCCTGGATACGGGCGTGCTGCATTTTCATCGAAGCTTTGTTGACGATTAGCCGGGAGCTGATGGCCGCGATGAAATCCTGTGGCTCCAGGCCGTTGGCCCGCAGCGTGTTACCGGTGTCGACCACGTCGATGATCTTGTCGGCCAAGCCGATCAACGGCGCCAGCTCCATCGAGCCGTAGAGCTTGATGATGTCGACCTGACGGCCCTGCTCGGCGTAGTAGCGCTTGGCAACGTTGACGAACTTGGTGGCGATACGCAGGCGGCCCTTGGGCTCGACCGCGCCGACCTTGCCGGCGGTCATCAACTTGCACTGGGCAATCTGCAAGTCCAATGGCTCGTACAGGCCTTGACCGCCGTATTCCATCAGCACGTCTTTACCAGCAACACCGAGGTCGGCGGCACCATGCTCGACATAGGTCGGCACGTCGGTGGCACGCACGATCAACAGGCGTACATCTTCCTGGGTCGTGGGAATGATCAGCTTGCGACTCTTGTCCGGATTCTCGGTCGGCACGATGCCCGCTTCAGCCAGAAGCGGCAGGGTGTCGTCAAGGATGCGGCCCTTGGACAGTGCGATGGTCAACATGGGAAACGTCAGTCCTTATCAAGGTACTCATGTCCGGTCGCAAATGGCGCCGGACACACATCGAGCCGGAAACCGGCTCGACTCACAACAATTCAACGGGCACGTCCCTGCGCCCATGCAACAGAAACTAGCCCGGAACGCGGCGGATCTTGGCGCCCAGCATCTGCAGTTTTTCTTCGATGCACTCGTAACCACGGTCTATGTGGTAGATGCGATCGATCAGGGTATCGCCGTCGGCAATCAGCGCCGAAATCACCAGGCTGGCCGAAGCCCGCAAGTCGGTGGCCATCACTGGCGCGCCCTTGAGCTTCTCGGTGCCGGTGACGATGGCGGTGTTGCCCTCGACCTGGATCTTGGCGCCCATGCGGTGCAGTTCGTACACGTGCATGAAGCGGTTTTCGAAGATCGTCTCGATCACAGCACCCGTGCCTTCGGCAATGGCGTTGAGGGAGATGAACTGCGCCTGCATGTCGGTCGGGAACGCCGGGTACGGAGCGGTTCGCACGTTCACGGCTTTAGGCCGCTTGCCGTGCATGTTCAGCTCGATCCAGTCTTCACCGGTGGTGATTTCGGCGCCTGCTTCGCGGAGTTTCTCCAGCACGGCTTCGAGAATGGTCGGATCGGTGTCCTTGACCTTCACACGCCCACCGGTCACGGCTGCGGCCACCAGGTAGGTGCCGGTTTCGATACGGTCCGGCATCACCTTGTAGGTGGTGGTGTGCAGACGCTCGACGCCATCGATGGTGATGGTGTCGGTGCCAGCGCCGGAAACCTTGGCGCCCATGGCGTTCAGGAAGTTCGCCAGGTCGACGACTTCAGGCTCGCGCGCGGCGTTCGCCAGGACACTGCGGCCCTTGGCCAGGGCTGCAGCCATCATGATGTTTTCGGTACCGGTCACACTGACGGTGTCGAAGAAGAAATGCGCACCGCGCAAGCCGCCTTCTGGCGCCTTGGCCTTGATGTAGCCGCCTTCGACGTCGATGATCGCGCCCATGGCCTCCAGGCCACGGATGTGCAGGTCCACCGGACGCGAACCGATGGCGCAACCGCCAGGCAACGCGACTTCGGCTTCACCGAAACGGGCAACCATCGGGCCCAGCACCAGGATCGACGCACGCATGGTCTTAACCAGTTCGTACGGAGCGATCAGGGTCTTGATGGTACGCGGATCGATTTCGACGGCCAGTTTCTCGTCGATCACCGGCTCGATCCCCATGCGACCGAACAGTTCGATCATGGTGGTGATGTCGTGCAGGTGTGGCAGGTTGGCAACGGTCACCGGACCATCGCACAGCAGGGTGGCCGCCAGGATCGGCAGGGCAGAGTTCTTTGCCCCGGAGATGCGGATCTCGCCGTCAAGACGAGCACCGCCAGTAATAATCAATTTATCCATAAGAATCTCTACGCCCGTGGGCTCAGGTGCGCTCGGCCCAGGCCGCGCTGCTGAAAAATTTCATAGTGACCGCATGGATGCTGCCATCGGTGATCCATGGGTTCAAATGGGCATAGACCTGCTGCTGACGCTTCACCGGGCTCAACGCCGCCAGTTCATCGCTAATCACGTTCAGCTGGAAATTGCAGCCTTCGCCCTCGACTTCTACCTTCGTTCCGGGCAGCTTTCCTTCAAGAAAGCTCTTCACTTCGTTGGCCTGCATGCTCAACCTCAATCGGCGCCCTGTGCGCGCGGGTCGGACATCATACAAAAAAGCCCCGCGCCTGCGAACCCCGGGAAGCAGGACTCTGACGGGGGGCTTCTTTATAGATGCGGGTTAGGGATGCGCCAACAGCTCGGTCAGTTCACTGACCTGAGCGATTTCGCGCATGTCTTCTGGCATCCCGCGGATGCTCAGCGCCTTGCCGGCCGCCTGGGCATCTCGCATGAAACACAACAGCAACGACAGACCGACGCTGCTGGATTTCTCCACCGCCGAACAATCGACTACCACGGCCGCGGCCTTGCTTGCCTTGATCAGCGCCTGCCCCTGCTCGCGCAATTGAGGGCCGGTGCGATAATCCAGCACACCGCTGAGCCGCAGCTCGCCGGCGTCGTCTATCTGGACCGCCGACTCACTCATTGGGTCTGTTTCTCGGTGGATTGCTCAGCGGTTTCCTTGGCCTTGGCGACTTCCCCGGCCCAACCATTGATGGTTTTGTCCAGGTCGTTGCCATTGCGCTGCATCGCATCAGCGAACTGATCACGGAACAGCTTGCCAATGTTGATACCGTTGATGATGACGTTGCGCAGCTTCCACTCGCCACCGACCTTTTCCAGTGTGTAGGACACAGGATAGATCGCGCCGTTGCTGCCCTTGACTGTCATGCCGACACTCGTACGGTTGCCCGACTCGTCCTTGGCAGGATCAACGGTGATGCCTTGGTTGTTGTACTCAAGCAAGGCATTGCCATAGAACTGGAACAGACCCTTCTTGAAGTTTTCTTCAAAGGTCTTCATTTGCGCAGGGGTCGCCTTGCGCGAGTACTTGACCGTCATGATGCTCTTGGAAATACCTTCGGCATCCACTACAGGCCCGACAATGCTGTTGAGCGCCGCGTAGAAGTCCTGCGGATCCTGCTTGTACTTCTCTTTGTTGGCGGCCAGGTCGGCCAGCAGCCGGTTGGTGGTGTCCTGGACCAGCTCGTGCGCGCTAGGCGCCGCCACGGCATTGGCCATCATCGGCAAGGCCGCGAGCAAAACCAACAGGCCACGTCGCAAGGTAGAGATCATTCAAAAGCTCCTCATTTGGCGTCTTTGCTAACGGTATTGAGCAGGAATTTACCGATCAGGTCCTCGAGCACCAGCGACGACTGGGTGTCGTGGATGGTCCCACCATCCTTGAGCAAGGCTTCTTCCCCGCCCACGCTGATACCGATGTACTTCTCGCCCAACAGGCCAGCGGTCAGGATAGATGCAGTGGAGTCTGCCGGTAGGTTATCTACGCGCTTCTCCAGTTGCATGGTTACCCGACCAGTGAAACTGTCGCGATCCAGATCGATTGCCGTGACCTTGCCGATGGTCACACCGGCCATGGTCACTTTAGCTCTGACAGTCAAACCGGCGATATTGTCGAAATACGCATAAAGTTTATAGGTTTCGGTGCTCGGGCTCGGGGACAGTCCACTGACCCGCAACGCCAGCAACAGCAAAGCCAGGATGCCAGCCAGCAAGAAAAGGCCGACACCGATTTCCAGGGTGCGGTTTTGCATCAGAAATCTCCAAACATCAAGGCGGTCAGAATAAAGTCCAGGCCGAGCACAGCCAAAGAGGCATACACCACGGTCTTGGTAGTGGCACGGCTGATCCCCTCTGAAGTGGGTTCACAGTCATAGCCTTGGAATACGGCGATCCAGGTCACGACAAAGGCGAAGACCATGCTTTTGATGATGCCGTTGAGCACATCGTCGACAAAGGTCACGCTGTTCTGCATGTTCGACCAGTAGGAGCCTTCATAGACACCCAGCCAGTCGACGGCCACCCAGGAACCGCCCCAGATACCCACCACGCTGAAGATCATCGCCAGCACCGGCAGGGAAATGAAGCCGGCCCACAGGCGCGGGGCAATGATGTACTTGAGCGGGTCCACCCCGATCATCTCCAGGCTGGAGAGCTGTTCGGTGGACTTCATGTTGCCGATTTCCGCGGTCAGTGCCGAACCGGCACGCCCGGCGAACAGCAATGCCGTGACCACCGGCCCCAGCTCACGCAGCAGCGTCAGCGCCACCATCTGCCCCACCGCCTGCTCCGAACCGTAGCTGGACAGGATGTTGAAGCCTTGCAGCGCCAGCACCATGCCGATGAATATCCCGGAGACCACGATGATCACCAGGGACATCACGCCCACTGAATGCAGTTGCTTGACCAGCAGGCCAAACCCGCCACCGATGCCACCACGCCCCAGCAATGCATGGAACAGGAACAGCGAAGAGCGCCCGAACACCGCCAGCACGTCGATGCCGCCATGGCCGAACCGGCGCACCCTTTCCAAAAGTGAAATCTTGCGCATCAACGCTTCCCCAGGAGATCTGCGCGGTAATCCGTCGCTGGAAAGTGATAGGGGACCGGACCGTCGGGCTCGCCTGTCATGAATTGACGGATACGCGGATCGTCCGAGTTCATCAGCTCGGCGGGCGAGCCCTGCCCCAACACCTGCCCGTCGCCCACGACATAGATGTAGTCGGCGATGCTGGCGGTTTCGGCCAGGTCATGGGAAACCACGATACTGGTAATGCCCAGCGCATCGTTGAGCAAGCGGATCAGGCGCACCAGCACGCCCATGGCAATGGGGTCCTGTCCGACGAAGGGCTCGTCATACATGAGAATCTGCGGATCGAGCGCAATCGCCCGCGCCAGTGCGACGCGACGCTTCATGCCGCCGGACAGTTCGTCGGGCATCAGGTCGATCGCACCGCGCAATCCCACGGCCTGCAATTTGAGCAGGACGATGTCGCGGATCATTTCTTCGGGCAGCTTGGTATGAACGCGCAATGGGAACGCGACGTTCTCGAAGACATCGAGGTCGGTAAACAGTGCGCCACTCTGAAACAGCACGCCCATGTGCTTGCGTGCATCGAACAGATCACTGCGCGACAACGCCGGCAGGTTCTGACCATTGACCCATACTTCGCCACTGGCAGGCCGCAACTGCGCGCCCATCAAACGCAACAGCGTGGTCTTGCCACACCCGGAAGGCCCCATGATGCCGGTGACCTTGCCGCGCGGGATGCGGATATCAATGTTATTGAAAATGCTGCGCGCACCGCGCTTGAAGGTCAGTCCCTTCAGCTCGACCGCGTAGGCGTTATCGGCACTCATCTAAACTCCTTGCGATGCAGCCTCACACTCGGACGCCTGGCTTCCTGACAAAAGCACATACTCCTGGGCGGGCCGAACTGGCGGCGAACTATATCACTGCAAGCGTCACGCGCCCAAGGCCAATGCCAGACCATGTTCAGCGACGTGACAGCCAGAAAGCTCCATCTAGAGGGGATTCGGTAACAACAGATGACAATGGGCAACGAACTTGCGTGAGGGTTTCAACCATACCGGCTATAATCGCCGCCTTTTCACCAGGCCAAACATTTTCAAAATGAGCCAATCCAGCGACCTGATCAAGTCAGCACAACGCACCATCCGCCTCGAACTGGAAGCCGTAAAAAGCTTGCTGCCCCGTATCGACAAGGATTTCGTGCGCGCCTGCGAAATGATTCTGGCCAGCAAAGGCCGCGTCGTCGTGGTCGGCATGGGCAAATCGGGGCACATCGGCAACAAGATCGCCGCCACCCTGGCCAGTACCGGCACTACGGCGTTTTTCGTGCACCCGGCCGAAGCCAGCCATGGCGACATGGGCATGATCACCCGCGACGACATCATCCTGGCGCTGTCGAACTCCGGCTCGACCCATGAAATCATCACCCTGCTGCCGCTGATCAAGCGCCTGGGCATCCAGCTGATCAGCATGACCGGCAAGCCCGACTCGCCGCTGGCCAAGGCGGCAGAGGTCAACCTGAATGTACAGGTCGACCACGAGGCCTGCCCATTGAACCTGGCGCCCACCTCGTCGACGACCGCGGCACTGGTCATGGGTGACGCCCTGGCCGTCGCGCTGCTGGAAGCCCGCGGCTTTACCGCTGAGGATTTCGCCTTTTCCCATCCGGGCGGTGCACTGGGCCGACGCCTGCTGCTGAAAGTGGAAGACGTCATGCACGCCGGGCAAGAGCTGCCGCAGGTACAGCGCGGCACCCTGCTCAAGGATGCGCTGATGGAAATGACCCGCAAGGGCCTGGGCATGACCGTGATACTCGAGACCGACGGCAAGCTGGCCGGGATCTTCACCGACGGTGATTTGCGCCGCACGCTGGACCGCAGCATCGACATCCACACCGCCACTATTGATCAGGTCATGACGGCCCATGGCAAGACGGCCCGCGCCGAAATGCTCGCCGCCGAGGCCTTGAAAATAATGGAAGATCACAAAATCAACGCGCTGGTCGTGGTCGACAGCGAAGATCGCCCGGTCGGTGCCCTGAACATGCACGACTTGCTGCGTGCGGGAGTAATGTAATGAGCACGGACCTGCTGCAACGCGGCCAACAAATCAAACTGGCGGTGTTCGACGTCGACGGCGTCCTGACCGACGGGCGCCTGTACTTCCTCGAAGACGGTAGCGAATTCAAGACGTTCAACACCCTCGACGGCCAGGGCATCAAGATGCTGATGGCCGCCGGCGTACAGACCGCGATCATCAGCGGCCGCAAAACCCCGGTAGTCGAACGACGCGCGAAGAACCTCGGCATTCCCCACCTGTACCAGGGTCGCGAAGACAAACTGGTGGTACTCGACGAGCTTCTTGCGCAACTCGGCCTAAGCTATGAACAGGTCGCCTACCTCGGTGACGACCTGCCGGACCTGCCGGTGATCCGCCGCGTCGGCCTGGGCATGGCAGTGGCCAACGCCGCCAGCTTCGTGCGCGAACACGCGCATGGCATTACCCTGGCCCGTGGTGGCGAAGGTGCTGCCCGCGAGTTCTGCGAATTGATCCTGCGCGCCCAGGGCCGCCTCGATGCGGCCAATGCCGCGTACCTGTGAGCCAAATCATGTTCAGCAAAAAAGTTCGCAAGACATTGGTGGTCAGTTGCATCGTGGCGATTTTCGCTGCGGTCGGCTACTGGAACATCAGCCCGGAACGCTTCCTCGACAAGCCACCGGCCAAGACTGAAGAAAGCCCGATTGACTGGTACGCGACCAACACTCATACCTTGCAGTACCTCGAAGACGGCAAGGTGCAGTACGAAATGACGTCGGAAAAGGCCGAGCACGTCAAGGCAACCGACATCACGCTGGTGACCAAGCCCGACCTGAACATGTACCGCGGCACCGATTTTCCGTGGCATGTGACCAGCGATCACGGTGAGGTGAACTCCGGCGGGACCGAAGTCGAACTGATCGACAACGTGCGCGTCAAGCGTACCGACGAAAAGAACCGCGACACCCTGATCACCAGTACTCGCATGACCGTGTTCCCGCAGCAGCAATATGCGCAGACTCAGCAACCCGTTAGAATCGACGGCGCTGGCGGTGTATCGACTGGTGTCGGCATGAAGGCGTATTTGAAAGAAAGCAGGATACACCTGCTATCGAACGTAAGAGGACAGTATGAGGCTCGTTAAAACCCTCCCTATTTTGCTCAGTCTGGGCGCAGCACTGGGAAGCGTGAGCGCCTGGGCTCTGCCGGACGATCAGCAGCAACCCATCCGCATCCAGGCCGACGACGCCCAACTGGACGACAAGAACGGTGTGGCCACCTATACGGGCGATGTGGTCATCACCCAGGGCTCGATCATTGTCAAGGGCAACAAGGTGACCATGACCCGCGCCCCCGATGGCGACGTCGACGTGGTGACCTCGGTGGGTAACCTGGCCTACTTCGAGCAACTGCAGACCGCAGGCGACACCAAGCCCGTGCAGGGATGGGGCGTGACCATCCAGTACCTCGCCAAGCAAAATCGTGTCGTGCTGATCGACCGCGCCAAGGTCATCGACAAGGACAGCAACGTCACTCAAGGCGAGAAAATCGTCTATGACACCGAGAAAAAGCTGGCCAGCGCCGGTCGCGCAACGGGCAGCAAGGTGACCGAGTCGCGTCCGCGCATCGACATGGTGATCCAGCCGAAAAAGAAAACCGACGAGCAAAAGGCCCCTTAATGGCAACTCTGAAAGCCCAGCACCTGGCGAAGAGCTACAAGAGCCGCCAGGTCGTGCGAGACGTCAGCCTGTCCATCGACAGCGGCCAGATCGTCGGCCTGCTCGGCCCCAACGGCGCCGGCAAGACCACCTGTTTCTACATGATCGTCGGCCTGGTACAGGCCGATCAGGGTCGCGTGCTGATCGATGACCTCGATGTCAGCCACCAGCCGATGCACGGTCGTGCCAAGGCGGGTATCGGTTATCTGCCGCAAGAAGCGTCGATCTTCCGCAAACTCTCCGTGGCCGACAACATCATGGCCATCCTCGAGACCCGCAAGGAACTCGACAAGGCCGGTCGCCGCAAGGAACTGGAAAGCCTGCTGCAGGAGTTCCACATCAGCCACATCCGCGACAACCTCGGCATGAGCCTGTCCGGTGGCGAACGCCGCCGCGTGGAAATCGCCCGGGCACTGGCCACCAACCCGAAATTCATCCTGCTCGACGAACCGTTCGCCGGCGTGGACCCGATCTCGGTGGGTGACATCAAGCAGATTATCCACCACCTCAAGGCCAAGGGCATCGGCGTGCTGATCACCGACCACAACGTCCGTGAAACCCTGGATATCTGCGAAACCGCCTATATTGTCAACGATGGTCAACTGATCGCCGAAGGCGACGCTGAAACCATCCTGGCCAATGACCTAGTGAAAGAAGTGTACCTGGGGCATGAATTCCGCCTGTAAGCATCGCGGTGCCCGGCGAGTCGGCAGAGCGCTTGGCGCAATAAAAAATCAACCTTTTTTTATTGTTACAGCGCTCTAGGCAAACGCCGCGATTTCGGGCATATAATTTGCTTATGTTTGGCGCTCCGGCGCCCTGTAGTGGATGGCGCATGTGCGCCGGCGAATAAGGTGTTAAGCCCCTGCCATGAAACCATCGCTAGTCTTGAGAATGGGCCAGCAGCTGACGATGACACCGCAGCTGCAACAGGCCATCCGCCTGCTCCAATTGTCGACCCTGGACCTGCAACAGGAAATCCAGGAGGCCCTGGAGTCCAATCCGATGCTCGAGCGCCAGGAAGAAGGCGACGACTTCGACAATTCCGACCCGCTGGCCGACAACGCCGAACACAAACCCAGTACCGACACTCAGGAACCTTCCTACCAGGAAAGCGCCACGACCGTCGATAATATCGAGGAAGGCGACTGGAACGAGCGCATTCCCAACGAACTGCCTGTCGACACCGCCTGGGAAGACGTCTACCAGACCAGCGCCAGCAGCCTGCCAAGCAACGATGACGACGAGTGGGATTTCACCACCCGCACATCAGCCGGCGAGAGCCTGCAAAGCCACCTGCTGTGGCAATTGAACCTGGCACCGATGTCCGACACCGATCGCCTGATCGCCGTGACCCTGATCGATTGCATCAACAACCAGGGCTACCTGGACGAGACGCTGGAGGAAATCCTCGAAGCCTTCGATCCGGAACTGGACATCGAACTGGACGAAATCGAAGCCGTCCTGCACCGCATCCAGCAATTCGAACCTGCCGGCATCGGCGCACGCAACCTGGGTGAATGCCTGCTGCTGCAATTGCGCCAACTGCCCGCCAAGACGCCTTGGCTGGCCGAAGCCAAGCGCCTGGTCACTGACTACATCGACTTGCTCGGCAGCCGCGACTACAGCCAGCTGATGCGCCGCATGAAGCTCAAGGAAGATGAGCTGCGCCAGGTGATCGAGCTGGTCCAGAGCCTTAACCCGCGCCCGGGCTCGCAAATCGAGTCGACCGAAGCCGAATACGTGGTTCCGGACGTGATCGTACGCAAGGATAACGAACGCTGGCTGGTGGAGCTCAACCAGGAGTCGGTGCCCCGCCTGAGGGTCAACGCCCAGTATGCGGGCTTCGTTCGTCGTGCCGACACCAGCGCCGACAACACCTTCATGCGCAATCAACTGCAGGAAGCCCGCTGGTTCATCAAGAGCCTGCAAAGCCGCAACGAAACCCTGATGAAAGTGGCCACGCAGATCGTCGAGCATCAGCGCGGCTTCCTGGAGTATGGCGACGAAGCCATGAAGCCATTGGTCCTGCATGACATCGCCGAAGCGGTCGGCATGCATGAGTCGACGATTTCGCGGGTTACCACGCAGAAATTCATGCATACCCCTCGGGGCATTTATGAACTGAAATACTTTTTCTCCAGTCACGTCAGCACCTCCGAGGGCGGAGAATGCTCGTCCACGGCGATTCGCGCGATCATCAAAAAACTGGTGGCGGCGGAAAATCAGAAAAAGCCGTTGAGTGACAGCAAGATCGCTGGTTTACTGGAGGCACAAGGCATTCAGGTGGCTCGCCGCACCGTCGCCAAGTACCGCGAATCCCTCGGGATCGCGCCTTCGAGCGAACGCAAGCGGTTGATGTAGGGCCACGCCACAGCGTTCCAGTGGCAGATCATCTGGATCTGCCGCTTTATGCACTGGCAACGAAGGAGAAGCTGTATGCAAGTCAACATCAGTGGACACCAACTGGAAGTGACCAAGCCCCTGCGTGAATACGTCGAGCTCAAGTTCAAGAAGCTCGAGGGGCATTTCGACAAGATCACCAACGTGCAAGTCACGATGTGCGTCGAAAAGTTGAAGCAGAAAATCGAAGCCACGCTGCATATACCCGGCAATGAGGTCGTCGCCAACGCGGAACATACCGATATGTACGCGGCAATCGACGCACTGACCGACAAGCTGGATAAACAACTCAAAAAGCATAAGGAAAAGACTCAGAGCCTCCTCCAGGGCGCTACGGGTCGTTAACACTCCCAACCCATGATCCGACTTGAAAGCATCCTGACCCCCGGCCGTTCCCTGGTGAACGTGCCGGGCGGCAGTAAAAAGAAAGCCCTCGAGCAAATTGCCAACCTCATCCATCGCGAAGTGCCGGATCTGGCCATGCAGGATGTTTTCGAGAGCCTGGTCGCCCGTGAAAAACTCGGCTCCACCGGCTTTGGTAACGGCATCGCCATTCCCCACTGCCGTCTAAAGGGCTGTGATGCGCCCATCAGTGCCTTGATGCACCTGGACGCCCCTATCGATTTCGACGCCATCGACGGCGCTCCGGTTGACCTGTTGTTCGTGCTACTGGTCCCGCAAGCCGCTACTGATGCGCACCTGGAGCTGTTACGCCAGATCGCCAGCATGCTCGACCGCAAGGAAGTGCGTGAGAAACTGCGCAGCGCCCCGAGCAATGAAGCCTTGTATCAGGTTGTCCTGGACGAGCAAAACGGTCATTAATCATGCGCTTGATCATCGTCAGCGGCCGTTCTGGCTCCGGTAAAAGTACCGCCCTCGACGTCCTCGAGGACAACGGTTACTACTGCATTGACAACCTGCCTGCCGGGTTGCTGCCTGAATTGGCCGAGCGAGCGCTGATACACACCGAACTGGCGCAACCACTGGTTGCCGTGTCCATCGATGCTCGCAACCTGCCAAGCCACCTGTCGCGGTTCCCCGAGTTACTGGCAGAAGTGCGCAGTCGCCACATCCAGTGCGATGTCCTGTACCTGGATGCCGACGAGGAAACCCTGCTCAAACGTTTCTCGGAAACCCGTCGGCGTCACCCGCTAAGCAACGCCAACCGCTCGCTGGCCGAAGCGATCAACGACGAGACCACCCTGCTCGGACCGATTGCCGACCTTGCCGATCTCAAGCTCAACACCACCAGCCTGAATTTGTATCAACTGCGCGATACCATCAAGCTGCGCCTGCTGAACCAACCGGAACCCGGTACGGCGTTTCTCGTGGAGTCGTTCGGGTTCAAGCGTGGCATGCCGGTCGACGCCGACCTGGTATTCGATGTGCGCTGCCTGCCCAATCCTTACTGGAAGCCGGAACTGCGCGAGCAGTCCGGGCTAGACCAACCGGTGGCCGACTACTTGGCGGCACAACCCGACGTGGAGGAAATGTTCCAGGACATTTCTACGTACCTGCTCAAATGGCTGCCACGTTTTGCCGCCAGTAACCGCGCCTATGTCACCATTGCCATTGGCTGCACCGGCGGCCATCACCGCTCCGTCTACCTGACTGAACGTCTTGGCCAGGTCCTGCAGCAATCCCTGAAGAATGTCCAGGTTCGCCACCGCGACCTCAGCTAAAGGATTCACACCGCGATGCCTGCTCTGGAAATCGAAATCATCAACAAGCTGGGCCTGCATGCCCGCGCTTCGGCAAAATTCGTTGGGGTCGCTGGCCAATACAAGGATTGCACGATCAGGGTAGGACGCACGCCGGAAACCACCGTCGATGGTAAAAGCATCATGGCAATGATGATGCTTGCTGCCGGCAAGGGCACCAAGATTCATTTGAGCACGGAAGGCGAGCAGGCACAGGAAGCGCTGGATGCGCTGGTGGCGTTGATCAATAACTATTTCGACGAAGGCGAGTAAAGGTCAAGGACCGTCCGAACTCGGTCCGAGCCGGGGCCTGCTGGCGAAGGCAGCCTTGAATCAGGATGATCTTTCTGGCGCCATCGCTGGCAAGCCAGCTCCCAAAGGTTTTGCCAAACCCCACAAAAAGGCGCGCCACCCAATGGGTGGCGCGCCTTTTTGTCCAGAGGGCGAAGCTTAGCTGCCCGCCACCGTCATCCGCTCGATCAGCACCGAGCCCGTGCGAATGTTGCTGCGCAGTTCCAGATCATTGCCCACGGCTACGATCTGCTTGAACATGTCACGCATGTTGCCGGCGATGGTCACTTCCTGCACCGCGAACTGGATCTCGCCGTTTTCGACCCAGTAACCCGCCGCACCACGAGAGTAATCGCCGGTCACCATGTTCAGGCCCTGGCCCATCAATTCGGTGACCAACAGACCACGCCCCATGCGACGCAGCAGGGCGGCCTGGTCCTCATCGCCATGGCTGACGAACAGGTTATGCACACCGCCAGCGTTGGCGGTGCTCGGCATGCCAAGCTTGCGGCCTGAATAGGTCCCAAGAATATAGGACACCAATTCGCCTTTTTCGACGAACGGCTTGGCGTAGGTCGCCAGGCCATCACCATCGAACGCCGCACTGCCCATGGCACGCATCAGGTGCGGACGCTCGTCGATGGTCAGCCATTGCGGAAACAGCTTCTGCCCCAGCGTACCTTCGAGGAACGAGGACTTTCGGTACAGGCTGCCACCGGAAATAGCCGAGAGGAAGCTGCCGAACAACCCGCCGGCCAGCTCCGCGGAAAACAGCACCGGCACCTCGCACGTCGGCACCGGTCGCGCGCCCAGGCGGCTCGCCGCGCGTTGCGCGGCTTTTTGGCCGATGCTCACCGGATCGGCCAGCAGATCGCCTTGGCGATTCACGTCGTACCAATAATCGCGCTGCATCTGGCCATCAGCCTCGGCGATCATGACGCAACTCAAACTGTGCCGGGTCGACGCATAACCGCCGATAAACCCGTGGCTGTTGCCGTAGACACGGCAGCCCTGGTGCGTGCTCAGGGTGGTGCCATCGGCATTGCTGATGCGGCTGTCGGCAGCAAACGCCGCGGCCTCACAGGCCAGCGCCTGCTCGATCGCCTGTTCCGGGGTGATATCCCATTGGTGGAACAGGTCGAAATCCTGGACATCCCGGGCCATCAGCGCGGCATCCGCCAGGCCCGAGGCTTCGTCTTCAGAGGTGTGCTTGGCGATAGCCAGGGCAGCGGCAACGGTTTCGCGAATCGCCTCTGGCCCACTGGCCGACGTACTGGCCGAGCCCTTGCGCTGACCGACATACAAGGTGATGCCAAAACCCTGATCGCGGTTGAACTCGACGGTTTCGACTTCGCGCTGGCGAACGGTGGTCGACAGGCCCTGCTCGAGGGACACCGCCACTTCACAGGCACTGGCGCCCTGGCGCTTGGCTTCAGCGATGATTTGCTCGACTTGTTCTTGCAGTGCCGGCAACGCTTGTGGGCCGACGCTTTCAACTGCACTCATGCTGTTCTCCACTCAAATTCTGCTTTCGGTAACGGTCATCGAGCGACCGGGCCGGACAAGCGGCCCCCGACTGGTTATCATGGCGGCGTTTCTTTGCGGACGGCCACCATGGTTGATTCTTACGACGACTCCCTCGATACGGGAGAAAAAAGCAAATCCCAGGTTAAACGCGAGCTGCATGCTCTGGTTGACCTCGGCGAGCGCCTTACAACGCTCAAGCCTGACTTGCTGGCAAAACTGCCGTTGACCGACGCCTTGCGCCGGGCCCTGGCCGATGCGCCCAAGCACACCGCGAACATCGCGCGTAAACGGCACCTGCAGTTCATCGGCAAACTGATGCGCGATCAGGACACTGACGCGATTCTGGTTTTGCTCGATCAACTCGATGCCTCCACTCGCCAGTACAACGAACGCTTCCATAACCTGGAACGTTGGCGCGATCGCCTGATCGCCGGCGACGATGCCGTACTGGAAAAATTCGTCGTCGACTACCCGGACGCGGACCGCCAGCAATTGCGTTCCCTGATCCGTCAGGCCCAGCACGAGGTTGCGCAAAACAAGCCTCCTGCATCCAGCCGTAAAATCTTCAAGTACATCCGTGAGCTGGACGAGACTCAACGCGGCCTGCGTTGATTAACGTCCATCCCCTGGAGGAGCTGCCGCAGGCTGCGATCTTTTGATCTTTTAAAAAGCAAAAGATCGCAGCCTGCGGCAGCTCCTACAGGGGGATGTATATCCCTAAGCGCCCGTGCCACCCACGGTGATCGCATCAATCTTCAGCGTTGGCTGGCCGACACCCACCGGCACCGACTGCCCATCCTTGCCACACGTCCCCACACCGCTGTCCAGCTCCAGGTCATTACCGACCATCGACACCTTGCTCATGGCCTCCGGACCGTTGCCGATCAACGTCGCGCCTTTGACCGGGGCAGTGATCTTGCCGTCTTCGATCAGGTACGCCTCGCTGGTGGAGAACACGAACTTGCCGCTGGTGATGTCCACCTGGCCGCCGCCGAGGTTGGCGCAGTAGATGCCGCGCTTCACCGATGCGATGATTTCTTGCGGGTCGCTTTCGCCGGCCAGCATGTAGGTGTTGGTCATGCGCGGCATCGGCAGGTGCGCATAGGATTCGCGACGACCGTTACCGGTGCGGGCCACGCCCATCAGGCGGGCGTTGAGCTTGTCCTGCATGTAGCCCTTGAGTACGCCGTTTTCGATCAGCGTGGTGCACTCGGTTGGCGTGCCTTCGTCGTCAACATTCAAGGAGCCACGACGACCAGCCAGGGTGCCATCATCGACGATGGTGCACAGCTTGGACGCCACTCTCTCGCCCATGCGCCCGCTGTAGGCCGAACTGCCCTTGCGGTTGAAGTCGCCTTCCAGGCCGTGGCCGACCGCTTCATGCAGCAGCACGCCCGACCAACCGGAGCCCAGCACCACCGGCAGGGTTCCGGCCGGCGCCGGAATGGCTTCCAGGTTGACCAGCGCCTGGCGCAACGCTTCACGGGCATAACCCATGGCGCGATCTTCAGCCAGGAAATAACGGTAATCGGTACGCCCGCCACCGCCGTGACCACCGCGTTCGCGACGGCCGTTCTGTTCTACTATCACACTGACGTTGAAACGCACCAGTGGCCGCACATCCGCCGCCAGGCCGCCATCGGTGGACGCCACCAGGATCCGCTCCCAGACTCCGGCCATGCTCACGGTGACTTGCTGGATACGCGGATCAAGGGCACGGGTGGCGGCATCGATGCGCTTGAGCAGGTCGACTTTCTCGGCACGGGTCAGCACTTCCAGCGGATTGTCCGGCCCATACAACTGCGCCACATCCTGGCTGGTGAACGCTTGCACGGTGCCATTCTGTCCGGCCCGGGAGATCGACCGGGCGGCACGGGCCGCCGCGCCCAGAGCTTCCAGGGTGATGGCATTGCTGTAGGCAAAGCCGGTCTTCTCACCGGATTGCGCGCGAACACCAACCCCTTGGTCGAGGTTAAAGCTGCCTTCCTTGACGATGCCGTCTTCCAGCGCCCAGGACTCGGAAATCTGCCCCTGGAAATACAGGTCGGCGGCATCGATGCCAGGGCCGGCCAGGTCGCCCAGCACACCTTGCAGGCTTTCGATCGTTACGCCACCGGGTGCCAGGAGGTGCTCACTGACTGAGGACAACAACTCGCTCATATGCTTTACGCCTTAAATTCATCGTTCTGAGGCAGGCCGCTGGGCGCCCTGCGAGAAAAAGCGCCGGTGACTGGACACCGGCATCCGCGCCCGGATGGACGCCTGTTCGCTGCTATCGCGTTCGGCCAGCAGCACGGCCTCGCCTTGATCCTGTTGTGCCAGCACCCGTCCCCATGGGTCGACGATTGCCGCGTGCCCCCAGGTTTCCCGCGGCCCAGGATGCGTTCCACCCTGGGCGGCCGCGAGCACATAACACTGGGTTTCGATGGCTCGCGCACGAATCAGCACATCCCAGTGCGCGGCACCGGTGACGGCGGTGAAAGCCGACGGCGCGGTAATCAGCTCCGCGCCAGCAGCACGCAATTCACTGTAGAGCTCCGGGAAGCGCAGGTCATAACAGACCGTCAGGCCGACTCGCCCGACCGGCGTATCCGCAACCACGATCCCACTGCCATAAGCATAGTCATCGGATTCGCGATAACGGCCGCGATTGTCTGCCACGTCCACGTCAAACAGGTGCAGCTTGTCGTAGCGAGCGACCGTTTCGCCTTGATCGTCAACCAGCAACGAGCAGGCATGCACCTTGGCCGTCGGTTGATCCACCGGCGGCAACGGCAAGGTGCCCGCCACAATCCATAACTTGAGGTCGCGGGCCGTCTGTTTCAACCAGGGCAGGATCGGGCCTTCGCCCAACGCCTCGGCGCGACCGATGTCGGCGATGTCGCGCCGGCCCACGGCGGCGAAATTTTCCGGCAGTACAGCCAATTTCGCACCGCCCGCGGCCGCTTGTTCCAACAACTGACGCGCCTGGGCCAGATTGGCCCGCACGTCGCTCTGGCTGACCATTTGAATTACCGCTACAGACATGGCCTTTCCCTGATCGGATACCAACGCATACCTGTAGGAGCTGCCGCAGGCTGCGATCTTTTGATGTTGCTTTTAAGGTCAAGATCAAAAGATCGCAGCC
>NZ_JASCAE010000065.1:0-29991 GCF_029967975.1 Pseudomonas sp. V98_8
GGCGATGTGTCAGTCAACTAAACAGTGGCTGACACTCCGCCTTCGCGAGCAAGCCCGCTCCCACAGGGGTTAGTGTGAAAACCCGCTTATCTCATTTCAGTACCAGCATCCGATAAACCCCGGCCTCGGCTTCGATGCCGTGGGTGTCATGGGTGAACCCCGGGAAGGACCTGTCGAAGGCTTCCAGTGCCTTGAGATAGGCCAGCAGCGGCCCGTCGGCAGCCCCGGCGTTCTCACCCGGCATCAGCAAGGGAATGCCCGGCGGATACGGCACGATGCCGGTGGCGGCAATACGCCCGGCGGCTTGTTCCAGGGTGACCAGTTCGATGTCGTTGCGCACCAGTTTCTCGTAGGCCTCCACCGGGCTGAAGACGGCTTGCGGCAGCGTGCCGAACGCCTGGGCCATGGCCGAGGTGGTCTTGTGCAACTTCATGGCGGCGAAGATTTCGTCCGCCAGGTCCTTCAGGCCCATGCCGGCGTAACGGGTCTGGTTACCGGCCAGCAGGTCGGGCAGGCACAGCTCCAGTTCGACGTTGTCGTCATAGTCGCGCTTGAAGTCCAGCAGCGCGTTGACCAGCGTGCCCCATTTGCCCTTGGTGATGCCGATGGAGAACAGGAACAGGATAGTGAAGTCGGTGGTTTTCTCGACGACGATACCCTGGCGTCCGAGGTACGCCGTCAGCACACAGGCCGGGATGCCCGTGGCCAGCAGGTTGCCGTCGTCACCCATGCCGGGGCTGAGCACCGAGACCTTGATCGGGTCGAGCATGCAGTAGCCTTCCTCGATGTCGCCAAAGCCGTGCCACACCTCGTTGGGGTGCAGGACCCAGCATTTGGGCTCGGTCTTGAGCAGCAGCGGATCGACTTCGTGGAACGGCACCGTGGCATTGCCCACTTGCACGGTGGGTGGCTGCCAGCAGGTGAAGAACCAGTCGTCCTTGCTCGACATCTCGTGGTGCATGCGTGAGATGACCTGGCGGAACGACACGGCTTCTTCGATGGATTCGCTGGTGAGGATCTGCCCGCTGGGCGCTTCCATCATCGCCGAGCTGACGTCGCAGGAGGCCATGATCGCGTAGTTGGGCGAGGTCGAGGCGTGCATCATGTACGACTCGTTGAAGCGTCCGTGTTCGATCGGGTTACGGCCATTGCGCACGTGAATCATTGAGGCCTGCGACAGGGCCGCCAGCAACTTGTGGGTCGACTGGGTGGCGAATACGGTCGGCTTCGAAGCATCGTGGTCGTCCGGGCTGCCGTGCATGGCGTGGCGGTCGCGGTACAGCGGGTTGAAGCGCGCATAACCGTACCAGGCTTCGTCGAAATGCAGGCGGTCGACACTCTGGCCCAGCAGTTCTTCGACGCGGGTGACGTTGTAGGTCAGGCCGTCGTAGGTGGAGTTGGTGATGATCGCGTGGACCGGCGTCGGGTCGATACCTTCCTTGACCAGTGGGTTGTTGGCGATGGCCGCTTTCACGCCCTCGCTGCTCAGGGTTTGCGGGAGGATCGGGCCGATGATGCCGTAGCGGTTACGCGTCGGTACCAGATAGGTCGGCAGCGCCCCCGAAAGGGTCATCGCATGCTCGGCGGACTTGTGGCAATTGCGGTCGCACAGGGCGATCTGGTTACGCGTGACGCTGGCCATGAGGATCACGCGGTTGGACATCGACGAACCGTTGGTCACGTAGTACGTGCGATGGGCGCCGAACACCTTGGCCGCATAGCGCTCGCCCTGGCCAATGGGGCCACTGTGATCGAGCAGTGAACCGAGTTCACCGACCGAGATCGACAGGTCGGAACGCAACAGGTTTTCCCCGAAAAACTCGTAGAACGCCCGACCCGCCGTGCTTTTCAGAAACGCCGTGCCACCGGCATGACCGGGGGTGTGCCAGGAGTATTCGTAGGACCTGGCAAACTTCACCAGCGCGCCGAACATGGGCGGCAGGGCGGCCTGGCGATAGCGTTCGATGGCCGCCAGGATACGTCCGCTGAGGAAGCGGCTGGTGTCCTCCGGTAGCCAGATGAAGTCGTCGGCGTGTTGCATGACCAGGAGCGGAATGCTCGAGGCGGTCGTGCGGTCGCTGATCAGGAACACCGGCACGCGCGTGTTGCGCTCGCGCAGCTTGACCAGCAACTTGATGCAGTCTTCGTGACCTTCGCTGGTGTCCATTTCCCAGCTGATCAGCACGCATTGAATGGCCGGGTCCGACCGCAGGATCGACGCGGCATCGCTGAGGCTTTCCGAGGCCAGTACGCTGACGCCACGTCCCTCTACGTCACTGACCAATTGAGTCAGGGCGCGACCAAACACCGTGCGCTTGTCCGCTGGGTTGCTGACCACCAGCGCGAGCATCCCGAGTGAGTGTTTATATTCCGTCATGCGTGAATCTCCAGAGTGGCTTTTTTCAGGCTATTCACCGGCACCGGTTGGCCAGTGATGTGCTGCGCGCTGACGGTTTGTGTCGGCACGCTGTTGTTGAGTGCTTCAAGGCGAATCAGGCGGTTGTTGACGAAGCCGAACAGGGTGTAGCCGAAAATGGTCGCCACGCCGCCGAGCATCAGCGCCTGTTCGCCGGAACTGTAGAGCGCCAGGTAGCTGTAGGCCGCCGCCACCCAGGCAATGATGTTGGTAGCCAGCGCCTTGCCGGCCGGTACGTTGGAGACCTTTTGCATGGTCATCAACGCGGCCATGGAGAGGATGTACGGCACCAGGTTGGTGACCACCGCGAGGTTGACCAGCGTGTCGAACTGTTTACTGAGGTCCGGGCTGATGGTGAGGAAACCCAGGGCCGTCTGCGCCGCCAGCAGCACCAGCATGCCGACGATGGGCGTCCCGGCCTTGTTGGCCTTGGCGAAGATCGACAGGAAGTAACCGGTGTCCGCCGAGCTCTTGTAGACCTGGGCAATGGTGAACTGCCAACCCAGCAGCGAGCCGATGCAGGCCAGTACCATCGCGGCCATCACAATGTCGCCAACCAGTGGGGTGAACATCTTCGCGAAGACCAGGCCGAACGGTGCGGTAGAGGCGGCCAGTTCCGGGTTATCGACGATGCCGGCAATCACGTTGGTAGAAACGATGTAGATCACTGCCGCACCCAGGGTGCCGCCGAGCACCGCGATCGGTACGTTCTTCTCGGGGTTTTCCACCGCATCGGTGTTGGCGCACGCTGACTCAAGGCCCAGGAATGCCCACAAGGTGATCGCCACCGAGGCACCCGCGGCGTCGTACCAGGCCATGTTGTGCGGGTTCCAGCCGGCGGCATACACGCTGCTGTCGAACCAGAACCAGCCAACGGTGGACACCAGCACCACCGGTGCAATCACGCCCCATACGGTGACGGAACCAATGCGGCCGGTAATGCGCGCACCGCCAAAGTTGGCGAACGTGGTGATCCACAGTAATGCGATGGTCGCCAGGCCCACTTGCAGTGAGTCCAGTTCAATGTGGAACAGTTCCTGGATGTAGCCGACCGCGGTAATGCTGATCGCCACGTTGGCAATCAGCAACGAGAGACCATAGGTGTAGTTGGTGATGTAGTTACCGGCCTTGCCGAAGGTGTACTCGGCATATCCCCCCATGCCGCCGGTTTTTCGACTGAGCATCCCGCATCGCGCAAACGCGTAGGCCAATGCCAGTGAGCCGGTGGCTGTAATCAACCAGGAAAGAATTGATATCGATCCGACTTCCGCCAGTTTCGACGGTAGTAGCACAATGCCTGAGCCCAACATGTTGACCGCAGTCAACATCGTCAGTTGCCCCACACTCATTTTCTTTGCGACTGACATTCCGTTGCCTCATTAGTTGGCGGTGAGAGCTTATCTATAGCAAAGTTTTGAAATGTCGCAAGAAAATGACTTTCGGTTACTGACGCAAGTCAATCAATTGCATAGAAGGCATTATGCTGGCCCCCAGATTTCTCGCATGTTGCCAGAATCGCTTTATTTTCAGGCGGTTAGGTGGAATGCAAATGCGCAATGTCTGGGTCGCGCTGATCTCTTTCAGCGTTGCGGGTCTTACAGTTTCTGCCCAGGCCAGGGAACTGAAGCCCGGTGATACTTATATGTGCAGTTGGGGCGCGGGGACGGCGGCAAGAGCCCAGGAACTCAAGTTGTCCGGGGTTTCGCTGTATGCGGCACGGCAAAAAATCCAGGCGTACAAGTTTGCCAAGCCATGGATGCGGATGATGGCAATGGGCATTACCGAACAAACTTATGACAGCCCGACACGGCTCAAGCCTGCCGCGGTCCGGCAGAGTTTTTATGATGATTGTGTGAAGTACAAGTTGGCGAGTAAGCGCGAGCATGCTCGCGAAAAACTTTAGAGCGGCGCGGGGTGTCAAGCTCCCCGCGTAATCGTGGACCTTCATCGCGAGCCTGCTCGCGCCTGCAAAGTTTGCGTGTTGCAGGAGGGCCTTTGTCGGATCGGGCGCTGGGTCGGGCACCGCCGTCTATATTGAATGCCTGGCACCAAGCCGGAAGACTGATTCACCTGACATTGCATAAACCTCAATTCAATCAGGAGATCATCATGACCCAGCTCGACAAAGTCCTGTACACCGCAAAAACCCATACCACCGGCGGCCGGGACGGCGCCTCGCGCAGTTCCGACGGCATCCTGGACATCAAGCTGTCGTCCCCGGGCGCAGGCGGCGGTGGCACCAATCCGGAGCAGTTGTTCGCCGCCGGTTGGTCAGCCTGCTTCATTGGCGCGATGGGTGTGGCTGCCAAAGAACTGAAAGTGGCACTGCCCAAGGACGTGGCCGTGGATGCCGAGGTGGACCTGGGTACCAATGAAGGCGGCTATCTTCTGCAGGCCCGGCTGAATGTGAGCCTGCCGGGACTGGATCGCGAAACCGCACAGAAACTGGTCGACACCGGCCACAAGTATTGCCCGTACTCCAAGGCCACCCGCAACAACATCAACGTGACATTGAAGTTGGTCTGACTTGAAATAAACCAACGCGCTTGGCGACAGTGTGGAGAAGCAGTGTCGCCAAGACTCAGTCAATATTAAATACTCAATAATGGGTTGTTACTGTTGCGATGTTTCATATATGCCTAGAGGCTAAGTTGATCCGCAGGCACAAGAATTTTTTCTGTGCCCGGGATGCTTGAAATCGACAAATCCTGAAAATAGTATGACTGTTTATGGGCGGGCGGCGTCAACCAGCCCTCTAGCAATTGACTCCACTTTTTATTCCATGACAACTAGTGGATCCAATTACAAGTGTCGACGCTCATGTAATCCAACGAGCTCAGCTGTCATGGGCCTCAACGGGTTAGTTGGTGGCAGATCATCCATGTCGGTGGCGCCCGACGCCGCTACCGCTTGTCGGTGCTGTGGTTAAAAAATGAACATTTGCGCGCTGTAGGCCTCTGATCCTGCAGCACGGCATCCATGGCCGGCTCTCGCAATCGAAAAAAAGAAGCGGAAATAGAACCTCAAATGCAGTTAATGCAGATGGGGATTTTTTTACCCGAAAATTGAGAGGTAGTCACTAAGATGTCATCAACTCCCTGACTGAACCAATAGGATATCGATAATAATCTATTGGTCGGTTTTCCTGTATGAGCAAGGTCGAACAGAAAAAAACTGCTGCTTGACCGATCTGTACTGTCGAACAAGGTGGAGAGATTCCCGTGGCAATAAATACAATGATGAGCCTGATCGAACATAAAGAATTCATGGAGTTTTTGCGGCTGGGCGTTGTGTATGTTCATTTGCTCGCCTGTTGTGTGGCGATAGGTTTGGTGTTCACCAGTGATATTGCAATGGTCAGGGATATATTGAAGCGTACAGTGTTCACTGAACATGACAATGCGCACATGGAAAGTCTTCAGAAGTCTGTTGTGGTTGCGTTGATCTGTCTATGGGTGACAGGCACTGCCATCATCGGCATCGACTACCTCGACAAAGGCCTCGAGTACTTCATGAATCCGAAGCTTCAGGCCAAGGTGATCATTGTCGTGCTGCTGACCTATAACGGCGTCCTGCTGCACCGACTGGTATTGCCGGCCCTGCAAAAGGCAGGCTCCTTGCTCGACCTCGGATTCAGCGCCCGAATGCTTGCCCTGTTTTGTGGGGCACTATCGGCGGTGTCGTGGCTGTACGCCGCCATGCTCGGCGTCGGCCGTCCTTTGGCCTGGAAATACTCGCTCTCCGACCTGTTGATGGCGTACCCGGTTCTGATCATGCTCGGTTTCTTGACGATGCTGGCGCTGACTCAGCGAGCCAAGCGCCACAACACGACCGTCACGCCGCAATGGGCGGCAGCCGGCATGCAATGACTGGGTGACGCGCGAACGCCGGGTTCGTTGGCGCTGAAGTGAAGACGGTCCTGGCGGCAGGTTTTGCGAAGTAACGTCGCCAGGACCTGAAAGCATTCGGTGGCCCAGGCCAAGTGGCACCACTCTGACAGGGCGCTCGCGCAGCGCCAAGGGGCAGGCCTTGGGCCTGCTGTGCATCGGGATGATGCTGGCGGGCGTCATCAGGCTCAAACGGGTGCAATCAAACCGAGGCTCTATCTTCGTTGACAGGCAGGCTTGCCGATAGAGGTGGCCTTGAGCATGTGAGTTTTTCGCCGCTGTGCACCTGCAATGACAGGGGCTAGACTGCCGCGATAAAACCAAAATAACGACGTGACCTGCCTTGTATGAAAATCCACCCGTTACCCCCTCTCAACAGCCTGGTCGCGTTTGAAGCGGCAGCGCGCCATTTGAGTTTTACCCTGGCGGCACAAGAATTGAACGTCACCCAAGGGGCAATCAGTCGACAAGTTCGCCTGCTTGAAGACTATTTGGGCAAGGTCCTGTTCGAACGCACCACCCGCACGATTCACCTGAGCCCGGCAGCCAGCCAATACTATGAGACGGTCCGTGCGTCATTGCTGCAGATTGCCCAGGCTACCGGTGAAATTCGCCATTGGCAGGGCGCCGAGCAAGTGACGGTCGCAACCAGTACGGCGATGGCGTCCCTGTGGCTGTTGCCGAAAGTGAGTGAGTTTCAACGGGAGAACGAAGAGATCGATCTTCGAATCATCGCCCATGACCAGGTCAAGGATTTCTCGCGCCTCGACTGTGACCTGGCCTTGTATTACTGCCGGACACCGCCCAGGGACATGCAGGTCACGCCGTTGTTTTCCGAAGAAGTCTTCCCGGTGTGCAGCCCCGCTTACCTGGCCAAGCACCCGGCCTTGAACCAGCCCGAGGAGCTGGCTGCCTGCACTTGGTTGTTCCTCGACGACCCGCAGCGTGACTGGATCGGCTGGCCCGAATGGTTCCGCAACCTGGGCCTGAAAAACGTCGAGCCCAAACGCCGGATCAATATCAATAGCTACTCGATGCTGATCCAGTCAGCTATCAGTGGACAAGGTATTGCACTGGCCTGGTCCAACCTGGTCGACGATTACCTGCATACGGGGGCCTTGGTGCGACCGCTCGACACGGTTTTGCGCACCGATGCGCAGTTCTGCTTGCTGGAGCCCTTGGCGCGAGGCGGTATGCGGCAAAGTGTAAAACGCTTTCGCAGTTGGCTGATGAATCAACTTCCAGCGCCACAGGACACGAAGTAACGAAGTGGTCATGGCTACCCGTCAACCGAACTGAATCACCTTTGGTTTTAATCCCTCGAACCCTCGGTATTTTCAATGCCGAGCGGCCACATTGCATGCGCTGACTTCCCGTTTATTCATGACATAAAGTCATGAATGGCGCCGGAAATATCGTTTGTCGAGACCCCCTCTGTTTTCCCAAACTTGCTGCCAGCGGACCTTGGCCGATGAGCCTGCCGACCTTCAATACCGTGCCCAGCAGGGGAGAACAATAATGAGCAGCATCCAGCAAATTCCTGTGCATCAACTTGAAACCGTCCTTAATCCGATTCACGAAGCGACTGGCCTTGGCAACGAGTTCTACACCGAACAACGTTACTTCGAGCTTGAGCGCGATCAGGTCATGGGTAAGACCTGGGCCTGTGTCGGTTTCGCCAGTGACCTGGGCAAGGCCGGTTCGGTCAAGCCTGTCGATTTCATGGGGTTGCCGTTGCTGCTGATGCGCAACCGTGAAGGCCTGGTGCAGGTGTTCCATAACGTTTGCAGCCACCGCGGGATGAAGCTGGTGGAGGAGGCCGGTGAAGTACAAGGCGTCATCCGCTGCCCTTACCATTCCTGGACCTACGACCTCAACGGCGGCCTGCGTGGGACGCCCCATGTCGGCGGCATCGACCAGCACAAGGATGAACGCTTCGCCTGTGAAAAACATGGCCTGAAAGCCATCCGCAGTGCGATCTGGATGGACATGGTGTTCATCAACCTGTCCGGCGACGCACAACCGCTCGAAGACATGCTGGCGCCCCTGACCCAACGCTGGACGCAGTTTCTCGGCGAGGACGGCATGAACCTGCTGCGCCGCCGCCCGGGCCATGACGCCACGACGCTGGACATCAACTGCAACTGGAAACTGGCGGTCGAGAACTACTGCGAGGCCTATCACCTGCCATGGGTGCACCCGAGCCTGAACTCGTACTCACGCCTGGAAGACCACTACAACATCATTTTCGACCAGCATTTCGCCGGCCAGGGCAGCTACGCCTACAACCTGTCGGATGTCGCCGGTACGCATCTGCCGAAATTCCCCGCCTGGCCGCTGGATCGCCTGCGCAACGCCGAATATGTCGCGTTCTTCCCGAACGTCCTGCTCGGCATCCAGGCTGACCATGCCTTCGCCATGCAGCTGGAGCCGGTTTCGCCGGGGCGCACGATCGAACATTTGCGCCTGTTCTATGTGGGCGACGACGCCGCCACCAACGAGGAGTTCAGCGCTTGCCGCGAGGCGATCCTGGAGTCCTGGAAAGTGGTGTTCGCCGAAGACATCAGCTCCGTCGAAGGCATGCAGAAAGGGCGTCATTCCCCGGGCTACAAGGGTGGGGCGTTCTCTCCGGAAATGGACATTCCGACGCACTTCTTCCACCAATGGGCCGCCCGTCAACTGCTGGCCACCACGCCGTCTGCCTGAGGAGGTTGTCCCATGTATCCGATAGCCTCCCACTGGCTCAATTACATCGACGGGCAATGGAGCGACAGCATCCAGCGCCTGACAGTGAACAACCCCGGTACGGCCGAGCCGCTCGCGACCATTGCCCAGGCCACCGTCGACGATGCCGAGCGTGCGCTGCTGGCGGCACGCCGCTGTGCCGACAGCGGTGAGTTGAACCGTGTGCGACCGGCGCAACGCGTCACCTGGCTGCTACGCATTGCCGAGGAAATCCGCGCCGTGGCCGATGAGGGCGCCTGGGTGCTGTGCCAGGAAAACGGCAAGCGCCTGAGCGATGCCCGGGACGAGTTCATCGAGGCGGCGCGCTACTTCGAGTATTACGCCGGCATGGCCGACAAGATCGAGGGCACGTCGATCCCGTTGGGCAACGGCTACATGGACTTTACCCTGTACGACCCCATGGGCGTTTCGGCACAGATCGTTCCGTGGAACTTCCCGGTGTCGATCTGCGCCCGTTCGCTGGCGCCGGCCCTGGCGGCTGGCAACGCGGTGGTCATCAAGTCCCCCGAGCTTTCACCGCTGGGCATGTGCGTGCTGATCCGCGCCATTGCCAAGGCCGGCTTGCCCGACGGCGCGGTCAACCTGATCTGCGGCCGCGGCCGCGAAGTCGGCGCGTATCTTGTCAGCCATCGCGCTGTCGACCAGATCGTGTTCACCGGTTCTGTACCAACGGGCCAGTCGATCCTGTGTGATGCCGCGCAGCATGCGATTCCCAGCGTAATGGAGCTGGGCGGCAAGTCCGCGGCGATCGCCTTTGCCGATGCAAACCGCGAGCAACTGCTGGCCAGCGTCCAGTCGGGCATTTTCTTCAACGCCGGCCAGGTCTGTTCGGCAATGTCGCGGCTGCTGGTGCAACGCGACATTTATGAAGAGGTAGTCGAGGCCGTGGTCGCCATGGCCGAGGGGCTCAGCGTCGGTCTGGGCCAGGACAACGCCGACCTCACCCCCGTGGTCAGCGCCGGGCAACTGGCGGGCATCGAAGCCTTGTGCCGCCGCGCAGTGGAAGACGGTGCAGTGGCGGTTACCGGGGGTGAAGCATTCGCTGACCGGGCCGGGCATTTCATGCGCCCGACCGTGTTCCGCGACGTTACCCCGCAGATGTGCATTGCCCAGGAAGAAGTGTTCGGGCCGGTCCTGGCGATCCTGCCGTTCGACACCGAAGAAGAGGCGATTGCCATCGCCAATGGCACTGAATTTGGCCTGGTCGCCGGCGTGTTCACCCAGGACATCAGCCGCGCCATGCGCTGCACGCGCCGCCTGAAATCCGGCCAGGTGTTCGTCAATGAATGGTATGCCGGTGGCATTGAAACGCCTTTTGGCGGCGTTGGTTTGTCGGGCTTTGGTCGGGAAAAGGGCCAGGAAGCCTTGTACAGCTACGTGCGCACCAAAAACGTGGCGATCCGGGTCGCCGGGGAGTGAATAGCATGTTTAAGACTTGGCTTTGCATCGTGTGTGGCCTGATTTACGACGAAGCACTGGGATGGCCGCAGGACGGCATCGTCGCCGGCACCCGCTGGGAAGATGTCCCCGAAGACTGGATGTGCCCTGAATGCCACGTGGGCAAGGCAGATTTCGAGATGCTCGATATCAGTGAGTACGCTCAGGCGGCCACGGTCGCAACGGTGCCGGTCACTGCGCCGCCGCTGCCTGTTGCCGCGCTGTCGCCGCGCCAGCCAATCGTCATCATCGGCAGCGGTTATGCCGGTTACGGCCTGGCCCAGGCGTTGCGCAAGGCCGACCCCAAGGTCGAGATCCGCGTGCTGACCCAGGAGTCCGGTCACCTGTACTCCAAGCCCGCGCTTTCGATCGGGTTGTCCCAGGGCAAGAGCGCCCAGGCCTTGTCCGGCGAAACGCCACTGGCCATCGAGCAGCGTCTTAACCTGCGGGTTTATCCGCACTGCAAGGTGCTGGGCATCGACAGTTCGGCGCGGCGCCTGCGCACCAGTTTCGGTGACATGGAATACGGCCAGTTGGTCCTCGCCAGCGGTGCGCAACCGATTCGGTTGCCGATCCAGGGCGATACTTCAGCGCTGATCAGCGTCAACAATCTGCAGGACTACCAGGGGTTTCGTGAGCGCCTGGGCGGCGTGCGGCGCGTCGCCATTCTTGGGGACGGCCTGATCGGCTGCGAGTTTGCCAACGATCTGGCCCATAACGGGTTTAGCGTCGATGTCATCGGCCTGGGCCGCTGGCCAATGGAGCGCCTGTTGCCCGCCGAGGCCGGGCAGATGCTGCAATATGCGCTGGGTGAACTCGGGGTGCGGTGGCATTTGCAGAACACGCTGCAGGGCATCGACGCCAGCGGGCAGGGCTATCGCCTGACGCTCGCCGATGGCCACACCCTCGAGGCGGACCTGGTGTTATCCGCCGTTGGTCTGCGCCCCGACCTGAGCCTGGCCGAGAGCGCTGGCGTGGCGGTTGGACGCGGCATTCAAGTCAACGCCCAACTGCAAACTTCAGTACCGGGCATTTACGCCCTGGGTGACTGCATCGAGATCGGCGGACAACTGCTGCCTTACCTGGCGCCGATCAACCAGGGCATCCAGGCCCTGAGCAAAACCCTGCTCGGCCAACCGACCGCTGTCGACTACCCCTTGATGCCCGTCACGGTTAAAACCCCGGCCGCGCCGCTGTGTCTGTTGGCGCCTGCCAGCGCCTGCGAAGGTCAATGGCGCTGCACGCCGACGGAGGATGGCTTGAGCGCCGGTTTCTACGATGCCCGCGGCCAGCTCAATGGGTTTGTCCTGCTCGGTCGCCAAGCGCAAACGCAACGCAGCGCATTGCTGCAGTCCTGTCAGCACTCTCAGCAGGCAGTTGCCTGAGGCCAGACACATGAAAAACACGATCAACCTGCCTTACGACGATGCGAGTTGCGGCTGGTATGCAGCGTTGCCCGAGCAACCGGCCTGCAGACGCCTGTCCGGCGAACAGCGTGCCGACTACGCCGTCATCGGCGCGGGCTTTGCCGGCCTGGCGGCGGCCCGTCGCCTGGCCGAGCATCATCCGCAAGCCCGTATCCTGCTGGTGGATGCGCAACGGGTCGCCCATGGGGCCTCGGGGCGCAACTCGGGATTCGTGATCGACCTGCCGCACAAGTTCGCACTGGAGCATCCGGACCCCGCGCACAAACAGCGCTTGCTGTCGCTCAACCGCGCCGCGATTGCGCAGTTGCAAGGCCTGGTCGAAACCCGAGGGATCGATTGCCAGTGGTCTCATGCCGGTAAATATCAAGGCGCCGTCGGCGAGCGTGGCCTGGCTTACCTGGATCATTTCGAACGCCTGATGAGCGACCTCGGCGAACCGTTTCGCCGGGCCGATAGTGCAGAGCTGGCCAAGGTGTTGGGCACCGGCCATTATCGCGGCGCCATCTACACTCCCGGCTGCTACCTGATGCAACCGGCGGCGTTGGTCACGGGCCTGGCCCGGACCTTGCCGGCCAACGTCCAACTGCTGGAAGAATCACCCATCCAGCGGCTGGAGCGCGACGGCCGTGGCGGCTGGATCTTGCACGGCACGGCAGGGCAGATACGTACCCCGCAGTTGCTCCTGGGCACGAGCATCTTCACCCAGGAGTTCGGCTACCTGCGCAATCGCCTGTTGCCGGTCATGACCTTCGCCAGTTGGACCCGTCCCCTGACCGATGCTGAGCTGGCGACCTATGGCGGCCAACTGGACTGGGGACTGACCCCGGCGGATCACGCCGGCACCACGGTGCGCATGACCCAGGACCGCCGCCTGATTATCCGCAATACCTACAAGCACGTGCCCAAATACGGTCGCAGCACCAGCGATGCCATGCGTTCGAAAGTGCAGGATGCGCACCGCAAGGCCTTCCTGGCGCGCTTCCCGCAGTTGGCGCAGGTGCCTTTCAGTCATACCTGGGGCGGCGTCTACGCCATCTCGCGTAACTTCACCAACTTCTTTGGCGAACTGGAAACCGGTGTCTACGCGTCGGCGTGCGACAACGGCGTCGGTGCCGCCTGGGGCACCATCTCCGGGACAATGCTGGCTGATCTCGCGGTGGGTGCCGAATCTGCCCAGCTCAACGATATCCGTGCGGTGACCGGCATGCCGTCGCTCAACCCGCCAGAACCCTTCCTTGGCCTTGGCGTTCGTTCGCGCATTCGCCTGGCGGCCTGGAACAGCCGGAGCGAGCTATGAGCCGGGTGGATAAAGGCAGCTCCCGGGTGATGCGCATCGACCATCAGGACCTGGATTTTACCGTTCGAGGTGGCCCGCCAGGCGCCGCGTATGTGGCGCGAGCCCTTAGCAACGAAGTCTCGCCGAACATCGGTGTGGGTTTTGCCCGCTGGGAAGGTGCGCAAGTGGCCTGGACGGTGCTGTATGACGAGGTGATTTTCGTCATCGAAGGGTGCTTCGAGTTGCAGGTCGGTGACGAACTGTTTGCCGTCACACCCGGCCAGTTGCTGTGGATTCCCGAAGGCACCGAACTGGTATACGGCGGACACGCGTTGTTCGGGTATGTGGTTCACCCAGGCAACTGGAAGCAACTGCACGGTTTGGCTTGAACCACTTTTATTCAGGGAGTCGGTACGGTGATAACACTGACAAGAACCTTCGGCGCCCTCTACCTGGCCAGCTTGTTGATGCAACTGGGATCGACCTTGCTGATGACCTATCTGGCGCTGCGCCTCAATGCTTTGGGTGCAAGCGAAACGGCGGGTGGCGCGTTGATGGCCGCCAATGCCCTGGGGATGGTGCTGGGTGGCTGGGTCGGGCGCAGCCTGATCGCTCAGGTTGGGCACATTCGCACCTACGCAGCTTGCGCGGCAACGATTGCGGCGGCGGTCCTGGCCCATGAATTCAGCACGTCCCTGGCCTTCTGGCTGGTACTGCGGGCGCTGGTGGGACTGGCCATGATGTGCCAATTGATGGTGCTGGAAAGCTGGCTCAATGACCAGGCCCGGACCGAGCAACGCGGCGGAGTCCTGGCGCTGTACATGGTCGCCAGCTACGTCGGCATGATGCTCGGGCAATTGGCCCTGAGTCTCGACGAGGGGCTGGGCATCCGTGCGCTGTTGGCGGTGGCGATGGTGTTCGCCCTGTGTTCCGTGCCGGTGGCGCTGACTCGCAGCGCGCATCCCGTGGCGGTGCCCGTGACCTCGATTGACCTGCGCTTGTTCCTGCGGCGCGTTCCACAGGCATTGGGGACGATCCTGGTGTCGGGCATGCTCAATGGCAGCTTCTACGGCCTGGCTGCGATCTATGCGAGCAAGCAAGGATTGGGCACGGCGCAGGTCGGTCAGTTCCTGGCGTTGACCATCGGTGCCGGGCTATTGGCCCAGTTGCCGTTGGGCTGGCTGTCGGATCGGCTGCCCCGGGCGATCCTGATCCGCGCGGTGGCGGTATTGCTGGTACTCATCAGCCTGCCGCTGGGGTTCGCTCAAGCGCCATCGTTCACGACATTGCTGTGGTTCGGTGCCGGCATCGGTTTTCTGCAGTTCTGCCTGTACCCGCTGGGCGTGGCGTTGGCCAATGACAACATGGAGCCGTCCTTGCGCGTTTCGCTCTCGGGCATGCTGTTGATCACCTTTGGGGTCGGCGCCTGTATCGGGCCACTCATTGCGGGGGCGCTGATGGAAGGCTTCGGCGCGTCGAGCTTTTATTTTTTCCTCGGGGGCAGCGCAGTGTTGCTGGCCCTGTTCGTAGGGCAGGCGAAAGTCACGCGCTTGAGCGAACAGGGGGCCTGCGAAAGTACCCTGGAAACAGGCGCTTGATGGCGTCCTATTGATGCGTTTTTCTCATGAGTCGGTGACGAAAAATGGTTTGAGCGCTGGTCAGCTTTAAACGATCTTGGTGACGTTGCCAAAGGCGTAATAAACCGGAATTTACCTGCAGATGAAACCGTCCTGGTGTCAGTCGATTCCAGGCGATAGGCGAACTGCGGAACATATCCAAACCCTTAAACAAAAACAAAAGGGGAAAACAATGCGTGCTCAATCCGGCCTGTTGAAAGGCCTTAATCCGAATGTGACCGTGGCTTCGATATTAGCGGTGATCATATTTGTCGTGTTCTGTGCATTTAAAGACGAGCAGGCAGCCAAGGCTTTTGAAATGGCTTCGGTGTTTATCCTGCATAACTTCAAATGGTATTACATCGCCCTGATCAGTGGCGTGCTGGGCGTACTGCTTTATATATCGATCAGTCGTTTCGGTAACTTGAAACTTGGCACCGAACAGGATGTTCCCGAGTTCAGTTTCGCCTCATGGATTGCCATGCTGTTCAGCGCGGGAATGGGCATCGGACTGATTTTCTGGTCCGTGGCCGAACCCATGCTGCACTACGCCGACAACCCGTTTTCCAAGGGCTTGACGGACGAGTCCGCGACCCTGGCGATGCGCATCACCCTGTTCCACTGGGGCCTGCATCCATGGGCGATCTTCTCCATGATTGGCTTGAGCCTGGCGTACTTCGCCTACCGTAAAGGTTTGCCGCTGGCCCTGCGATCGCTGCTTTATCCGCTGATTGGCGATCGTATCTACGGCTGGATCGGCCATGTGGTCGATATCATGGGAGTGGTCATCACGGCCTTTGGCGTGTCCCAGTCCCTTGGCCTCGGTGTGGTGCAGATCAATACCGGATTGCATCAGGTATTCGGTATTCCGGTCAGTGTCGGCTTGCAGTTATCGATCATTCTGTTTGTCAGCATCGTTGCTTGTATTTCGCTGTTGGCCGGACTGTCCAAGGGAATGAAGCGTATCTCCACGCTCAATATGTACTTGTCGTTCATCCTGATGCTGGCCGTGTTGGCAATCGGTCCCACCCGTTACATTCTCAACCTGATGTTTGAATCCACCGGCGACTATGTGCAAAACATAGTTGGCTTGAGTTTTTGGATGGACACGCAAAAAGACAGCGAATGGCAAAACTGGTGGACGGCGTTCTACTGGCCATGGTGGATGACCTGGGGGCCTTTTGTCGGCCTGTTCATCGCGCGCATCTCCAAAGGCCGGACCATCCGTGAGCTGGTGATCGGGGCGCTGGTGGTGCCGACCCTGGTGACCATCCTGTGGATGTCGGTGTTCGGTGGCGCGGCGCTGAAAAACGAACAGCAGGACAGGCAGGCCTACCAGGCGTCCGTCGCCAGCCAGGTGGTGACCCAGGAGCAGCCGAAGTTCGAAGGCGGCACCGTGTTGCTCGCCACCAAGAAAGAAACCACCGCGGCCATGTTCACCTTGCTGCAGTCACTCGATGGCCAGGCCATGGGTGCCGCGCTGTCGATACTGGTATGCGTGTTGCTGGGTGTGCATTTCGTCACCACCGCGGATGCCGGCACCCAGGTTCTGTGCACCTTGTGTGCGTTGGGCAGCACCAATCCGCCGAACTGGATCAGGCTGCTCTGGTGCATTCTCGAAGGTGCCATTGCCGCAGGGTTGTTGCTGGCAGGGGGACTCAAGGCCATTCAGATGGCGAGTATCGCTGCCGGTTTGCCGATCGCCATGTTGCTCTTGGTCATGTCCTATACGCTGATCCACAGCTTGCGCAAGGAGATGCCGAGCGTGCCGGCCTGGGCCCCAGCGCTCGATCGCCTGCCGCAGCAGGAGCGTTCTTCACAAGAGGGGCGTGAAGCGCTGGCGGCCACTGCCGCTTGACGAGCCTCGCTGAGGCATGCGTGAACATACCGCAACCGTCTGCTGCCAACACAGCTGACGGTTGCGGTTTGATGACCTCCTGCAGATTTCGATCCCTGCATTCCTACGCATTCTGTTAACAGTGTTTATCCGCCAGGACGCTGTTTGGCGCCCGGGCAATCCCCTAGCATCGTCTCTACCGAAGGAACCCGGACCAAGGGTTCCAGAGGTACTCATCCACCCTGAACGAGACGGTGAACCCCATGAAAAGAATCGCGATTTTCCTTGCACTCAGTTGCATCGGTGCCCAGGCCTTTGCCGAAGAAAGCCATGCCAGAATTTCGGCCAATAAGCCACCGATCGAGACCTACACCTACGGTTCGAGACTGGACATCAAGAAGGTCATTTCCCTGACCGATGTCGCGCCAGAGTGTGGTCCGGTTTCGGCGCAGATGACCTACGAAGATTCCCAGGGCCTGCGCCATGTCATGCAGTATCAAGTCATGGGCACTGGGTGCTCGAACGGTTGAGTACGGCGGTGACGGTGGAGGGTCGACACTCCATCCTCAGATGTTTGCAGGGCGTTTTGATGAACGGGCAATTTTGTCATCGTCAGCCAGCAACCCGGGCAGGTAGTCCTTGAGAAACTCCACCCAGGTTTTTATTTTTGCATCGACGAATTTTCGTGAAGGGTAGATGGCAAACAGGTTCAACTCTTCAAAATGGTACTGCGGCAGTACCCGAACCAGGGTGCCTGCCTTGAGGCCGGCCACGGCGGACGCGATCGGCTGGATGCCAATGCCCATGCCGCGGGTGATGGCGACGGTCATGGCATCGGCGGTATTGACGTGAAACGGCGACACCGGTGTGTTGACGGCCTCCACGCCTTCGGGCCCTTCGAATACCCAGTGCTCGGCCGGCATCACCGTGTTGACGATTCTCAGGCAATCATGTGTGCCAAGCGAACCCGGCGTGTCGGGTACTCCGCGTTTTTCCAGGTAGGTGGGCGATGCGCAGAGAATGCTGTAGGTGATGCCCAGCCGCTGGGCGACGAAGCCTGAGTCGGGCAGGTCGCGCGCCAGCACGATCGACATGTCATAACCTTCTTCCAGTAGATCGGGCAGCCGATTGGTCAAGGCCAGGTCAAACAGGACCGAGGGGTGTGTCTCGCGGTATTTGGCAATGGCGTCGATCACGTAGTGGTTGCCGATGGCCGACATCGCGTGAATCTTCAGGCGGCCCACGGGGGTGACCTGTGCGGTGCCTGCTTCCTCCTCCGCATCTCGCAGTTCTTCCAGAATCTTCTCGCAGCGTTCCAGATAGCGCGTGCCGGCTTCGGTCAAGGCCAGGCGCCGGGTGGTACGGTTGATCAGGCGGGTTTGCAGGCGGGCCTCGAGACTGGAGACCGCCTTGGAAACGTTGGTCGTGGTGGTGTCCAGCAAATGCGCGGCTGCGGTAAAGCTGCCGCTCTGGGCGACCGCCAGGAAAAATCGCATGCTCTGGAATACATCCATCGTTGTCGCCTCATGGGTCAACTGGAAAAAAAGGACGGCACATGACCGTCCCCTCGAGGCCTGTCATTGTTTGCGTGGGATGAACCCCGGTACTCCGGTTTCCACCACGGAATTGAAGCGTATCCGCGTTGTGATCTCCTGGCGAATTTCCAGCATGGCCCTGTGGGGCAGGGTGGTGATATCGAAGTTTTCCTGGATATGGTCGGGTGTCGCCGAGGTGGTCAGGAACGCGACACCGCGCTGTACCGCCCAGGCCAGTGCGACCTGGGCCGGGGTTCTTTGCAAGTGCCGGGCGATGCCCAGGATCACTTCGTCCTCCAGCACGTTCGGTTCCATGCCGTGGCCCAGCGGCGCGAAGGCCAGGAGGATGATCCCGTGTTCCTTGCAGTACTCCAGCAATTCCCATTCCGGCAGGTACGGGTGGGATTCGACTTGCACCACCGCGGGTTTGATTCGCGCCACGGCGACGATTTCTTTCAGCGCCTGCAAGGTGATGTCCGACAGGCCGATGGACCTGCAACGACCTTGATCGACCAGTTGCTCAAGGGCCCGCCAGGTGTCGATCAGGGTTACACCGGAGTCGTAGAGGACATGGCCGAAGGGATCCCTGGGGTCCTGGTCGTCCCCGGCCTGGAACGCGAAGGGCGTGTGGATCAGATAGCAATCGATGTAATCCACCTGCAGCCGTCGGCAACTGGCTTCAAAGGCCGGCAACACCCGCTCGGGGCGGTGGTTGGTGTTCCACAGCTTGGTGGTGATGAACAGGTCTTCGCGCCGGGCCTTGCCCGCGTCCATGAAAGCTTGCAGGGCAACGCCGACCGATTCCTCGTTGCGATAACGCTCGGCGCAATCGAAATGACGGAACCCGGTTTCCAGCGCGTGGGTGATCGCCTGGGTGGTGACGCCGAGGTCTTTGAACAGGGTGCCGAAACCCACGGCGGGCATCTGCCCCGAACCGTGATTAAGGGCAAACCGGGTATCTCGCAGTTCATCGTGAAAGGCTTCGTAGGACATGTCTTGACTCCAATTACCGAGGCCGCAGCCTCTACTGATACGAATGTTGTGGTGCCTGGCGGCTGGCCAACCGTTGTTCGAACACGCCGACGGAGTTGCCGCCGAGGGCTACAAACAGCTGCACGGTGTCGAGGTACTGCGCGGTCTTGACGCGGATCTGGCTCAGCAGCGCCTGTTGGTAGGCACGCTCGGCTTCGAGCACCTGGAGCGTGCTGTTCTCGCCCTGGGCGTAGGCTTGGCGGTTCAGACGCAAGCTGGTGTCGGCCGCTTGCAGTGCATCCTCCTGGGCGCGAAATTCCTGCGCGTCGTGGTTGATTGCTTGCAGCGTATCCGCAACCTGGCCGAACGAGCTGATGACGGTCTGCTGGTAGCCAGCGAGCGCGGCGTTGTAACCCTCGACGGCGGCCTGTTGTTCCGCCTTGAGGGTGCCACCGTTGAAGATCGGCCCGGCGATTCCCGCCGCGAACCCCCAGAGTGCGGCGCCGCCATTGCCTGATGCGGCCTGGGCCAGGGAGGCGGACAACGTCACCCGCGGATAGAGATTGGCGGTCGCCACGCCGACCGCGGCGCTGGCGATGTGCAGCTCGGCCTCGGCCTGGCGCACGTCCGGACGGTCGTGGGCCATTTCCGAGGGCAGGCTGACCGGCACGTTCGACGGCAAGGCAAATTCGTCGAGGTCAAAGTCCGGCGCAATCCAGTCAGCCGGGCCATTGCCCGTCAGGATCGACAGCGCATGGCGCGCAGCATCCCGTTGCTGGGCCAGGGGCGGTAGCAACGTGCGGTCCTGGGCAAGCCGGGTCTCTGCCAGCGACACGTCGACCTGGGTGGTGCTGCCGCTGGCATGGGCCGCGCGCACCAGTTCGAGGTTGCGGGTGTCGTTGTCCAGCAAAGTCTCCACGGCCTGCATCTGCGCATTGGCAGAAGCCACCAGCAACGCCTGGCTGGCGACCTCCCCGGTCAGGGTCAGGTACGCGGCTTCGTAACGATGCTTTTGCAAGTCGCTAAAGGCTTGCTGCTGTTCGACGAGCCGCTTGTTGCCACCGAAGACATCGAGGTCGAAACCGACCCGTGGCCCGATCGCATAGAAGTTCGAGACCGAGGGCTCCTTGGCGTTATGCACCCGTTGGCGACCCGCTGCCGCAGCGAAGTCGACCTGCGGATACAGCGCACCTCGTGCCGCAGCCACCGATTGTGATGCCTGCCGTATCGTTGCATCGGCAGCGACCAGCTCCAGATTGCCGTCGATGGCCCGGCGTACCAGTTGGTCGAGCTTGGGCGAGCCAAAGGCGGACCACCATTGCCCGGTGACCTTGTTGCCCAGGGCAATGCGCTGCAACCCCCCATGGCCAAGGCGCTGCTCGGCCTGTTGATCGTAGTGCTGCGACTGGCTCGTCGGCGGGGCCTTGAAGTCAGGGCCGACGGTACAGGCAGAGAGCAAGACCATTGCCGACACTGCCGCGATTTTCGTTGGGAACAGATGACAGGATTTCATTGCACAGACTCCACGAAAATTAGTTGGCCGGTATCGGTTTGCGCAGAAAGACCACCAGCGGGCTGACCACCAGCATCGCCACCAACAGGAGCTTGAACTGGCCGATAACGGCGATGAACGCGGCCTGGTGGGTGATCATGTGGTTAAGCCCTTCGAGTGCCGGCAACGACATCGACGCCGTGCCCCCATGCGCGGCAGCGCGATAGGACGTCACATTGGCGGCCAGTGCCAGGTGCATCGCCTGGGTATTGTTGAAGAAGAAAATCTGCACAATCGCTACGCCCAGGGTGCTGCCGTAGACCCGCGAAAGATTGAACAGGCCGGTCCCCTCCGCCCGAAGTGCGGGGTCAAGGGTGCTGAACGCGACCTTGGTCAGTGCCGGCATCAGCAGGCCGATGCCGATGCCCTGGATGGCCCCGGCAACCGCCACCGGCGACCAGTCCATCAAGGGCGAATAGTCGAGCATCAGTCCGTTGGCAAAGATCACCAGGGCCACGCCTGCCGCCACGAACAGCCGGCGATCGAAACGCTCGGGCACCCAGCCCATTAGCACAAACGCACCCACCAGCCCGATGCCACGCGGGATGGTCAGGGCACCGGTGGTGTCTGGCGGGTAGCCGAGAATTTCATCGAGCATCGGCGAGGTCAGCGCCATGGTCGACAGCAGCACGAAACCCACGGCGAAAAAGATCAGCGTCGACAGCACGAAATTGCGATCACGGAACAGGCGCTTGTTGAGGAAATGCGTCTTGCTGGTCAATACGTGCACCATGAACAAGTACAACCCCAATCCACAGGCCAGTGCCTCGATCCAGATTTCCGGCGAATCGAACCAGTCCAGGCGTTCGCCGCGGTCGAGCAGCATCTGCAGGCCGATCAAGGCCAGGGTGAAACTGCCGAAACCGAAGAAGTCGAAAGAAGGCGCTTTCTCGGGTTTTTTCTCGGCCAGTAGCAGGGCCACGACCAAAAAGATGTACGCCGACAACGGTAGGCTGATGTAGAAGATCGAGCGCCAATCGAAATGCTCGGCGATCCAGCCACCGATGCTCGGGCCGCTGACGATGCCCAGGAGCACGATGGCGGTCCAGGTCGCACCAAATTTCATGCGCTTCTCGGGCGCCAATGTCTCCATGGCAATTGCCATCGACAGGGGCGCCAGCACGCCACTGGCCAGGCCCTGGATGATCCGCGCACCGATAAATTGCAGCGGCGTCGTGGCCACCGTCGCGAGCAGCAAGCCGAGGACGAAGACAGCCAGCGCGGCTTGATAGACAAGCTTCAGGCCAAGACGCCCGGCAAGCCACTGGGCAATCGGCAGGGTAATGGCGCTCGCCGCGAGGTACGCCGTGAAAATCCATCCGGCCTGGTCGTCAGTCATCGACAGGGTGCCTTGAATCAGCCGCAGCACCGCATTGGGCAGCGGCAGGTTGGCGGACTGCATGTAAGTGGCGAGCAGCACCGCCAATCGAAGCGAGTGCGCACGGCCCGGATCCGCGGATGTCTGTGCGTGGGCGTTCATCAGAAGTTACCTGCGGTCAGCAGCGACTTGAGCGGGTGCCACCATGGCGTGCGATGTCCGGTATCGACCTCGACCGTGGCACTGGTGCCGGAAAACAGTGGCAGGGCAGGGTCCGCGTCATCCAGTTCGAGGCGAACCGGTACCCGCTGGACCACCTTGACCCAGTTACCGGTGGCGTTTTCCGGCGGCAGCAGGGCGAAGTCCGACCCGGCGCCGGGGCTCATGCTCGTCACGTGGGCCTTGAACACGTGCCCGGGGTAAGTGTCGATGCTGATGCGCGCTTCCTGACCCGCACGCATGTGCGTGACCTGGGTTTCCCGGAAGTTGGCCTCGACCCAGATCTCATGGTCGCTGATCAACGCGAAGGCTGGCGCACCGCTGTTGAGGTAGTTGCCTACCTGCAGGTCGTCGACCTTGGCGACAACGCCGTCGGCCGGCGCATAGACCGTGGCGTAGGAAAGGTACAGCTGCGCTTCATCGAGCTGCGCCTTGGCTTCACGCACCGAAGGGTGACTGTCGGCCTCGATGTTCGGGTTGCCGTCCAGGGCGACGACGGTGCTGGCGATCTGTTGTTCGATCGACGCGATGCGTTGCCGTGCGATCTTCAGGTCGGTTTCCGCGCGCTCATAAATGGCCCGGGAAACGAAGTCGGTCGCAACCAGCGCTTTCTTGCGGGCGAATTCCTTCTGGTCGAAGTCCGCCGACTCTTTGGCCGATTGCAGTTCAGCCTGCTGTTGACGGTAGCTGGCCTTGAGTCCGTCGATGCGCAGCCGAGCGACACTCAGTTGCGCTTGAGCACGATCGATCGCGATCTGCAAGGGCTTGGGGTCGAGGCGAAACAGCACTTGGCCTTTGTTGACTTTCTGGTTGTCCTGGACGGCGATGTCCACGACCTGCCCGGAAATCCGTGCATTGACCGAGGCCTTGGCCACCCGGGCGTAGGCGTTATCGGTGGTGACGAAGGGTTCGCCAGCCACGTAGTAGGCATAGCCAACGACAGCGAGAAGGGCAGGCAGGCCCACCATGAGCCAGGGCCGCAGCTTCTCCTTAAGGGGTTTGTTGATCGGCGATTGGGCCTCATAGGCCTGCGAAGCCGTGATGTCGATGGATTGAGTCATGATCGAATGCACCTTTAACCGGGAAGGCGGGCCTGCAGCAATCGCCTGGCACCGACGTCAATGAATGTTGTGGTAAAGCAAACCCGCAGGTGCTTGGGAGGATCGCTCCGGCACCGCTGTTTCGTCGCTGCAACACCCGGTTTGAGCTGCGCTTGAACAAACATGGATCAAGGAATTTGTGGTTCCTTATTTTTGTGCGATGGTGTAAAAATATCCGCTCATCCAACTTCCTGCAAGGATTTTATGCGACATGGCACAAAATAAAGTGACAGCGGGCAAGGGCCGCGGCCGCCCCCGCGCGTATGACCCGCAGACAGCGTTGCAACAAGCGCTCGGTGTGTTCTGGAGCACTGGCTATTCGGGCGCATCCCTGGACAGCATCGCCACCGCGGCCGGGATGAATCGACCCAGCCTGTATGCGGCCTTTGGTGACAAACATGCGCTGTACATCAAGGCGCTGGAGCAGTACTGGGAGTTTGCCGCCGCCGACATGCAGGCCGCGCTGGCCGACAACCAACTGACGTTGCGCCAGGCGCTGATGCGTTTCTACGAGGGACAGTTGTCGATCTACTTTTCGGGCGACGGTCAGCCACGTGGCTGCTTTGCGATTGGCACGGCGACCACCGAGGCTGTCGAGGATCCGCAGATCCGAGAGGTGCTCAGTGATCGCCTGAGCAGGTTGGATGCCGATCTGGAGGCGCGCCTGCGTACGGCCATTGCATCTGGCGAATTAAAGGATGATGTCGATGCAGGAGCACTGGCTGTGCTCGCTTCATCGCTGCTGCACAGCATTTCGATCCGTGCGCGAGCCGGCAAGTCGCGTGAGGAGTTGACGGCGCTCGCACGCAATGCGGTCGGTGTGATCTGCGGTGAGTGAAGGGCTCGACGATATACTGGCGCCACAATTGGACGTGGTTTTTTGCGGCATCAACCCAGGCATGACTGCCGCGGTCCAGGGTCATCATTTTGCCGGTCGGGGCAATCGTTTTTGGCGCACATTGCACCTCGCCGGTTTTACGTCACAACAACTGCAGCCAGAGCAAGACCAGGACATTCTGCGCCATGGCTGTGGTTTGACGGCCGTGGTCCAGCGGCCGACAGCGCGGGCGGACCAGCTGTCGGCCCATGAATTTGTCGCAGCCGCGTCGGCTTTCGAACAAAAGATCGCCGTTTTTGCGCCACGTTTCGTGGCATTTCTCGGTAAGGCGGCGTACTGCGCCTTGTCCGATCAGCGCGACGTCGCCTGGGGACCACAGCCAAAGACATTCGGCAATGCCGCGGTCTGGGTCCTTCCCAATCCCAGCGGGCGAAATCGTGCCTTTTCCCTTGAGCAATTGGTCGCTGTGTACAGTCAACTGTATGTGGCAGTAGGCGCGCCCTGTTTTAACGCCAGGGGACAGAAAAGCCCCAGTGTGCGCCAAGGACGCGCCTGACGCCGTTTTTCCGGCCCCGAATATCGCTCGCCCAGACCCGTTCCGTGGCCCTGTGTGGTAGTGGTCGGCTGTCCGATAGGAGGCGATCAACGCAACACTCCACGGCATCTTCGTTGCATTGTTTTATTTGTGCGATGGGTGATTTGACGGCGTTTTTACAAGAGGCCATGCATGCATAAACACTTGCTGACTCTGACGATTCACTTAGGCTGCTTGCGGCGTTTTTTTGACGTTATCCGCCGCCGATTTATATTTCTATTTATTATTGTGACGTGCTATTGACGTACTGGCTATCTGCTTATAGGCTCCATTTAGCCTGATTTAGATTTCCTCAATCGACTCATCCCAAACCCTCAGCGCAGGGAGGCGGTTATATGCGGACGACAGTTTTCATTAAGTTGATTGTGTTATTTGCGACTCTGAATGGAGTAGCCGTTGCCACTGCCCAAGCAGCCAATTTGCCCTATGAAATTAGTCGCATAAGTAGCGCTTGCGAGGGTGCAAGGACTCAGGCAGCCGTGGCCTCGACCGAGGCTGCGACTGTGGCGTCGACGAACCTTGGTACAGCCCATGGTGGCTCTTCGCTAGATGCCAAAAGTGCCAAAATTTCCAGCGTTGATAATGGATCCAAGTCGGGGGTAAATGCTTCCGTCAATAGTTCAGCGTGCGACGGTTTAATGACGGAAGTTGCCAAGCAGCCGTTCGTGATTGACTCAGTCCAGGACAAAGGGCTGTCGGGTGATTCGGCGTTTCACAACACTCAACCCAATGCAGTCCCGGTCTCTGCGGTTGTTTGGTTATTCTCTTCCGCCCTATTAGGTTTCATCGTTGTCGCCAATCGGCGCAAGATTTAAGTGTCAGTTTTGCGAAATAGTTTTTCTTGTGGGTGCTACAGGCCTAAAGAGGACGCTGATTGTAACGGTTGATCCTCATTAGATGAGCTAACCAGGCGGAGGAATCCAGATGCTGCGTTTAATGTTACCTGCACTGTGTGCGCTGGCTATTGTGCCCGGCGTGGCCCGTGCCGCCGAAGACAACTCCTATCTCCTGAACGCTGGAGACAAGGTTGAAGTGTCCATTTGGGGCGAACCAGCGGAAAAAATAGAGCGCGTAGATGTGCTGCCCAATGGCTACGTCACTCTGAAGCTGGCGGGGCCGGTCAAGGTCAAAGGGCTTGATACGGCTCAAGCTGAAAAGATAATCACTGAAAAGCTCACGAAATATTATCCAGATCCGGTGGTCAGCGTTGTGGTCACCGAGGCCAAGGGCAATGTCGTCTATGTCCAGGGCAAGGTACTCAAGCCCGGCAAGGTGCAGATGAACGGTGAGACCGATGTACTGCAAGCCTTGAGCGAGGCTGGTGGGTTGGACAAGTTCGCTGACAAGGACGAAATCAAGCTCTTGCGGCGCGAAGGGAAAAAACAGAAAGTACTGCTCGTCAACTACGACGATCTGATCGCCGGACGTGACATGTCCACTAACTTTGAACTTCAGGCCGGCGATACGCTGGTCGTTCCCTGACATTGCGCGATGCATTAAGGATTAACTTGCGTTCATTGCAAACAACCGGAGTGGTGATGGCAATATTGACTTTGCCATGTTCCGGCATGACCTACGCCGGCACCTGGCAGTCGGCAGTTGCGCTGCCCATGACAGTCGAGCACGACAGCAATCCATTGCTCTTGACGAGTGACGAGAAAGCGATCACGCGAACGATCATTGCCCCCGATTACACGCTGGTGGGTAATTTTGATCGGGACCAGTGGAAGTTTGGCCTCGGTGTCAATGTGGAGCGCTCGTCCGATACCGACGTCGTGTCCAATCGAGAAGACCCGAGGCTGTCGTTTGGCTGGCAGCGTGAGACCGAAAAGGGTGGCTATGGACTCACGGCGAGATACATCGAGAGTTCGACGCTTTCCACTGAAGTCCAGCAAACCGGTGTCACAGACTCGACCGATGGTACGCAAAAGCTCTCGAACATCGGCGGTAACTGGCGCTCCGCGGTGACCGAGCGCAGCACCCTGGTCGACGAAATCGACCTCACCCATGTCGAATACGACACCGCCTCGCTGACCAACTACGACGAGCTGACCAACCGTCTGAGCTGGCTTTATCAATGGAATGAGCGCGTCGAACTGTTCACCCGATTCGAAGCGACGCGTTATGAGCCCAAGGACGACACCAGCACCCTCGGCTCCTCGAACAGCTACACCCCGGTGGTCGGCGTGAACTACCAGATCTCCGAGCGATTTACGGGATCTGTGTACGGCGGTATGAACAAGGTATCCAATAGCAACAGTGGTCCCACTGGCCAGGGTGGCGTGAGCCTGCGTTACACCGGTGAGCGTGTCGAGACCAGTGCCGAAGCCAGTCGCAGCACGATCGCCAACGGGGAGAACGGCCTGGTCGAGTCCGATGAGCTTCGGGGTAACTGGAGTTATCTGCTCGACGAGACCAGTCGTGTCGGTGTTGATGGCTCCTGGCAAAAAACCAAAGGGGACGCGCCCAGCACCTTTCGCACATATGGCGCGTTTGTGAGTCGCGAGCTCTCGCCTTTTTGGCTTGCACGCCTATCCTTCACCTACAAAGAGCGCGAGCGAGACGGCTTGCCAAATGCCGATGCCAACATCATAGGGATGACCTTGATCTATAGTCACCCCGACTTCTGACCTTCAGCAGCGTGGTATTTATGTCCTCTGAATACGAAATGTCGGTCAACGACTACATTGCAGTAATCAAGCACCGGGCCTGGCTGTTGATTGTGACGGGGGCCGTGATAATCGGGGCGGCTGTATTGGTGGCGACCTCCATGCCACCGATCTATCAGTCGTCCGGAACTATCCTGGTGGAATCTCAGCAGATTTCGCCGGACCTGGTGGCGGGGAACAACAATACCTTTGCTGACGAGCGCATCGAAGTCATCCGCCAGCGTGTGATGACCCGTGAGCACTTGGAGGCGATCATCAACAAGTACAATCTTTTCGAAACGGGCAGCCGGCGCCTGACCCTGACCGAAAAGATCGAAGAGATGCGCAATGCGATTTCCGTCGCCCTGGTCAGTGCGGCGGTGAAGGGGCGAGGCGAGGTAACGATCGCCTTTCGCCTTGCCTTCGAGCACAGGGAGCCAGAAGTCGCGAACGAAGTGGCCAACGAACTGGTGACGCTGTTCCTCAATGAGAACATCAAGCAGCGCACCGAGCGCGCCAGTGAAACCACGGAGTTCCTGACCCAGGAGGCGAACAAGCTGCGCACTGAGCTGGAAGTGCTGGAGAACAAGCTGGCTGACTTCAAGCAGGCCCATGGCAACGCGCTGCCTGAGCATCAGGAACTGCGCATGAACATGTTGTCGCGCTCTGAACTCGAACTCAAGGATATCGACCGTGACTACAAGGCGGCCAACGAGGAGTTGCGCTTCCAGGACCTGGAACTGTCGGCGGCCCATGCCGGTCTGTCGACCAAGGCGGGCACGGCAGGTGCGGTCGCTGAGCCGGTAGAGGATCTGGCGAGCCTCAAGGCCGAGTACGCCCGGCTGCTGACGATCTACACCGAAGCCCACCCGGATGTTCGGACGATCAAACGCAAGATCGCCGCCATGCAGGCCAGTCAAGGTCGCGGCGGTTCCGTCACGCCGGTCAGCCTGGACGTTGCCAGGGTCCAGGCGCGCATTGCCGCCTCGGAACAACGCATGCGATCGCTGGCCGCGCAGAAGCAGCAGTTGCTGGACAAGATCGCGACCCTGGAAAGCCAGATTCTCGAGGCGCCGCAAGTGGAACGTGGCTTGGTCACGCTGATGCGCGACCATGAAAACGCACGCAAGAAATACGAAGAAATCCGCACCAAGGAGATGAGTGCGAAGATTACCGAAAGCCTGGAGCAGGAAAACAAAGCCGAGCGTTTTGTGCTGCTCGAAGCGCCGCTGATGCCGGAAAAACCGGTACGGCCGAACCGCAAGAAAGTCGTGGCCCTTGGCTTTGTCCTTGCGCCGGTAGGGGCGGGTGCACTGGTGATGCTGCTGGAGATGCTGAGCCAGCGCGTACGGGGTGTCGACGCGCTGACCAGTGTGTTGGGCAGGCGCGTACTGGTTGCCATTCCCTACATTCATACCCAGGCGGAACTGGCTCGTCGCAAACAGTGGCGAACGATACTGGTGCTCTGTGGCGTCTTGATGATCGTGGTCTCTCTGGTGCTCCTGCACTTCTTCTACATGCCACTGGATTTGCTGATGTTCAAGGCTCTGGCGCGGTTTGAATAAGGAATATTGCGATGGAAATTATTAAGCCACCTCTGGGTAAGGGCGAACAATCGCCTTCGTCAGGCTTGGTGCTCTCTTCATCCGGACAGCCTGCACCGCTCAATGCGCTCAGTTACGTACAAACCAAGGTTGTACCGTTGCGGGCCGAGCACCTGGAGCGCCATCGCATTGTCGCCTACAACAAGAATTCGAACATGGGCTGGGCGTTCGATCTTCTGCGTACCCAGGTCCTCAAGGCGATGGAGGAAAATGGTTGGCGCACGCTGGCCATTACCTCGCCGACGCCGGAGGCGGGCAAGTCGGTGTTGGCGATCAACCTGGCAATGAGTATCGCGCACCACACCACCAAGACGGCGCTGCTTGTGGATTTCGATCTGCGTTGTCCCAAGGTCGGTAGCTACCTGGGGCTGCCGATGGAAAAATCGCTCAATGAATTCCTGACCAACGAAGCAGAGCTGCAAGAGGTCCTGGTCAATCCGACCTTGCCGCGTTTTGTGGTCCTGCCGACGCGCGAACCGATTCCGCTCTCCACCGAGGTGTTGTCTTCGCCGGTGGTGGGCGATTTGATCGTTGATCTGCGCGAACGCTACAACTCTCGTGTTGTGATCTTCGATTTGCCGCCGGTGCTGAGTTCGGATGATGTGATAACTATCCTGCCCAAGTTCGACTGCGTCTTGCTGGTGGTTGCCAATGGCATGAATACCAAGAAAGAGATCGAGGAGAGTCTGCATCATCTGGGCAGGGCGAACCTGATTGGTACGGTGCTGAACAAGTCGGGGCCGGCGAAACGGCCTTACTAGGAATCGCGGCACCGCGCTGTGTTCGCGGATGTACCCGATCAACTGTGGGAGCGAGCCTGCTCGCGAAGGCGGCCTGACGGCCGACCTATTGTTTGTTGTCTGAGTTCATATCCATTGCTGCGGTAACGGCTGGATTTCGCTTTTACCGTAGGAGCCAGGCTTGCCGGCGAAGGCGTCCAGGCGGCCAATGGGGATTTTGTGACTGAGT
>NZ_JASCAE010000066.1:0-29893 GCF_029967975.1 Pseudomonas sp. V98_8
GGCGATGGCGATCTCACGGACGCCATCGCCAGCAAGCCGGCTCCTGCAGACAGGTTTAGTGTTGAATAGATCCGAGGCATGGCCTAACGTCGCCCCATCAAGTCATCTCGCAACACAAGGCCGTTCAATGCCGACTAACGGACAGGTTTCCCTCGAACGCAGCATTCCACCGCTCACCACACTGCCACGTCCGCTGTATGCCCGGGTGGAGAGCCTCAATGCCGGGTCGTGGACGCCGTCCCATCGACACGACTGGGTGCAGTTTTCCTATGCCATCAGTGGTGTACTCGGGGTGCACACCGCCGAGGGCAGTTTCTTCGCGCCGCCCCAGTGGGGAATCTGGATTCCGGCGGATCTCGATCATCAGGTCGTGACCTCGATGCGCGCCGAGATGCGCAGCCTGTATGTGCGTCGCGAAGATTGCGAGTGGGCGGACGGGCGTTGCCGGGTACTGGAAGTGACGCCGCTGGCCCGGGAGCTGATCAAGAGTTTTTGCCTGCTGCCAGTGGAATATCCACAGGGCGACAGCCCGCAAGCGCGGCTGGTGAGCGTATTGCTCGATCAGTTGGCGACGTTGCCGGAAGTCGGGTTTTCCCTGCCGTTGCCCCGTCATGAAAGATTGCTGGGGTTGTGCAACGAGCTGATCGAAAATCCCGAGCGCAATGTGACCCTGCACGAATGGGCCGAGCGCCTGGGTACATCGGAGAAAACCCTGATGCGCCTGTTCCAGCGGGAAACCGGATTGAGTTTTCGTGGCTGGCGCCAGCGTATGCGTTTGTTGTCGTCGTTGAGTCTGCTGGAGGAGGGCGACAGCGTGACCAATGCCGCGCTGGCCTGTGGGTATGACTCGACGTCAGCGTTTATTGCGGCGTTCAAGAGCCTGTTCGGATTTACCCCGGGAGAGCTGTTCCGACAGTGAGGGCCGCTTCGCGAGCAGGCTCGCTCCCACAAGGGCAGTGCAAAACCCTGTGGGAGCGAGCCTGCTCGCGAATGGTCGCGAAGCGGGCACCGGGATTTCAATCAGGTACGGAAGCGGCGCACCAACCCATCCAGTTCATTCGACAACCCGGCCAGGCTCTGGGAATCAAGGCGCGCCGAGTTCGCCAGTTCCGCCACCAATTGCGCATCGCCATGGATCTGGCTGATGTGCCGGTTGATGTCTTCGGCCACTTGATGCTGTTGTTCCGCCGCCGTGGCAATCTGGGTGTTCATATCGCGGATCACATCCACCGACTCGCGGATCTGCCCGAAACTGTTGCGCGCTTCGCCGATGCGCGTCACCGATTGCTGGGACACCTCCAGGCTCGCATGCATCTGCTGGGTCACCTGGCTGGTGCGCTTGGCCAGGTTGCCCAGCAGCCCGTCGATTTCTGCGGTGGAGTCGGCCGTACGCTTGGCCAGCGCGCGTACCTCATCGGCTACTACCGCAAAACCACGACCCTGTTCACCGGCCCGCGCCGCTTCGATGGCCGCGTTCAGCGCCAGCAGGTTGGTTTGCTCGGCGATTGAGCGAATGGTCCCCAGGATCGACTGGATATCATTGCTGTCGCGTTCCAGTTGTTGCATCGACTGCGCCGACTGTTCGATTTCCTGGCTCAGGCGATCGACACTGCTGACGGCCGCGTCAATCTGTTGCTGGCCTTCGCGGGCCTGGCGCTGACCGCTGTCGGCGGACTCGGCCGCCTGGCTGCAGGAGCGCGCCACTTCGTTGGCGGTGGCGACCATTTCGTGGAATGCCGTGGACACCATGTCCACCGCCTCACGCTGGCGCCCAGCGGCTTCGGCCATGTCGCTGGAGACCTGGGTCGAGCTCTTGGAGGTGGCCAGGATGCTGGTCGCGGCTCCACCGATGCTCTGGATCAGGTTGCGAATCGCGGTCAAAAACTGGTTAAACCAGTTGGCCAATTGCGCGGTTTCATCGCTGCCGCGGATTTGCAGGCTCTTGGTCAGGTCGCCTTCGCCCTGGGCGATGTTTTCCAGGCCGTCAGCCACGCTGCGGATCGGTCGCACGATGACGCTGGCGAAACTGGCCCCCACAAAGGCGAAAACCACGGCCAGTGCTGCGGCGATGATGGCGATCAACCAGGTCAATTGGGTGGCGGTGCTCATCACATCGCTCTGCTTGATCAAGCCGATGAAGGTCCAGCCCAACTGCTCGGACGGCCAGACGTTGGCCATGTAGTGCTCGCCATTGAGTTCGACCTCCACCAGGCCTTTGCCGGCCTTGGCCAGTTGCGCGTAGCCCTCGCCGAGGCTGCCCAGGGCTTTGAAGTTATGTTCCGGTTGTTTCGGGTCGACCAGCACGGTGCCGGAATTTTCCAGCAGCATCAGGTAGCCGGTTTCGCCGAGCTTGATCTGCTTGACCAGTTCGGTGAGCTGTTTGAGCGACACGTCAATGCTGACCACGCCACCGTTGGTGCCCAGCTTGTTGTCGATGGTGCGCACGGTGCTGACGTAGGACGTATCGTTTTCGGCCCAGTAATAGGCTTCGGTACGGAACGGCTTGCCCGGTTTGGCCTGGGCGGCCTTGTACCAGGGGCGCTGGCGCGGGTCGTAGTTGGCCAGTTTGGCATCGTCCGGCCACGACACGTAACCACCGGCCGCGGTGCCGAGGATGGCGTAGGCGTATGACGGATGGGCGTTGCCCAGGTCCTGCAGGAAGCCGAAGACTTTTTTGTCCATTTCCCCTTGGGGAATGCTGGCGGCGTTGGCGTTCATGTAGGTCTTGAGGCTGTCGTCGGAGTTCGTGATCAGCGGTTGCCTGGCCAGGTATTCGACGTTCTGGCTGATGCCGTCGAAAAACAGTTGCATGGCATTGCTGACCTGACGGATTTCGCGACCGCTGTTGTCGACGAATTCGTCCTTGGCATCACTGCGCAAGTTCAGCACGACGAGGGTGGCGACCAGTACCACCGGCAAGCAGGCGATGATTGCAAACGCCCAAGTCAGTTTCTGTTTGATGTTCATCCGCGCTCCAGATTTTCTTGTAGGCCCACGCAGTGCAGATGACTCGCGGTTTTTGGCAGCCGTAAACGTAATGGATCCCTGTTCCCTGAATGCGGCATCGTTATTGTTGTAAAAACGATTGTCGGACAAATCACTTTGTCACTTAGGACTTCGGCTGTTGCCTGCGGAAATTGAGGGCTGTTTTGAAAAATGACACGAACGGTACGTCGGCCCCCCCTCCCCCGAATGGATGGATTGCCGTATAACGAAGGACTTTCGCGTGTTTGGTAATAAAGGACCCACAATAAAAGCTGATGAAGACTCCAAAACGCATTGAACCCCTGATCGAGGACGGTCTGGTCGACGAGGTGCTGCGCCCACTCATGAGTGGTAAAGAAGCAGCTGTTTATGTGGTGCGCTGCGGCAACCAGTTACGTTGCGCGAAAGTCTACAAGGAGGCGAATAAACGCAGTTTTCGTCAGGCGGCCGAGTATCAGGAAGGCCGCAAGGTGCGCAACAGCAGGCAAGCCCGGGCCATGGCCAAGGGCTCCAAGTTCGGTCGCAAGGAAACCGAAGACGCTTGGCAGAACGCCGAAGTGGCGGCGCTGTTTCGTCTGGCCAATGCCGGTGTGCGGGTACCCAAGCCGTATGACTTCCTTGAGGGCGTGCTGCTCATGGAACTGGTGGCCGACGAGTACGGTGATGCGGCACCGCGCCTGAACGACGTGGTGCTGGAACCGGACCAGGCGCGCGAGTATCACGCGTTCCTGATTTCGCAGATCGTGCTGATGCTGTGTACCGGCCTGGTGCACGGTGACCTGTCCGAGTTCAACGTGCTGTTGACCCCGACCGGCCCGGTGATCATCGACTTGCCGCAAGCGGTAGACGCCGCGGGCAACAACCACGCGTTCAGCATGCTGGAGCGGGACGTGGGCAACATGGCGTCCTATTTCGGACGGTTTGCGCCAGAGTTGAAAAAGACCCGGTACGCCAAGGAAATGTGGGCTTTGTACGAGGCGGGCACTTTGCACCCGGCCAGCGTCCTGACTGGCGAATTCGACGAGCCGGAAGAGCTGGCCGACGTCGGCGGCATCATGCGCGAGATCGAGGCCGCGCGCCTGGATGAAGAGCGCAAGCAAGCGGCGCGTGCCGCAGACGACACGCCACCGGGCAAAACCGAAGAGCCGCCTCCGCCTTGGATGCAGTGATCATCGGATAACAAAAAAACCGGCTTCGGCCGGTTTTTTTGTGGGTGCGGATTCAAGATTGATGTCGCCTGGCAGTCCGCCTTCGCGGGCAAGCCCGCTCCCACAGGGTATCGTGTTGGTCATAAATGGTGCCTCAGGCACAAAACCTGTGGGAGCGGGCTTGCCCGCGAAAGCGTCAGCACACTCAACACTAATGTGTCAGGCACGCACCGGTTCTGCACAACACCCTGACTCCAGGCTCTTGAGAATCGGACAATCCGGCCGATGATCGCCCTGACAATGCTCGACCAGATCCTGCAACGTATCGCGCAGTTGCCCCAGCTCACGGATCTTCTGGTTCAACTCGTCGATATGCTGTCGGGCCAGGGCCTTAACATCGGCACTGGCCCGCTGGCGATCCTGCCAGAGGGTCAGCAGCTTGCCGACCTCTTCCAGGGAAAACCCCAGGTCCCGAGAGCGCTTGATGAACGCCAGCGTATGCAGGTCGTCGTTGCTGTAGACCCGATAACCGCTGTCGGTGCGATGCGCCGCCTTGAGCAAGCCAATGGACTCGTAGTAACGGATCATCTTTGCGCTCAGGCCACTATGGCGGGCTGCTTGGCCGATGTTCATCGGTTGTCCTCCAGGTCCTCGGGTTTCCAGGTTTTCAACAGTAGCGCATTGCTCACCACGCTCACACTCGACAACGCCATCGCCGCACCGGCGAGCACCGGGTTGAGGAAACCGAAGGCCGCCAGCGGAATGCCGATCAGGTTATAGACAAAGGCCCAGAACAGATTCTGGCGGATCTTCGCGTAGGTCTTGCGGCTGATTTCCAGCGCCGCGGGTACCAATCGCGGATCGCCGCGCATCAGGGTGATTCCGGCGGCGTGCATGGCCACGTCGGTACCGCCTCCCATGGCAATGCCGATATCCGCCGCGGCCAGTGCCGGCGCATCGTTGATACCATCGCCGACCATCGCTACCACACCGGTTTTTTTCAGCATGGCGACTTCGGCGGCTTTATCTGCCGGCAGCACTTCGGCGTGTACGTTGGTGATGCCCAGTGCATCGGCGACCACCTTGGCGCTGCCTCGGTTGTCGCCGGTCAGCAAGTGGCTGCTGATATGGCGAGCACTGAGTTGTTGCACGGCTTGCAGCGCGCCAGGCTTGAGCGTGTCACCGAAAGCGAACAATCCCAGTACTCGCGGTGCAGGGCTTTGCTCGATCAGCCAGGACAGGGTCCGGCCTTCGGCTTCCCAGGCAGTTGCAGAATCGGCCAATTCACCTGGGCGCAATCCGCTTTCTTCCAATAGACGTCGATTACCCAGCGCCAGCCTACGGCCCTCAAGACTACCGGCAATGCCGCGCCCCGTCAGGGACTGACTGTCGCTGACATCTGCCACGATCAGACCGCGTTGTGCGCACTCATCCAGCACAGCCTTGGCCAGCGGATGCTCACTGCCACGTTGCAAGGCGCCGGCCAGTTGCAACAGGGCGGTTTCGTCACCGTCGATGGCGCTCAAGTGGGCGATGCGCGGGGTGCCAGAGGTCAGGGTGCCGGTTTTGTCGAATACCACTGCACTGACTTCATGGGCACGTTCCAGCGCTTCGGCGTCCTTGATCAGAATCCCATGCCGCGCCGCCACCCCGGTGCCGGCCATGATCGCCGTCGGCGTGGCCAGGCCCAAGGCACAAGGGCAGGCGATTACCAGCACCGCCACGGCATTGATCAGCGCGGTTTCCAGTGGCGCGCCGTACAGCCACCAGCCAATCAGGGTGGCAAGTGCCAGCAGCAGCACAACCGGCACGAAGATCTGGCTGACTTTATCCACCAGTTTCTGGATCGGGGCCTTGGCCGCCTGAGCGTCCTCAACCAGTCGAATGATGCGCGCCAGCACCGTTTCCGCGCCAAGTGCCTGAGTGCGTACCAGCAGGCGACCTTCACCATTGATCGCGCCGCCCGTGACCTTGTCACCGGGTTGCTTGGGCACCGGCAGGCTTTCGCCGCTGATCAGCGCTTCGTCGGCATGGCTCTGGCCGTCGACCACTTCACCGTCCACCGGAAAGCGTTCGCCGGGTTTAACCAGTACCAGGTCATTGAGGCGCAAGGCACTGATGGCGACTTCCTGCTCACGGCCGTCGACGACCTGGATCGCCCGCTCCGGGCGAAGCGCTTCCAGGGCGCGAATGGCGCTGGCAGTCTGGCGTTTGGCGCGGCTTTCCAGGTACTTGCCCAACAACACCAGGGCAATCACTACAGCCGAGGCTTCGAAATACAGGTGCGGCATGCGCCCGGCGGCGGTGGCCCATTCGTACACGCTCAAGCCATAACCGGCACTGGTGCCCAGCGCGACCAGCAGATCCATGTTGCCAGCGCCGGCACGCACGGCTTTCCAGGCGGCTACATAAAACCGTGCGCCAAAGATGAATTGCACCGGCGTGGCCAAGGCGAACTGCGCCCAGGCCGGAAGCATCCAGTGCACGCCGAACGGTTGCAGCAACATCGGCAAAACCAGGGGCAAGGCGAGGGTGATGGCCGCGATCAAGGCCCAGCGCTCGCGGTACAGTCGGGTTTGCTGCGTGTCGATATGTGGCTGATCGTCTTGCCAGACGCTGGCGGCGTAACCGGCCTTGGCCACGGCACCGATCAGGGTTTGCGGATCGACCTGCCCGAACAGTTCCACATGAGCGCGTTCATTGGCCAGGTTAACGCTGACGCTCTTGACCCCGGCCACCTTGCTCAGTGCCCGTTCGACCCGGCCGACACAGGAGGCGCAAGTCATGCCGTCGATGCTCAATTCCAGGCGCTGCTGCGGCACGCTATAACCGGCTTTTTGCACGGCCTCCACCAAGGCCGGGAGACTGTCGACTGGCGCTTGAACCCGGGCATGCTCAGTGGCCAGGTTGACACTGACGGCACTGGCGCCGACGACTTTGCTCAAGGCGCGCTCGACACGCCCGGCGCAGCTGGCACAGGTCATGCCGGCAATTGGCAGATCGAAAGTAATGGATTCGGACATCGGTCACGCTCCCTGTAGTAGTTGCCTACAGGATCAACCTTGCCATGCTGGCAAGGTCAAGCACCAAGATCAAAGTGCGATATCAACCTTGTAGGAGCGAGCCTGCTCGCGATGAACCCGAGAGCGCCGCGGGGTGTCAGGTTTCCAGCGTTATCGTTGACGACCTTCGTCGGAACGCCGCCCGGAGCATGCTCGCTCCTACAGGGGGATGTTTCAGTATCCGAGGCCTGCGCGCTTCAGATACATCCCATCCTGTGTCATCGCAATCCGGTACTTCAACACATCACCGGCCCTGAGCTGGATGTCTTGCGAACCCGGCGCCAACATGCCCGGGTTACACCCCGGCGCCTGGCCCGGCAGCAACTTCAAGCGCAGCGACACATTGCCCGGTGGCAAGTTGAACGAGGTGCTTTGCTCCTGGAACAGCCGCGCCGCCAGCTGGTCCTGGATATACACACCGATTTCGCAGCTGGTTGCGACTTCCAGGCGCTCGCGGGAAATGATCAGCACGCCATAATCCTCACCGGCGGCATTGACCGGGGCTGTGGCGGTGAAAAGGCTGAGCAGGCCTAACAGGCTGAAAGCTGACCAGCGCATGGCTGAATCTCCTGGGATCAAGACGTAGATGCACGCAGCTTGGCCGAGCGCGAAGCCGATTGCCAGCCCGGCAGGTTACTTCGGAACTTGACCTTGCCATGGTGGCAAGCTCGAGACTGTAGCTCACCTCATTCAAACACCTCAGTAAAGGAGTCATCCATGCAAGTGTTCAACGTTGAAGGCATGTCCTGCGGTCACTGCGTCAAGGCGATCACCCAGGCTGTGCAGGCCAAGGACCCGGCCGCGAGTGTGCGGGTCGACCTGGCGGCCAGGGAAGTCGGCGTAGAAAGTGCATTGAGCGCCGAGCAAGTGATCGAGGCCATCAGTGAAGAAGGCTACCGCGTGAAGCTGGCCTGAATTTTTTAATAGTTAGCGAGCTAACTTAATGTTCAAGGCGTCCATGCGCGGCTAGACTGTCGGGCTGCCGACTTCTGTCCCATTGGATGCCTGATGAATTTTCGCACAATCCTGATTCTTGGCGCCTTGAGCGCTTTCGGTCCGCTGGCGATCGATTTTTATCTGCCGGCGTTCCCGGCAATGGCGCTCGCCTTCGGCACCGACGAAAAACACGTTCAGCTGACGTTGGCCGCGTATTTCCTCGGCTTGTCCATTGGTCAGCTGGCTTACGGCCCGGTGGCTGATCGTTTCGGGCGACGCATGCCGTTGTTGATCGGGGTCGGGCTGTTTACCGCCGCTTCGTTGGCGTGCGCGTATGCACCGAGCCTGGAGTGGCTGATCGGCGCGCGGTTCATCCAGGCACTGGGCGGTTGCGCAGGGATGGTGATCTCGAGGGCAGTGGTCAGCGACAAATGCGATGCGGTGGGCTCGGCAAAAGTCTTTTCGCAATTGATGCTGGTGATGGGGTTGGCGCCGATTCTTGCACCGATGCTCGGCGGTTTGCTGGTCAACACCACAGGCTGGCAGTCGATATTCCTCGCGCTGACCGGTTTCAGTGCCCTGGCAGGGCTGGCCGTTGCACTGGGCCTGCCAGAAAGCATGCCCGCCCATTTGCCACGCCAACCCTTGGCGGGTGCATTGCGCCAGTACGCACGTTTGCTCAAGGACCCGGTATACCTCGGCCATGCCCTGACGGGCGGTATCGCCATCGCTGGCATGTTCTCCTACATCGCCGGGTCGCCGTTTATCTTCATCAAGCTCTACGGCGTCCCGGCCGAACATTTTGGCTGGTTCTTCGGTGCCAACGCGGCGGGGTTCATCCTCGTGGCCCAAGTCAACGCGCGACTGTTGGCCAAGCGTGGTCCGGCGTTCCTGCTGACACGCACAGTATGGATCTACCTCGGTGCCGGCCTGGCGTTGCTCGCCGTCAGTGCGCTGCACACCGCACAGCTCTGGCCGCTGCTGATTCCATTATTTGTCTGCATCGCCAGCCTCGGTTGCATTCTTCCCAATGCCTCGGCCTGCGCGATGAACGGCCAGGGTGCCCGCGCCGGCAGTGCCTCGGCCATGCTCGGATGCCTGCAATTCAGTGTCGCGGCAGGCGCTGCGGCGCTGGTCGGTGTATTGCACGATGGCAGCGCCATGCCGATGGCCATGGTCATCAGCCTGTGCGGGATTCTGGTGGTGAGCGCAGCGCTGCTCACCCGACGTTTACAAAATGCCCGGGCGTTGGTGCAAGCCCAGGTCTGAGGACTGACTCAGCCAACAGCGCGCTGTTGGCGGTCGGGTATCTGGTGCGGGGCGTGCAGGCGCGCTTCAAGGGTATTGGTGAAGGCGCGGGCTTCGGCTTCGCTGCGGAAGGTGACGGCATGTTGATCCAGGCGGACCTGCCACTGGGACTTTGCCAATTCTTTTATCAGGATCTTCATTACTGACCTCCTCAAGTAAAAGATTTCTCGCAGAGGCTTCGATTGTAGACCCGAATACGAGCGCTATTGTGACAAGGCTCAACTCTCGGACTGACGGTTTGTAACAAAAAACATCGCAGTCCGAGAGCAGCCTTCGGCAGCTCCTGCAGTCGCTTAAAACCCTTCCAGCACAATCTTGCCCTTGGATTTTCCGCTTTCCAGCAGTGCATGGGCACGCCGCAGGTTCGCCGCATTGATGATGCCGAAATGTTCGCCGACCGTGGTTTTCAGAGTGCCGGCGTCGATCAGCTCGGCTACCCGGTTGAGCAGTTTGTGCTGCTCGATCATGTCCGCGGTTTCGAACAGTGAGCGGGTGTACATGAACTCCCAGTGCAGTGACAGGCTCTTGCGCTTGAGCTTGGTCACGTCGAGGCTCTTCGGGTCGTCGATCAGTGCCAGCTTGCCTTGTGGTGCCAACGCCTCGACCAGTTGATCCAGGTGATGATCGGTCTGGGTCAGGCTGGCGACATGGGTCACCTGATCGATGCCGGCCTGTTTGAGGGCCTGGGCCAGTGGCTGGCTGTGGTCGATCACCTGATCGGCTCCCAGCGCTTTCACCCAGCTTTGGGTCTGCGGGCGCGAAGCGGTACCGATCACCTTCAAGCCCGTGAGCTGTTTGGCCAGTTGCGTGAGGATCGAACCGACGCCGCCGGCCGCACCGACGATCAACAGGCTCTGGCCTTCATCGGTCTTGCCTTCGCGCACCTGCAGGCGCTCGAACAGCAACTCCCACGCGGTAATGGCCGTCAACGGCAGGGCGGCGGCCTCGGCGAAACCCAGGGTGTTCGGCATATGGCCGACGATTCGCTCATCAACCACGTGCAGCTCGCTGTTACCGCCAGCACGGGCGATGGAGCCGGCGTAGAAGACCTTGTCGCCAGCCTTGAACAATGTCACTTCGCTGCCAACCGACTTGACCACGCCGGCCACGTCCCAACCCAGCACTTTGGCCGCGCCGGCTTCAGGCTGGACGTTCTGCCGGACCTTGGTGTCCACCGGGTTCACCGAGATGGCCTTGACCTCCACCAGCAGGTCGCGGGGGCCAGCGACTGGCTCCGGCAGTTCGATGTCTTGCAGGGCGTTTTCATCGCTGATCGGCAACGAGGCGTAGTAGGCAACGGCTTTCATTGGAAGGCTCCCAGATAACTCTCTGAATTAAGATTCGATGGGACGGATGATTGGCTATTTCTATGGAAGATAAAACCCGCTAAAAGAGCAGTCTCTTTCAATGTTTTTTTGATAATGAAGGCTCACATGCTGCGGTTCGATGATTTGCAGTTGTTCGTCCGTGCGGCGGACCTGGGCAGCCTGTCCGCAGCTGCACGGGGCATGGACATGTCGGCAGCAGTGGCGAGTGCAGCGTTGAAGCGCATCGAACAGCAACTGGGCGCCCGCCTGCTGGCCCGCTCGACCCGCAGCCTGCGCCTGACCGCAGAAGGCGAAGGTTTTCTCGAGTACGCCCGGGCGGCCTTGAGTCATCTCGATGAAGGCCGGCGCCTGTTGGCCAGCGGACAGGATCAGGTCAGCGGCGTCTTGCAGTTGTCCGCGCCATCGGACTTTGGGCGCAACCTGCTGTTGCCCTGGCTGGATCAGTTTCAGCGCGAGCACCCCAAGCTTACCGTGCGCTTGCTGCTGGGCGACCGCATCGCCGATCTGTTCCGCCAGCCAGTGGACATCGCCCTGCGCTACGGCGAACCGGAAGATTCCAGCCTGGTGGCGCTACCCATCGCCCCACACAATCGTCGAGTGCTGTGTGCCGCGCCCGAATACCTTGCCCGGCGTGGCGAGCCGCGCCAACTGGAGCAACTGGCCCAGCACAATTGCCTGCTGTTCATGCTGGGCAGCCGGGTTCACGATCACTGGAGTTTTCATGACGGCAAGCGCGAGGTCAGCCTGACCGTCGGTGGCGATCGTTTCAGTGACGATGCCGATGTCGTGCGCCTGTGGGCGCTGGCAGGGGCCGGGATCGCCTACAAATCCTGGCTTGATGTGGCCAACGATGTGTTAGCGGGGCGCTTGAAAGTGCTGATGCCGGAACTGCTCTGTGAGCGCGCACCGCTGAATTTGTTGTGCGCCCATCGCGCACAATTGAGTAAGCCGGTGAACCTTTTGCGGGAAATGCTTGCCAGCCGATGCGCCCGCTTGAGTAGTCATTTTCCGGGATTATCGGGTATTGATCATTAGTCTCAGGCAAAAAGCGAAATTTCCCTCAGGAACTATCAGCATCGGCGGTTTGCGGGGGGCAGGATCTGGCGGTCAACCGGCCTATACTGATGCTTGCCTGGTGAACGCACCGTCGGTCGCAAGGGCGAGCCCGGTTTATGGCAGTTTCCACGTTTGGCCGACAGCACATGACGGGTCAAGATATCTCTGAGCAGCAGGACGATACGATTCAACAGGGAGTGAATACATGGAACATGCACCTTGCATCAGCCAGATAGCCACGTTGCTGGCTGACCCGAAGCGCAGCGCAATGATGTGGGCCTTGATGGACGGATCGGCGCGACATACCGAAGAATTGGCATTGATGGCCGGGCTGTCACCGTCTTCGGCGAGTGCGCATCTGGGGCGGTTGTCCGCCGGAGGCCTGTTGAAAGTTGAAGCCCGTGGGCGAAAGCGCTTCTTCCGCCTGGCAGCCCCCGAAATCGGTGCCGCGATCGAAGCCCTGGCCAGCGCCACGCTGGCCAGCACACCGCAGGATATCCCGGACATATTCAAACGTGCCGCCCCCTTGGCCAAACCTCAGCCGAGGGGTTCATCGCTGTTGCGTGCGCGGCTGTGTGAGGACCATTTGGGTGGCACCCTGGCCGCCGATCTATACCAGCGCCTGCTGGAGGCGGGATGGATCGAGCAGTTCGACCAGCGGGTCACGATCACCCTCAAGGGCTCGACACAGCTGGCGTCACGCGGAGTCTACATTCAGGCGCTGGCCCATCGCAGCGGCAAGGTTGCCTGTGCGTGTCCCGACTGGAGCGAAAGACGCCCGCACCTGGGTGGAGCCCTGGGCGCGGCATTGTTGCAGCTGTTCATGCAGTCCGGCTGGCTGAACTTGCCCGTGGATTCTCGTGCCCTGCAGCTTACCGCCGCCGGGCAGAAAGAAATTCACCGTTTCGCCAGGCAGACCGAGCTTGAAATGGCCTTGTAGGAGCTGCGATATCAGGGTTTGACCAACCGGGCATCCAGGCTGTTCTGCGCCAGGCGTTTGGCCTGGTCCTGGGTCATGCCCAGGTCTGTATACAGGGCATGGAAGTTTTCGGTGACGTAACCGCCGAAGTACGCCGGGTCATCGGAGTTCACGGTCACTTTCACGCCACGCTCGAGCATGTCGAGAATATTGTGCTGCGACATGTGATCAAACACACAGAGCTTGGTGTTGGACAGTGGGCACACGGTCAGCGGGATCTGCTCATCGATGATGCGCTGCATCAGGCGCTCGTCTTCGATGGCGCGCACGCCATGGTCGATGCGCTGGATTTTCAGCAGGTCGAGGGCTTCCCAGATGTACTCGGGCGGGCCTTCTTCACCGGCATGGGCGACCGTCAGGAAACCTTCGCCACGGGCGCGGTCGAACACGCGCTGAAACTTGCTCGGTGGGTGCCCCATCTCGGAGCTGTCCAGGCCCACGGCGACAAACGCATCGCGGAACGGCAGCGCCTGGTCGAGGGTCTTCTGCGCCTGCTCTTCGCTCAAATGGCGCAGGAAGCTCAAAATCAAACCGCTGGTGATTCCCAGTTGTTGCTCACCGTCCTTCAACGCTGCGGCGATGCCGTTGAGCACCACTTCGAATGGAATGCCACGGTCGGTGTGGGTCTGCGGGTCGAAGAACGGTTCGGTGTGAATCACATTCTGCGCCTTGCAGCGCAAGAGATAGGCCCAGGTCAGGTCGTAGAAATCCTGGGAAGTGCGCAGCACGTCGGCACCCTGGTAGTACAGGTCGAGGAATTCTTGCAGGTTATTGAAGGCGTAGGCCTTGCGCAGGGTTTCGACATCGCTCCACGGCAGGGCGATCTTGTTGCGTTCGGCCAGGGCAAACAGCAGTTCGGGTTCCAGCGAACCTTCCAGGTGCAGGTGCAGTTCGGCCTTGGGCAGGGCATTCAGCCAGTCGTACATAATTCTGTTCTCATCAGGTGCAATGGCGCCATTCTACAGATGCTCGTCGCAACAATTGATAAAACCTGACCAGGCGGTTCATTCCACCGCCTCCTGTTCCCGTCGATAAGCGTAGGTATCGGCGAAACGTGAGAGTAGGAACTGGGCGCAAGTGGTGGCCGGGTATTTCGCCGCCTGCTGTTCATCCTGGCATCCGGGCAGGCATTCGATGCGGGTATCGGGGTGCGGCTCGGCAAAGAATGGCATCGAGTAACGATCCACGCCCAACGGGCTGATCACCCTGTGCGGCGTTGACAGGTAACGGTCGTTGCTCCAGCGCGCCATCATGTCACCGAGATTGACCACGAACGTCCCTTCGATCGGCGGGGCATCGATCCATTCGCCTTTTACGTTTTTGACTTGCAAGCCCCCGGCGGCATCCTGGTAGAGCAGGGTGATACAGCCGTAATCGGTGTGAGCCCCGGCGCCTTGCTGCTCCCGGGAAGTGGCGGTGTGTCGCGGCGGGTAGTGAATCATGCGCAATACGCTGACCGGTTCACGAAAGCGCGTGTCGAAAAAATCCCGCTCGATGCCGAGTGCCAACGTCATTGCCCGCAACAAGGTTTGCGCAAGTGCCTGCATGTCGACGTAGTGTTGCTCCATCAGCGCCTCCCAACCTGGCATCGATGGATGGCGGTTGGGGCCGCGCAACGGTTTTTCCGCCAGCACATCGGGATGGTCGAGCGGCAGGTGCAGGCCCATGTCGAACGTTTCTTTCAGGTCGCTGGGTTTACTCGGGTCCAGTTGTTCGGTGGCGATAGCGCCATAGCCGCGATGGTGGCGGGTCTGGGTGATGTCGATCTTGAGCTTCTCGGCCGCAGGCAGGGCGAAGAAACGCTTGGCGCTGTCGAGCACGGCGTCGATGCGCGCGGCGCTGATCGTGTGACCCTTGATGTAGAAAAAGCCCCATTCGCGGCAGGCGTGGTCGATTTGCGTTGCCACGGTTGCCCAGGCGCTTTGGTCGTCGGTGTAGAGGGGGGCGATGTCGATGATGGGAAGACTGTTCATACACAATCCTGAGAGCGTTGAAAATCCCTGTAGGAGCTGCCGCAGGCTGCGATCTTTTGATCTTGATCTGATAAAAAATCAAAAGATCGCAGCCTGCGGCAGCTCCTACACGGGGTGGGGTACTACTTGGGCATGTCAGCCTTCATGCCTTCCACGTAATAATTCATCGACGCCAATTCCGTATTCGTCGCGCTGACACCCGCAGGTATTTTCTCGACCCCGGCCTGGTCCTTGATCGGTCCGGTAAACGGCTGCAGCGTGCCGCTCTTGATGTCGGCGATGATCTGCTCCGCTTCAGTCTTCACCGCTGCCGGTACCAGGTCGCTGATCGGCAGTTCAACGGTGCCTTCCTTGAGGCCACCCCAGTAATCCTGGGTTTTCCAGCTGTGGTCGATCACGCTTTGGGTTGCCTGGAGGTAATGCGGCGCCCAGTCGTTGACGATGGACGTCAGCACCGCCTTGGGGCCGAAGTGCGCCATGTCCGAAGCGTAGCCCACCGCATACACGCCGCGACGTTCCGCGGCCTGGATCGGCGCCGGGCTGTCGGTGTGCTGGAACACCACGTCCACGCCCTGGTCGATCAGCGCGTTGGCGGCATCGGCTTCCTTGCCCGGATCGAACCAGGAGTTCACCCATACCACTTTGATTTCAGTGCCCGGGTTGTACTTGTTCAGGGCCAGTTGAATGGCGTTGATGTCACGGATCACTTCCGGAATCGGGAACGAGGCGACGTAGCCAATCTTTTTGCTTTTGGTCATCTTTGCCGCAAGGAAACCGCCGACGTAGCGACCTTCATACGTGCGCGCCAGGTAGGTGCCCAGGTTCTTGTCCTGCTTGTAGCCGGTGGCGTGTTCGAACGTCACGTTGGGAAACTGTTTGGCGACCTTGAGTGTCGGGTTCATGTAGCCGAAGGAGGTGGTGAAGATCAGGTCGTACTTGTCCTTGGCCATGTTGCGGATCACTCGCTCGGCGTCCGCGCCTTCGGCAACGTTCTCCACATAGTTGGTGGTGATTCGGTCGCCAAGCTGTTGCGCCAGTGCCTGGCGTCCCTGTTCATGCTGGTACGTCCAGCCGTGGTCACCGATAGGACCGATGTAGACGAAGCCTACTTTCAGTGGCTCAGCGGCAAAGGCGCTGAGGCTGATCCCGAGGCCGATGGCGGCGCACAGCAGTGTGTGCAGTGGACGTATTTGCATGAATTCGAACTCCCTTTTGTTGTGTGTGGAGAGGGTCAATGCAAAAGCCTGACCAACCGGACAACAAATGCCAGGGAAACCGTGTGATGGTTGGAAACGCGATTACCTGTGGGAGCGAGCCTGCTCGCGATGAGGGCTGCAAGGTCGAAAAAAGTGCATGACCTTAAAGAGGCGCCATCCACTGGTGCGCTAAGGTGAAACGAAACGTTATCGCCGCGCTGCAGTCAGTCGCATATCGCACCTCCTCGGCAAAAGGCCCGACATGCTCACGATTCTCAAGCAAGAAACCTTTCTGCTACTGGCCTTGATCGCCGCACTCGTGGCTTTCCCGCTGGAGCACTGGTTGCTGCACAGCGGCCAGGCGGTCGCGCTGACTGGTGGGCTGGTGCTGATCGCATTCATCGTCGCCGCCTCCATGCGTGTCGCCCACCAAGCCGAACTGCTCGCGGAAAAGGTCGGCGACCCTTACGGCACGATGATCCTGACCTTGGCCGCGGTGCTGGTGGAAGTGGTGATCCTGGCGATCATGATGAGCAACGAAGCGTCGGCTACGCTGGTGCGCGACACGATTTACTCAGCCGTCATGCTCGACATCAATGGCATCCTCGGCCTGGCGGCGTTGATGGGTGGGCTCAAGCATGGCGAACAGTCCTACAACGACGATTCGGCGCGCAGCTACAGCGTGATGATCCTGACCGCGATGGGTGTGTCGATGGTGGTGCCGGAGTTCATTCCCAAAGGCGACTGGAAGCTCTATTCGGCGTTCACCATCGGCGCGATGGTGGTGCTTTACGCCTTGTTCCTGCGGATGCAGGTCGGGCCGCACAGTTACTTTTTCAGCTACAGCTACCCGGAAAAACGCCGCAAGAAGGAACCGCTGGAGCAGGAGCCGGCACCGATCAGCCTGGCATTGTCGATCGGCATCCTGGTGTTCGGTGTGGTGGTGATCGGTGCCCTGGCCGAAGTGATGTCCAAGACCCTCGACCTGGGGCTGGAAGGGACGGGCGCACCGCCGGTGATCACGGCGATTCTGGTGGCGGCCATCTCGGCCGCACCGGAAATTCTGACCGCGTTGCGTGCGGCGTTGGCCAACCGCATGCAGTCGGTGGTCAACATCGCGTTGGGGGCGTCGCTGTCGACGGTGATCCTGACGGTGCCGGTGATGGAAGCAATGGCGCTCTATACCGGGCAGCCGTTCCAGATGGCCATGACCCCGGTGCAGACCGTGATGATCTTCATTACCCTGATCGTCAGTGCGATCAACCTCAACGATGGCGAAACCAACGCCATCGAAGGGATGACTCACTTTGTGCTGTTTGCGACGTTTATCATGTTGTCGCTGTTGGGTCTGTAGGAGCTGGCGCAGCCTGCGATCTTTTGATCTTGTTTTTTAGAAGCAAAATCAAAAGATCGCAGGCTGCGCCAGCTCCTACAGTGGATCGGTGTTGGGTCAGACGCCCGCGATCAACTGCCGAGCCGCCTGGCTGTGATCGGCAATCAACCCCTTGAGGTCCAGCCCCTCGACCTGCCCGTCGATCACTCGCCATTTGCCGCCGACCATCACTCGGTCTGCACGGTCCGCGCCGCACAAGAGCAGTGCCGATACCGGATCGTGGCTGCCGGAGAAGCGCAACTCGTCGAGTTTGAACAGCGCCAGGTCAGCTTGTTTGCCCACGGCGATTTCACCGATGTCGCTGCGCCCAAGCAAACTGGCCGAACCTTTGGTCGCCCAGCCCAGTACGCGCTCTGGTGTGATTTTCTCGGCACCGTAGCGCAGACGCTGGATGTACAACGCCTGACGGGTTTCGAGCATCATGTTCGACGCATCGTTGGAGGCAGAACCGTCCACGCCAAGACCGAGCAACGCGCCGGCATCGGTTAGCTCGATGGTCGGGCAGATGCCGGAGGCCAGGCGCATGTTCGAGCTCGGGCAATGGCAAATACCCGTGCCGGCGGCGCCAAGGCGGGCGATTTCATCCGGGTTGAAGTGGATGCCGTGTGCCAGCCAGGTACGCGGTCCGAGCCAGCCGACGCTGTCCAGGTAATCGACGGTGCGCAGGCCAAAGCGCTGCAGGCAGAAATCTTCTTCGTCGAGGGTTTCCGCCAAATGCGTGTGCAGGCGCACGTCGAGGTTGTTCGCCAGTTCGGCGCTGGCAGACATGATTTGCGGGGTGACGGAGAAGGGGGAGCAGGGCGCCAGGGCGATCTGGATTTGCGCGCCTTCGCCACGTTCGTGGTACTCGGCGATCAAGCGCTGGCTATCGGCCAGGATCACTTCACCTTCCTGTACGGTTTGCTGCGGCGGCAGGCCACCGTCCTTTTCACCCAGGCTCATGGAGCCGCGCGTCAGCATGGCGCGCATGCCCAGTTCGCGAACGCTCTCGACTTGTACATCGATCGCATTTTCCAGGCCTTCGGGGAACAGGTAGTGGTGGTCGGCGGCCGTGGTGCAACCGGACAACAGCAGTTCAGCCAAGGCGACTTTGGTGGCGAGGGCGAGTTTTTCCGGAGTCAGGCGTGCCCAGACCGGGTACAGGGTTTTCAGCCACGGAAACAACGGCTGGTTGACCACGGGAGCCCAGGCGCGGGTCAGGGTTTGATAGAAGTGGTGATGGGTGTTGATCAGCCCCGGCAGGATCACATGCTCGCGGGCATCGAATATTTCATTGCACGGCGCGCAGGGCTGTTGGCCGAGGCCAAGTACTTCGACGATCAGACCGTCTTGCAGCACCAGGCCGCCACGGGCATCGAGGTCGTTGGCTGTAAAAATGGCGAGGGGATTTTTTAACCAGGTACGGGTCGCAGGCATGTTGGCCGGCTCCTCTGAAAGTTGGGTTCAGGGTTGCCAGCTCAGTGTTGCCCTGTCTGCTGATCCAGGGTCGCCGGGGAGGCGAGGTGCCAAGTTTTAATCAAAACGGTGTCGCGGGCAAGCCCGGTCCGACCAGACAACGTAAAACCCTTTTAGGAGCGAGCATGCTCGCGAAAAACGTCCAGACAATGCGGGCCTGCAGAAAGCCCGCGTCATCTCTGGCGTCCATGGCGAGCAGGCTCGCTCCTACACTGGGCGGCGGTGGTTACCAGGGAATGGTTTCACCCCTGTAGTTGATGAAGTGATGCCCGCCCTTGCCGGCATACGCATTCACCTGGTCAATTAGCCCGCGTGTGCTGGTGTCCACATCGATGTCAGCGCCTTCACCGCCCATGTCGGTTTTCACCCAGCCCGGATGCAGCGACAGCACGGTAAGGCTGGTTTCGCCCAACTGCGTGACGAAGCTGTTGGTCATGGAATTGAGTGCAGCCTTGCTGGCCTTGTACAGCGCCAGTTCCGGCGCGTCAGGCATGGTCACGCTGCCCAACACCGAGCTCATGAAGGCCAGCACGCCGCTGTCCGGGCGGATTTGCCCAACAAAGCGTTGCGCCAGGTTGATCGGCGCCACGGCGTTGGTGAAGAACAGTTGGCCAACTTCGGCCAGGGTCGCGCCACCGTTTGGCGTCTGCACCTCAGGGCCTTTGACCCCGGCGTTGACGAACAGCAAGTCAAACACTTCGTCCTTGAGTTTCTGGCTCAGCATGATCACTGCTTGCTGATCGTCCATGTCGAGTTTCTCGATCCGCACCTTGCCCAATGCCTTGAGGGCCTCGGCGTTTTGCGGATTGCGCACGGTGGCGGTCACTTGCCAGCCGTCGGCAAGCAGGGTTTTCACCAGGCCGAGGCCAAGGCCGCGGGAGGCACCGATGATCAGTGCGGTTCTGGACATGTGTGGCTTCCTTGAGGTTCAGGGACGTGGATTCAATGGACAATCTTGTCCAAGCCGATGTTGCAACTCATCGCGCAATGCGGGCCATGCGCGCTTCGATCAGTTTGAGCCTGTCTTGCAGCAATCGTGTGACGGCACTGTCCGGATCGGCGCTGGCTTGGGCTAATTCCCCGATGCGCATCATCACGTCTCTTCGAGGGCTTGACCCTGGAGCATACTCCAGGCTTTAGCCTGGTTGCTCCCGGAAATTGATGGAGCAATATCGATGTGGACTTCAACACAGTATCGCCACCTGGTGCGCGGGCTTATGCCCTGATCCATGGTGGGAGTTCGCTGCTGGTGATTTTTCTGCTGTTTGAATTGATGTGGGGCATTGCTCAAGTGTTGCCAGTGCGGGCCTCTTCGCGGGCAAGCCCGCTCCCACAGGGACTGCGCCAGACACATTAATAGCGGCGCACGCGCCTATGTGGGAGCGGGCTTGCCCGCGAAGAGGCCAGACCAGACAACCACTAATGCCCAGCCTGCCACGGCTGCCCCAATGAAACCGGCGCATACAACCGCGTGCGCACCTTGTCCCTGGACAGCAGCACCAGCACCACAATGGTCGCCACATACGGCAGCATCGCCAGCAAACTCGATGGAATCGCCAGTCCCAGTCCCTGCGCCACCAGGTGCAGGATGCTGGCGAGTCCGAACAGGTACGCCCCCAGCAGCAAGCGCCATACCCGCCAACTGGCGAATACCACCAATGCCAAGGCAATCCAGCCCCGGCCGGCGCTCATGTTTTCCGCCCACATCGGTGTGTAGGCCAGCGACAGGTAGGCGCCGGCAAGTCCCGCCATCGCGCCGCCAAACAACACCGCCAATGCGCGCACGGCCAACACCGGCAAACCCATTGCGCTGGCCGCATCCGGGTTTTCCCCGACCGCCTGGATGATCAGCCCGACGCGGGTTTGCAGCGTCACCCAGGCCACCAGCGCAAACAGCGCGAATGACAGGTACACCAGCAGATCCTGGGCGAACAGCATCCGTCCAATCAGCGGTATCTGGCTCAAATAAGGGAGTGCCACCGGCTCAAAGCCCGTTAATGGTTTACCAACCCACGCCGCACCGACAAAGCTCGACAACCCCACGCCGAAAATCGTCAGGGCCAGCCCCGTGGCGACCTGGTTGGCATTGAAGACCAGCGCCACCAGAGCGAACAACGATGACAACAGCATCCCGGCGAACATCGCCAGTAATACCCCAAGCCACAGGTTGCCGGTGCTGAACGCGATGATGAACCCCATCACCGCGCCAAACAGCATCATCCCTTCCTGGCCCAGATTGAGTACGCCGCTTTTCTCGCAGACCAGTTCGCCCAGCGCCACCAGCAACAGCGGCGTACCGCAGCGAACCATGGCGTAGAAAATGTTACTCAGCAGATCGATATCCATCACAGGGCCCCTACTTGTTGTGGTACGGCGATGGCGGGTGCACGGCGTTTCCTGCGCAGGTTCAAGCGGGGTCGGTAGAGAATCAGCACATCACAGGCCAGCAGGAAAAACAGCATCATCCCCTGGAACAGCTGGGTGATCGCTTGCGGCAGGTTCAAGCTCATTTGCGCACTCTCGCCACCGATGTAAAGCAACGCCATCAACAAGCTGGAAACCAGAATGCCAACCGGGTTCAAGCGCCCGAGAAACGCTACGGTGATCGCCGCGTAGCCGTAGCCCGGGGACACTTGCGGTACCAGTTGCCCGATCGGCCCGGTCACCTCACATGCCCCCGCCAAGCCCGCGAGGCCACCGCTGACCAACAGCACCAGCCAGACCAGGCGTTTTTCTCGAAAGCCGGCGAAACCGGCCGCGCGCTTGTCCAGCCCAAGCACTTTGATCTGGAACCCGACGAAACTTTTGTGCAGCAGCACCCACACCGCCACCAGGGCGAGCAGGGCGAAGTACACGCCAGCGTGAATTCGGCCGTCCTCCATTAACAGTGGCAAGCGGCTGGCGTCACCGAACATCGCCGACTGGGGAAAATTGAAACCCTGCGGATCTTTCAGCGGACCGTGGACGCAATACAACAGCAGGTTCAAGGCGATGTAGTTGAGCATGATGCTGGTGAGGATTTCATTGGCGTTGAAGCGAGTACGCAACCACGCTGTCAGTCCCGCCCACGCGGCACCGGCCAGGGTTCCGGCAAGCAGGATCACGAACAGTGCCCAGCGGCTTTGCACCTCGATGAAGTTCACCGCCAGCACGCTGCCGGCCAAGGCGCCGAGCAGCAGTTGGCCTTCGGCGCCGATGTTCCAGATCCGCGCCTGGTAGGCTACGGCCAGGCCCAGCGCGCAGAGCAGAATCGGTAACGCTTTGACCAGCCACTCGGAGAGGCCGTACAGATCACTGATAGGCGCAACCAACAGCGTATGCAAAGTCAGCAATGGATCGTGGCCCAAGGCGATAAACAGTAATGAGCCACTGCCCAGGGTCAGGACCGCGGCCAACAACGGCGAGCACCACAGCATCAGCCTCGATTGCTGGCCACGCGGTTCAAGAGAAAGCAGCATGAGAACTCCGTTAGCGGGTGGCGTAGGCAGGCAATTGAGGGGCGTCGAACTGGCCGGCCATCCAGCCACCGACATCGGTCAGGCGAGTGTCGACTGTGGCCTTGAGCGGTGATAACCGGCCGCTGCACAAGGCGCCGAGGCGGTCGCTGATCTGGAACAATTCTTCGAGGTCTTCGGAAATCACCAGGATTGCCGCGCCGGCATCGCGCAGAGCAATCAGCGCCCGGTGAATGGTTGCGGCCGCGCCGACATCCACGCCCCAGGTCGGGTGCGCAGCCACCAGCAATTTCGGTTGTTGAAGTATTTCCCGGCCCAGAATGAATTTCTGCAAGTTACCGCCTGACAGGCTGCGGGCCGGTGCATGGGGGCCGGAAGTCTTGACCCCGAAGCGGCGAATGATCTCTTGCGCGAGCGCCTGGACCTTGCTGCGCTGGATCAGCCCCTTGCTCACCAGACCGTGCTGGAATGCGCTGAGCAGGGCGTTGTCCGCCAGGCTCAGATCCGGCACGGCGCCATGCCCCAGTCGTTCGGCCGGAACGAAAGCCAGTCCGCGTTGGCGACGGGCATCGGCACGTAGATGCGCAACCGGTTCGCCGCCAAAGCTGATGGTTGCAGCCTCATTGCGGCGCAGTCGTTCTTCGCCGCTGAGCAACGCCAGCAGCTCATCCTGACCATTGCCGGCGACACCGGCGATGCCGACGATTTCACCGCTGTGCACGGCAAGGTCGATGGCCTTGAGCGAGCAACCGAACGGATCCGGGTTGTGCCACGACAAACCTTGGATGTTCAAAAAAACATCGCTGCCGGCCACCTTCGTGTAATCGTCGATCAACTCCGCCGCTTCGCCAACCATCAGGCACGCCAGTTGCCGATCCGAGTAGTCGGCCGGCACGCAATGCCCCGCGACTCGCCCGCCGCGCAACACGGTTGCGCTGTGGCAAAGCGCGCGCACTTCGGCGAGTTTGTGGCTGATGAACAAAATGCTGCAGCCTTCGGCTGCCAGTCGACGCAGGGTCACGAACAAGTCCTCGGCCTCCTGCGGAGTCAGCACCGAGGTCGGTTCATCGAGAATCAACAGGCGGATGTCCTGCATCAGGCAGCGAATGATTTCCACCCGTTGCCGTTCGCCGATGGACAGGCTGTGCACCCGTCGCTGCGGCTCCAGCGCCATGCCGTAGCGTTGCGACACTTCATCGATCTTGCGTTCGAGCTGGCTGGGCGAGCCTGCCGCCGGCCCCATGGCCAGTGCGATGTTCTGCGCCACGCTCAGGGTTTCGAACAGCGAGAAGTGCTGGAACACCATGCCGATCCCCAGTTCGCGCGCCTGGGCCGGATTGCGCAGGTTCACGGGCTGGCCATGCCAGAAAATCTCGCCAGCATCGGCATGGACGACGCCGTAGATGATTTTCATCAAGGTGCTTTTGCCGGCACCGTTTTCGCCGAGTAACGCGTGGATTTCACCGGGGGCGATAGTCAGGTCGATGGCATCGTTGGCCAGGCAGCCGGGGTAGCGTTTACTGATGTTGCTCAGTTGCAGACGGGGCATTGGATCGGCGGTGGGCATGACAGGCTCGATTCGATTGAATTGATGCCTGTGGATAAAGCAATTTTCTGGCCATCAGGTCAGGAAATATTCTGGGAGTCCGTGTGTCAGGGCATTGCGCTCGGTGCCGGGTTTGAGTTGATCGCGAGCCAGGCACCACTTGAGTGCAAAGCCGTTGATCCGCTCCCGTTTTGCGCATCTGCCTTTGATCAAAAAATGAGCACATGTCCGCAAGCCATGCCCGATATGCAGCCGAGCCAGCCATGAACGGGTTATCCACAGATTGTTCCACAGTATTTGTGCGCAAGCTCGAAGGGTGGGCATAAGCGCGGGGGGGCTTTCTTCTAAAAGTGCTAAACCAACCTAACTGATTGTTTTTATTTGTATTTAGCAATTTTAAAGAGGAAATGGACGAAAAATGAGCAAAGCCCGCAAAGCCGCATGACAGAAGGGTTACAGCGGTATGTGCTCAGGTTATCCACAGGCGGGTGCACAGCAGATGTGGGCAACTAGGGGCTAAGTGAAAAAAGCGCAATGCTCCAAAAGATCGCAGCCTGCGGCAGCTCCTGCAGGGGATAGCGTTCTCCCGGTAGGAGCTGCCGCAGGCTGCGATCTTTTGATCTTGCTAGCGCTGCAACAAAATCCGTCCACGACTTAAGTCGGCGAGTAGAGATTGCAATGTGGCGATCTGCCCCGCACCCACCGCCAATTGCAATTCAACGCCATTGGCCGTGAAATCCTCCTGCACCACCAGTGCGCCGAGTTCCGCGACACGCAGCTTGACCAACGCCAGCTCACTGAACGCACAAGCGCATCGCACCGGCACCCGACTGATCAACTCAACCTTTGGCGCTGCTTGCAGGCACTTGTTGGCACCGCCGCCATAGGCCCGGGCCAGTCCGCCGGTGCCCAGTTGAATGCCGCCATACCAGCGAATGACCAGTACGACGACCTGATCGCAATCCTGTGCCTCGATGGCCGCCAGAATCGGTCGGCCAGCCGTGCCGCCAGGCTCGCCGTCGTCGGTACTGCGGTATTGATCACCGAGCTTCCACGCCCAGCAATTGTGCGTAGCGTTCGGATCGCTGTGTTGGGCGATGAAGGCCTGGGCGTCGGCGGGGCTGCCGATCGGTGCGGCAAAGGTGATGAAGCGGCTTTTGCGAATCTCTTCGCGGTATTCGCAAAAGTCGCTGAGGGTAAAAGGCATAGTGGTCTTAGAGGGAAGGTGTGAGGCCGCAGCCTTTGAGAATGATACGGATCAGATTATTGCCGGCGTCTTCCATGTCCTGCTTGGTCAGCTTGCTGCGTCCGCTGACCCGGCAGATCTGCGTGGCGAAGTCGGCGTAATGCTGGGTGCTGCCCCACAGCAGGAAAATCAGGTGCACCGGGTCGACCGGGTCCATTTTGCCAGCGTCAATCCACGCCTGGAACACCGCGGCACGGCCCTGGAACCAGGTGCGATAGTCCTGGTTGAAATATTCGGTCAGGCATTCGCCGCCACTGATGACCTCCATGGCGAAGATTCGGGACGCTTGCGGCTGGCGCCGGGAAAACTCCATCTTCGCGCGGATATAGCGGGTCAAGGCTTCGGCGGGGTCGTCTTGCGCGGTCAGGGTATTGAAGGTGCTGTCCCATAACTCGATGATGTTGCTCAGCACCGCCACATACAAACCGAGTTTGTTGGTGAAGTAATAATGCAGGTTCGCTTTGGGCAAGCCGGCATTCAGGGCAATGGTGTTCATGCTGGTGCCCTTGAACCCGTGACGGGCGAACTCGTCCTCGGCGGCCTTGATGATGGTCTCTTCGTTTTTCTGACGAATGCGGCTGGCGGGCTTGCCGCTGTGAGCTGGGACTTCAAAGGTCATGGGCACTTCCGATCAAGAGGGGTTGCGGGCCTTGACGTTGATAGCGCACCCACAGGTTCCAGACAAGTCCCGGTAAGAAAAACCCCTGTCAGCGTGTCGCGGCCAAGCTCTCCAGGAAGCTTTCCAGCACCAGGTGCGGACGACGCCCCTTACGCGTGACCGAGGCAAGGCTCAGGTCATAAAAACGCGTATTGGCTTTCAGCGCCCGCAAGCGTCCCTGTTGCACCCAAAGACTCGCATAGTGATCCGGCAGATAACCGATATAGCGCCCGGTCAGAATCAGAAAGGCCATGCCTTCACGATCCGATGCGCTGGCGGTGCAATTGAGCGCTTGATAATGAGCCTGGATGTCCGCCGGCAAACGGAAGGTCGGGGCAATCGCGTCCTGGCTGTTGAGGCGTGCATCGTCCAGTTGCCTGTCATCGACATAAAACAGCGGGTGGCCCACCGCGCAATACAGCAGCGAGCGTTCGCTGTAGAGCGGTTGATACTCCAGCCCGGACAGCGCACTCGCCTGTGGCACCACACCGACGTGCAGTCGACCGTCGAGAACGCCTTGCTCCACTTCGTTGGGCGCGATCATCCGGATCTGAATCTGCACATCCGGTCCGCGCTCCTTCAATTGCGCCAGGGCATGGGTAATGCGCATGTGCGGCAGCGTCACCAGGTTGTCTGTCAGGCCGATGGTCAACTCGCCGCGCAGATGTTGGTGCAGGCCGTTGACCTCGGTGCGGAAACTTTCCAGTGCGCTCAATAGTTGCAACGCAGACTGATAAACCTCGCGACCCTCTTCAGTCAGTGAAAATCCGGCGCGCCCGCGTTGGCACAGACGCAAACCCAGGCGCTGTTCCAGGTCACTCATTTGCTGGCTGATCGCTGATCGACCGATGCCGAGCACGCTTTCAGCCGCGGAGAAGCCGCCGCATTCGACCACGCTGCGAAAGATCCGCAGCAGACGGATATCGAAGTCGCTGACTTGTGCCAGTGGATCGGGGCGGCGGCTGCTCATGCGCTTACTCGATAGTTTAGTGAGGGGCTGACTGAAGGTTAGAAAAGTTGGATTTCACCGACTTTATCTCCGTGGCAACTTAGCTGCAACAGCGGTTTTTAATCCCTACGCGCTTATTGCCTTGCGAGGTTTCACCCATGAACTTGCCTGAAAACGCCCCGACATCCCTGGCCAGCCAGCTCAAGCTCGATGCCCACTGGATGCCGTACACCGCCAACCGCAACTTTCAGCGCGACCCGCGCCTGATCGTTGGCGCCGAGGGCAGCTGGCTGATCGACGACAAGGGCCGCAAAGTCTATGACTCGCTATCTGGCCTGTGGACCTGCGGCGCCGGGCACACCCGCAAGGAAATCCAGGAGGCGGTGGCCAAGCAACTGGGTACCCTCGACTACTCGCCGGGCTTTCAGTACGGCCATCCGCTGTCGTTCCAGCTGGCGGAAAAGATCACCGACCTGACGCCGGGCAACCTGAACCACGTGTTCTTCACCGACTCGGGTTCCGAGTGCGCCGACACGGCAGTGAAGATGGTGCGAGCCTACTGGCGCCTCAAAGGCCAGTCGACCAAGACCAAGATGATCGGCCGTGCCCGTGGCTATCACGGCGTGAATATCGCCGGCACCAGCCTCGGTGGCGTGAATGGCAACCGTAAGCTCTTCGGCCAGGCGATGATGGACGTCGATCACCTGCCGCACACCTTGCTGGCCAGCAATGCGTTCTCCCGTGGCATGCCGGAGCAGGGCGGTATCGCCCTGGCTGACGAACTGCTCAAGCTGATCGAACTGCACGATGCCTCGAACATCGCGGCGGTATTCGTCGAGCCCATGGCCGGTTCCGCTGGCGTACTGGTGCCGCCACAGGGTTACCTCAAGCGCCTGCGCGAAATCTGCGATCAGCACAGCATCCTGCTGGTGTTTGACGAAGTGATCACCGGTTTCGGCCGTACCGGCAACATGTTCGGTGCCGACACCTTTGGCGTTACCCCAGACCTGATGTGCATCGCCAAGCAAGTCACCAACGGTGCCATCCCGATGGGCGCGGTGATTGCCAGCTCCGAGATCTACCAGACCTTCATGAATCAGCCGACGCCTGAATACGCGGTGGAATTCCCCCACGGCTATACCTATTCCGCGCACCCGGTGGCGTGCGCAGCGGGCCTGGCGGCACTCGACCTGCTGCAAAAGGAAAACCTGGTACAGAGCGTCGCCGAAGTCGCACCGCATTTCGAAAACGCGCTGCATGGCCTCAAGGGCACCAAGAACATCATCGACATCCGTAACTTTGGCCTGGCGGGGGCGATCCAGATCGCGCCACGTGACGGCGACGCCATCGTGCGCCCGTTCGAAGCGGGCATGGCCTTGTGGAAAGCAGGTTTCTACGTGCGTTTCGGCGGCGACACCCTGCAGTTCGGCCCAACGTTCAACAGCAAGCCGCAGGACCTGGATCGTCTGTTCGACGCGGTCGGCGAAGTGCTGGGCAAGATCGACTGATTTCTTCTTCTATATACCTACAAAAAACGGGTGCGCGATTTGGGCGCGCCTGTGGACAACTTTTCAGGAGCTTCCATGAGCGTTATTCCACATTTGATCAATGGCGAACTGGTCACCGAGAACGGTCGCGCGGTTGATGTGTTCAACCCGTCCACCGGTCAGGCGATCCACAAGCTGCCGCTGGCCACCCGCGAAACCATCCAGAGCGCTATCGATGCCGCGAAGGCTGCATTCCCGGCTTGGCGCAACACGCCGCCGGCCAAACGTGCCCAAGTAATGTTCCGCTTCAAGCAACTGCTGGAGCAGAACGAAGCGCGTATCGCTCAACTGATCAGTGAAGAACACGGCAAGACGCTGGAAGACGCGGCAGGTGAACTGAAACGCGGTATCGAGAACGTCGAGTTCGCTTGCGCGGCACCGGAAATCCTCAAGGGCGAATACAGCCGCAACGTTGGCCCGAATATCGATGCATGGTCCGACTTCCAGCCGTTGGGTGTTGTGGCCGGTATCACGCCGTTCAACTTTCCGGCCATGGTGCCGCTGTGGATGTACCCGCTGGCGATCGTTTGCGGCAACTGCTTCATCCTCAAGCCGTCCGAGCGTGACCCAAGCTCTACGCTGCTGATCGCGCAATTGCTGCTGGAGGCTGGTCTGCCTAAAGGCGTGCTGAGTGTGGTGCACGGTGACAAGACGGCGGTGGACGCCTTGATCGAAGCACCGGAAGTCAAGGCGCTGAGCTTCGTCGGTTCTACGCCGATTGCCGAATACATCTATAGCGAAGGTACCAAGCGCGGCAAGCGCGTGCAGGCCTTGGGCGGGGCGAAGAACCACGCGGTGCTGATGCCGGATGCAGATCTGGACAACGCCGTCAGCGCACTGATGGGCGCGGCCTACGGTTCTTGCGGCGAGCGTTGCATGGCGATCTCGGTGGCCGTGTGCGTCGGCGACCAGGTGGCGGATGCGTTGGTTGCCAAGCTGGTGCCGCAGATCAAGGCACTAAAAATCGGTGCAGGTACCAGCTGCGGCCTGGACATGGGCCCGCTGGTGACTGGCCAGGCGCGCGACAAGGTCAGCGGTTATGTAGAAGACGGCGTAGCCGCCGGTGCGACACTGGTGGTGGATGGTCGTGGCTTGACCGTTGATGGTCACGAGGAAGGTTTCTTCCTGGGCGGTTGCCTGTTCGACAACGTCACGCCAGAAATGCGTATCTATAAGGAGGAGATCTTCGGGCCAGTGCTGTGCGTCGTACGGGTCAACAGCCTGGAAGAAGCGATGCAGCTGATCAACGATCACGAGTATGGCAACGGCACCTGCATCTTCACCCGTGACGGCGAAGCGGCACGCTTGTTCTGCGACGAGATCGAAGTGGGCATGGTCGGAGTCAACGTACCGCTGCCAGTGCCGGTGGCTTACCACAGCTTTGGTGGCTGGAAACGTTCGCTGTTCGGTGACCTGCATGCGTACGGTCCGGATGGTGTGCGTTTCTACACCCGTCGCAAGGCCATCACTCAACGCTGGCCGCAGCGTGCGAGCCATGAAGCTTCGCAGTTCGCTTTCCCTAGCTTGTAAGTAGAAGGGTAAAGAAGGCCGACCCATAGGGTCGGCCTTTTGTTTTGTGGGCTTTTTGGCCGATATGACACTTTTGTGAAAATAGCGGTTGACGGCAGATTCTGGAAGCCTATAATTCGCCCCACTTCCGGCGCAGTCGAAAC
>NZ_JASCAE010000067.1:0-29885 GCF_029967975.1 Pseudomonas sp. V98_8
CCACCGCATCGCCAGCAAGCCGGCTCCTACAGACTTGTGTCACGCCAACAATCCAGCATGCCTGCGCACCCCCTGTAGGAGCTGGCTTGCCAGCGATGACGGCATCACATTCACCACCGCATCACCAGCAAGCCAGCGCCTACAAATGTGCGTCGTACCAAAAAATCAGCAAACGCCCCTAAAGCCATTTGGCGTCCCACAACGGGTAATCATGCACGCGGCTGACAAGGCCGGCGCGTATGGGGTTGGCGATGATGTACCGCGCTGCAGCCAGTAGATCCTCATCGTAGCGAATGGCACGGTCGTGAAAGCCTTTTTGCCACAGACTTCCCGTTCGCCCCAGGTGAGCGTTGATTGCGCGTGCGCTGTGGGATTTGATGGCCAGCATCAATGCCGGCAAGGTGCTGTTCTTCAGCTCGACCAGCCAATGAAAATGGTCGGGCATGACGACCCAAGCCAGGGAGTCTGCCAGGTCGTCAGTGTGTGCCTGTTGAAACTGCCGTACCAGGAACCGCCCTGTCCGGCAATCGGTGAATAGCGGTTCGCGATTGCGAGTCACCGCAGTTAGCAGATAAATTTGCCCTGATTGGGAATAGCGCCCGGCGCGCAGGCGATTGGCGTGGGGAACATCAGGCATTCCATTGCCCTCCTGTGTTCAAAACCGAAACACAAGGTTAGTGCGCAGAAACGAAGAGCGTAGGCACAGTTTGGTTCTTGATGTGACTGTCTGGATGCCATCGCCATCGCCATCGCCAGCAAGCCGGCTCCTACAGTCTTGTGTGGTGCCAATCTATCCACATGTACCGCAACGATAGCTCTGAACGCATTCAGTCAGGTGCGCGTGTCCCATGAAACGAGCTGATCTGCCAGCCCTTGGCACCCAATGTCCAAACCTGCGTGGCAAACCCGTCACCGCGAATCGACTGATCGCCGCCGCGCCTGCGTAACGTGTTGCATTGCGTGCCGGTCATCACCGCCAAGTGATCGCCGTAGAAGCGGATCTGCAACTCGCCACGCTCAATCTCCAGGTACTGTACGGCGCTTTTTGCGTATTCCAGATAGTCCGCCTTGCCTTGCACCAGTCCAGTGGTGTGCACATACACCAGGTCATCGGCGAAAAGCTCGGCGACGCGTGGGTAGTCTTCTTCAACCAATGCCCGGCGGCGTTCCCGCTCAAGTGCCAGGAGTTCGGTTCTTGCAGTTGCGATGGTCATAGGGATTGCTCTCTGTGGGGGACGAGCGCGCACCATAGACTTGCGCACCGGCGCATAAAAAATCGTCGATCACGATGCCAGCCATCGTCACTCGCGATACCCGGCCCTTGATCTCGTTCCCGTGACCCGCAGGAGCTGACGCTGTCTGTGATCTTTTGATCTGGCTTGTGAACATCAAAGATCGCAGCCTCGTTGCACTCGACAGCTCCTACAGGGGACCGCGGTCAATTGTGGGAGCGAGCCTGCTCGCGAAAAACGGCTGGGCGCCGCGTTCATTCAGGCAACCCGCGTTATCGTTAACGACCATCGCGGGCCAGCCCGCTCCCACAGGGGGTTGGGGACATCTTCCAGAGCCAGGTCGGCTGTCAGGCCCCCGTAAGATCGAGCACCTATCGACGCCATCAATACCCCAGCATTGATGCAAGTTGCTGGTCGCGACCATGGCCGCGCCCTAGCCTCGCGTTGCATAACCATCAGCAAAGTGAAAACGCCATGAATGCCCTGCACCTCAAATGCCAGACCTTGTTCGACGGCACTGGCCTGCACACCCGTCAACAGCAAACACTGGTCGTGGAAAACGGCCTGCTGGCGTATGTCGGCCCGACGGCCCTGGCGCCACAGCCACAACCGGGTGACACCGTTCTGGACGCGTGCGATGACTTTGTCATGCCGGGTCTGGTGGACGTGCATACCCACCTGGCGTTCGGCAACGCGCAGAGCGAAGAAGATATCGATATCTGGACCAGCGACGAATTCCGCGCGCTGCGCGGCATGTTTTTCGCCCAACATGTGTTGGCCTCGGGCGTGACCAGCATGGTCTGCCCGGGCGATAGCGGCCAGCTCAGTATCTCGGTGCGCAATGCGATTGCCGCTGGCCTGTTCGAGGGCCCGCGGATCGCGGCCAGCAGCCGGGTCATCACAAATCGGCAAAGCCTCAATGACTGGTTTCCCAGCCGCGTGGGCGCCCCGGAATATTTCACGGCGCGCCTGGTCACCAGCCGTAGCGAAGCCTTGGCAGAAATCCGCAAGCAGGCGAAGGATGGCGTAGACCTGATCAAGATTGCCATGGACGGCACCCACCGCCGCCCGAACGGCGAGATCATTGCCGCATTCACCGCTGAAGAAACCCATGAGATGGTTGAAGAAGCCCACCGCCTGGGCTGCAAAGTGGCGACGCATGCCTATGGCCGAGAAGCGGTGATGTATGCCGCACGCGCCGGCGTCGACCTGGTGTTCCACGCCTTCTACATGGACGACGACTGCATCGAGGCCTTGCTCGACGCGGGCAGTATCCTCGCGCCGACCATGACGTTCCCGCAAAACACCGTGGATTTTTGCCAGCCTCACGACCCGGCCATCAGCACCGGCTACGCCGGTTACTGCGCACGCACACTGGACATCGGCTCGGCGGTGCTCAAGCGTGCCAAGGCCGCCGGCGTGCCATTCGCCTGTGGCAGTGACAGCGGTTTTGCCGTGACGCCGTACGGCGAATGGCACGCTCGCGAGCCGGAACTGCTGGTCACTCGGCTGGGCTTCACGCCCGCCGAAGCGTTGTATGCCGCCACCGCCGTAGGGGCGCGCTGCATGCCGCGCGGTGAAACCATTGGCTCTCTGGAAGTGGGCAAACAAGCGGACTTCCTGTTGCTCGACGGCTCGCCTCTGCAGGACATCCGTATCCTTCAAGACCGCTCGCGCCTCAAAGCCGTGTACAAGGCCGGTCAACCGGTGCGTTTGGAACGCAGCCCTTACAACCCCAAGCAAGTGTCTGACTTCAACTCGCTGAAGTGGACGGACCTGTACACCCGCGACCGTGTTGCCCAACTGGGCAAGTGGGCCCTATGAGGATCGACGTCATGCACACACTTGATCTGCTCACCGCCACTCACATCGCGAGCAGCACGATCCGGATCGCCCAAGAAACCGGGATCAAACCCTTGGCCGTCGTCGTGCTGGATGTGGCGGGTCATCCGTTGGCGGTCCTGCGCGACGAACAGGCCAGTTTCCTTCGCCCGCAAATCGCCACGGGCAAGGCGCGTGGCTGCCTGGGCATGGGTTTCGGCGGACGAGAACTGGCACGGCGCGCCCACGCCATGCCGGCGTTCTTCGATGCGATCAACAGCTTGACCGGCGGGGAAGTCATTCCGGTGGCGGGTGGTGTGCTGATTCGCAATGCCGAGGGGTTGATCCTGGGTGCCGTCGGCGTCAGCGGTGACACCTCGGACAATGATGAGCGTTGCGCTGTACAGGCCATCGACCAGGCCGGGTTGGTGGCCGATACCGGTGATCAACCGGCGGGTTGATCAAGCGCCGCGGCCTGCTCCGACAACAGGCCGCGAAACCACATCATTGCCGGATCTCGCTCCTGGTACGGGTGCCATTGCAGTACCTGCACGGCCTCGGGAAAGGCCAAAGGTGCAGGTTGAATACGCAGCGGATACCGCTGGGCGAAACGCTCTGCCTGGCGGCGAAACACCGTGGCGATTCGCGCGGTGCCAACGATGAACTCCGGCATCAACGCGAAGCTTTCAAGCGCCACCGCCACGCGTCGATGAATGCCCAACTCATGGAGATGCAGGGCATCCAGCGCCAGGTTTCGCCCATCGGCAAACTCGCGCACCACATGGTCGGCAGCGCAATAGGCAGTCAGGTTCAACCCCTCGGCGAACGGCGGCTGCTGCGCGCAGACGATGCAACACAACCGGTCGCTCATCAACGGCACATGGGGATAATCCGCGTTCAAGCGGCGCTGCGGCACGATCACACAGTCACTGCGCCGATAATCGAGCGCTTCACTGACCACATCACCGTCGCGTGGCACCGGCAAGTCGCGCAGGCTCAAGCGCACGCCGGGCGCGACGCGCGCCAACTCAAGACTGACCGCTGGAAAAAGCACCCCGGCCACGTAGTCGGAAGCCACCAGGGTAAATTGCCGAGTGCAGGTGGCTGGGTCGAAGTTCACCGGTGCATCGATGATCTGCCGTGTCAGGGCGAGTGCTTCATGCACCTTGGGCAACAGCTCCAGTCCCAAGGCAGTGGGCTCCAGGCGGCGCCCGACCTGAACCAGCAACGGGTCATTGAAATGCTCGCGCAAACGCCCCAGTGCCGAACTGGTCGCCGACTGCCCCAGGCACAATCGTTCAGCGGCCCTGCTGACGCTACATTCGCTCAACAAGGCGTCGAGGGCCACCAACAGGTTCAGGTCGAGACGGCGATACCGCATGCTGTTTCCGTTTCAGATTGATGGATTGGGCAGGTGGCAACTTTAATGACCGGTGTCTTGCTCACGCCAATCGCATGCCGCGCTGGCAGGTATCGCCGTCGCAGATACCTGGCCTGCCGATTTACGCTTGCGCCGACCCTGCCGCTGCCTGCCTCGAACACTGCCTATGTTCGCTACCGAACAGACTTCGCGCCGCTGAACACCCCACACTCATCAGTGGAATGCTGCGCCCGGCGGCGCAACGCCCGAACACCTGGCCTGGCGTAGAACCGCCTTCATTCCACATGCGACCTGCGCTGCGCGGATCGTTCGAAGGATTTCATGCAAAATATCCTGACTCGCACGCTGTCCAGCCTGTGGCGCTCACCGACCATCTGGCTCAGGTGGAGTGCCGCGCGACACAAGTTCGAGTACGAGCCCATCCTGCGTTCCGACCTGTTCAATGCGCAGCAGATGGCAGATCACGGTATCGTACTGGCCCGCCAACATGTACTCGGGCGCCTCTCAAGAAAGGACGCCTTGCTGGGCCGCCTGACGGACAACCAGCTGCTGCTCGAACGTAGCTGCGCGGCGCTCAAGACCGTGCAACTGTCCAGCCGACGTCCTACGCCTGCGGCGGAATGGCTGCTGGACAATTTCTACCTGATCGAAGAAAACATCCGTACCGCCAGGACTCACCTGCCCGACGGCTATAGCCGCGAACTGCCTCGCTTGGCCGAAGGCCCTTCGGCAGGCCTGCCGCGGGTCTACGACATCGCCCTGGAGACCATCGCGCATGGCGATGGCCGGGTCGACGCGCCCAGCCTCAATTGTTTTATCGCCTCTTATCAGACCATCACGCCGCTGGCCCTGGGCGAGCTCTGGGCAATCCCGATCATGCTGCGCCTGGCGCTGATCGAGAACTTGCGGCGCGTGGCATCCCGGGTCATGGCCAACCGCGATGACCGCAACCTTGCCGATGACTGGGCCGATCGGTTGATCGAGATTGCCGAACGCGATGCCAAGAACGTGGTATTGACCGTTGCCGACATGGCGCGATCGGCACCGCCGATGACGCCGTCATTCGTTGCAGAGCTGGCGCGCCGCCTGCAAGGGCAAAGCGCCGCGCTGATATTGCCGATGGCATGGATTGAACAAACGCTGAGCGAGTCCGGCCTCACCATTGAACGCCTGGTGCAGATGGATGCCCAGCAGCAATCCGGTGACCAGGTGTCGATCAGCAACAGCATCGCCAGCCTGCGCTTGCTGGCAGCGACCGACTGGCGCGAGTTCGTCGAGCTGCTCAGTCATGTCGAACAGGTATTGTGCACGGACCCGGCAGGCGTCTACACGAACATGGACTTCGCCACCCGCGATCGTTACCGCCATGTGGTCGAACGTCTCGCCCGGCATTGCGTGCAGTCAGAAACCATGGTGGCAGAAGCGGCCATCGAACTGGCCGCGACCCCACAGTCCACGGGCCGCGTGACCGGGCATGTGGGTTATTACCTGGTGGCTGAAGGGTTGCCCCACCTTGAGCAGGCGCTGCACGCCAGCGTGTCGCTGCTCGAGCGCTGGAAGCGGCTGCTGCAGAGCGCCCCGCTGAAGTTCTACCTGGGCCCTGCACTGCTGCTGACACTGTTGTTGGCCTGGCCATTTCTCAGCAGCGCTTACTACAGCGGCACGCCCATCTGGTGCCTGGCGCTGCTCGCCGTGCCCGCGCTGTTGATGACCAGCCGTCTGGCGATCGGGTTGGTCAACTGGCTGGTGACCCTCACGGTAGCCCCGTCGCTACTGCCGCGCCTGGACTACAGCAAGGGCATACCGGCCGAGGCGCGAACGCTGGTCGTAGTGCCGACGCTGTTTGCCAACGCTGGCGACATCGAGGCCCTCGCGGAAGGCCTCGAAGTGCGGTTTCTGGCCAATCGCGATGCCAATCTGCATTTCGCCCTGCTCAGTGACTTCATGGACGCCCCTGCCCAAGTGATGCCCGAGGACGCCGAGCTGCTTGAACTGGCGCGCCAACTGATCGAGGCGCTCAACCACAAATATGCCGATGGCCAGGTCGACCGGTTTTTCCTGCTGCACCGGCCCAGGCAGTGGTGCGCCACCGAGCGGGTATGGATGGGGCATGAACGCAAGCGCGGCAAGCTCGCCGAGCTCAACGCCTTGCTGCGAGGCAAGGGGCAAGATCGTTTTGCGTTGATCGTCGGGGATATCGCGCCGCTGAGTGCGGTGCGCTTCGTCATCACCCTGGACACCGATACCTTGCTGCCCCGGGATGTCGCGCGTCAGTGCATCGGTACCATGATGCACCCGTTGAACCATCCGGTTTTCGATGAACAAAGCGGCAAAATCGTCAGTGGCTACGCCATCCTCCAACCCCGCGTGGGAATCAGCCTGCCGAGCACGGCACGTTCCACCTATGCCCGCCTGTTTGGCAGCGATGCGGGTATCGACCCCTATACCCGCGCCGTCTCTGATGTTTATCAAGACCTGTTCCGCAACGGTTCCTTCATCGGCAAGGGCATCTATGCCGTCGACGCCTTCGAACAGGCGCTCGAAGGCTGCCTGCCCGACAACCGCATCCTCAGCCATGACCTGATCGAAGGCTGCTACGCCCGCTGCGGGCTGCTCAGCGATGTACAGCTGTATGAGGAGTACCCGTCGCGCTACAGCGCCGATGCCAAACGTCGCCATCGCTGGATTCGCGGAGATTGGCAAGTGCTGTACTGGGCCTTGCCGTGGGCACCCAAACCCCAGGGAGGCTTCGCGCCCAACCGCCTGAGCAACCTTGCCCGCTGGAAGATCTTTGACAACCTGCGCCGCAGCCTGGAACCCGGCGCCTTCCTGACCATGCTGGCCTGGGGCTGGTTGGAAACCAACGAAGCCGCCTCCTGGACATTGGCGGTGGTCATCCTGGTCTTTCTCCAACCCTTGCTGCAGTCGGTACTGGCGCTGGTACAGAAACCTGCCGATATTCCATTGGGACAACACCTGAGCGCGGCATTGCGGACCTCGGGCCAGCATTTCATGCGCGCGCTGTTGTCGATTGTCTGGTTGCCCTCCGATGCGTTGTTGAGCCTGGATGCGATTGGCCGCTCGCTGTGGCGCATGCTGGTCAGCAAACGCCGCCTGCTGCAATGGCAGCCTTCTCGTGAAGTGGAGCGCTCCAGTGGCAATACTCTGCCGGGCATGTATAAAAGCATGTGGATTGCCCCGGCGCTGGCGCTGCTCCTGTTCGCTGCCCTGCTCCCCTCCCTCGCCGTACTCGCACTGGCGGCCCCCCTGCTGCTGGTGTGGTTGGCGAGCCCGGCAATTGCCTGGTGGATCAGCCTGCCGACTACGCCGGTCGGCTTTAATCCGTCAGCACAGGACCTGCGATTCCTGCGCATGCTGTCACGCCAGACCTGGGCGTTCTTCGATCGCTATGTGAGCCCCGAGGACAACTGGTTGCCGCCGGACAACGTCCAGGAGATCCCCAAGCCGACCATTGCCCATCGAACCTCACCGACCAACATGGGCATGGCCTTGCTCTCTCACCTGGCGGCCCACGATTTCGGCTATTTGAGTACCGGGCGCTTGCTTGAACGCATCACTGCCATGCTTGAAAGCATGACCGGTCTTGAGCGTCACCATGGGCATTTCTACAACTGGTACGACACCCAGACACTGCAGCCGCTGGCGCCTCGGTATGTGTCCACCGTGGACAGCGGCAACCTGGTGGGCCTGTTGCTGACCCTGCGACCGGGGCTGCTGGGGTTGGCCGACACGCCGCCGTTCGATCAACGCACCCTTGGCGGTCTGGCCGACACCCTGGACGTGCTGCAACAGGCGCTACAAGACGCGAACCTCGACGACCGCACCGTGCTTGAACTGCGCGCGAAGGTGGAGTCGGCGATTGTCCAGGACACCCCGGACAGCTTCCTGCAAGTACTCGATCAGGCGGATGCCTTGGCAATCGACCCTGCGCCCCCCTCTGCTGAAGAAGTCCACTACTGGCTCCAGGCATTACAGGCACAGTGCACTGATCTGCGGGCAGAACGACTGCGCTTCACGCTGCCGCCGGCACCTGCCCAGGCCAAGGCAGCGAAACCGACACCGTCGACATCAACCAGCAGCCTGCGGCAACTGGCCGAGCTCGATTGCACGCTGTGGCCGCCCGCTGATCAGGCGCAAGTGCAGGCAGTACAACGCCTGGCTCGCGCACGCATCATCCACCTTGAACAACTGGCCGAATTGTCCGCGTCACTTTCCAGCATGGACTTCACGTTCCTCTACGATGCACAACGCGACCTGTTCTCGATAGGCTACAACGCCGACGAACGCCGGCTGGACAACGGCTACTACGACTTGCTCGCGTCAGAGGTGCGCCTGACCAATTTCGTGGTCATCGCCCAGGGCCAGTTGCCGCAACAGGCCTGGTTCACCCTTGGGCGCTTGCTCAGTAACAATCGAGGCGTGCCGGTACTGCTTTCCTGGTCCGGCTCAATGTTCGAGTACCTCATGCCTAACCTGATCATGCCCAGCTATGAAGGGACCCTGCTGGAGCAGACTTGCCGCGCGGCCGTCGCCTTGCAGATCGAACATGGCCACCAGTTGGGCATCCCCTGGGGCGTGTCCGAGTCGGGTTACAACACCCTCGATGCTCACTTCAATTATCAGTATCGGGCGTTCGGTGTTCCAGGGCTTGGCCTCAAGCGCGGACTGGCCGAGGACACCGTGATTGCGCCGTACGCCAGCGCCCTGGCGCTGATGGTCGAGCCGCAAGCGGCCTGTCGCAATCTGCAACGCCTGGCGGCCCAGGGATCGGCCGGCCGCTATGGCCTGTACGAGGCGGTGGACTACACCGAGGCACGTTTGCCACGCGGCCAGCGCTATGCGGTCGTGCGCTCGTTCATGGCGCACCATCAAGGCATGAGCCTGCTGGCCCTCACCAGCCTGTTGCTGGACCGGCCCATGCAGCGCCGTTTCGAATCGATCCCGGCCTTCCAGGCGACCGTCCTGCTGCTGCAGGAACGCGTACCGAAAACCGCCGCGCCCTATCTGCATGCAGCCCAGGCGCTGGCCACTGCGCAAGACGCACAAACGCAGGAAAACAGGCTGCGCGTGTTCACCGATCCCGGACGCAAGCGCCCCGCCGTCCAGCTTCTCTCCAACGGCCATTACCACGTCATGCTCAGCAGTGCCGGCGGCGGTTACAGCCGCTGCAACGACATCGCCGTGACCCGCTGGCATGAAGATGCGACCCGGGACAACTGGGGCATGTTCTGCTACCTGCGCGATGTCAGCAGCGGCGCATTCTGGTCTTCGGCCCACCAGCCGACCCTGCACCAGCCAGAAAGCCACGAGGCGATTTTCAGCGATGCCCGGGCGGAGTTTCGTGTGCGCGAGCTCGACTTCGATACGCACACCGAGATCGTCGTGTCTCCCGAAGACGATATCGAACTGCGCAGGCTGCACATCACCAACCGCGGCCGCGTACGGCGCAGCGTGGAGATCACCACCTACGCCGAGGTGGTGCTGGCGCCGGCCATCAGTGATGCCATGCACCCGGCATTCAGCAACCTGTTCGTGCAGACCGAACTGGTGCCGGCGCTGCAGGCCATCGTGTGTACTCGCAGACGGCGTTCCAGTGAGGAAGCCGTCCCCTGGATGTGCCACCTGCTGGCCGTCCATGGCGCGGACATCGACGCCATTTCCTACGAGACCGATCGAGCGCGATTCATCGGCCGCGGGCGCAACGTTGCCGCACCGGCGGCGCTCGATGGCAATGTCGAGCAGCTGTCCGGCACCGCAGGCTCGGTGCTTGACCCGATCGTGGCCATCCGCTGCCGTATCGCCCTGGAACCCGGGCAAACGGCGACCATCGACCTCGTGACCGGCATCGCGGACAGCCGAGAGGGCTGCCTGTACCTGATCAATAAATACCGCGACCGGCACCTCGCCGATCGTGTTTTCGACCTGGCATGGACCCACAGCCAGGTGTTGCTGCGCCAACTCAATGCATCCCAGGAAGATGCCCGCCTGTTTGAACAGATGGCCGCGTCAATCCTTTACGCCAATGCCGCGTTACGCGCAGAAAACAGCGTATTGATGGCCAATCGACGCAATCAATCGAGCCTCTGGGGCCAGGCGATCTCCGGCGACCTGCCCATCGTCCTGCTGCAGATCGCCACCGTCGAGAACATCGAACTCGTCCACCAACTGGTCAAGGCCCACGCCTACTGGCGGCAAAAGGGGCTGATAGTGGATCTGGTGATCTGGAACGAAGACCAGGCCGGCTATCGCCAGCAACTCCAGGACCTGATCATGGGCGTGGTGACGTCCGGCAGCGAAGCCTCGCTGATCGAGCATCCCGGGGGCATTTTCGTGCGTCCGGCCCAGCAGTTGTCCAATGAGGATCGCACGCTGATCCTGTCGGTGGCGCGCCTGGTGCTGAGCGAAGACAAAGGCGGCATTGCCGAACAGATTCAGCGGCGTCATGCCAGCCCGGTATACCCGGCACTGGTCCCCCTCCTCAAGCGCCAGGCAAAGCCGGCCCCTGTCCTCCCCGTTGTCGAAGGTTTGCTTCTGGGTAATGCCTATGGCGGCTTCAGTGCCGATGGCAACGAATACGTCATGACCTTGCAGCCTGGCAGGCCGACGCCAGCGCCATGGGCCAACGTGCTGGCCAACCCGCACTTCGGCACGGTCATTTCCGAAAGTGGTGGCGCTTACACCTGGATGGAAAACGCTCACGAATTTCGCCTGAGCCCCTGGCACAACGACCCGCTCACCGACGCCAGCGGCGAGGCGATCTATGTGCGTGATGAAGAAACCGGGCATTTCTGGTCCGTGACGCCACAGCCTTGTCCCGGCACTGGCGCGTACCGCACTCGACACGGCTTCGGCTACAGCGTCTTCGAGCACGATGAAGACGGTATCCACACCGAGTTGTGGGTGTATGTGGCGCTGGACGCATCGATCAAATTCTCGCACTTGCAGGTTCGCAATCGCTCCGGCCGCGCCCGACACCTGTCGACGACGTGTTATGTCGAGTGGGTGCTGGGCGACTTGCGCAGCAAATCGGCGATGCATGTGGTGACGGAAGCCGACCCCACCAGCGGCGCCTTATTTGCCAGGAACGCCTATTCGATCGAGTTTTGCGAACGGGTGGCGTTCCTTGATACCGACTCGACCGACACCACCATCAGCGGCGATCGCAGCGAGTTCATCGGTCGCAACGGCAGCCTCAAGGCCCCTGCCGGACTGCAGCAGGCACGCTTGTCGGGCCGTACCGGTGGCGGCTTCGACCCTTGCGCGGCGATACAGGTGGCCCTGGACCTGGACAATGGTGACGACCAGGACGTGGTCTTCCGGCTCGGTGCAGCCAGGGACACGGCGTCAGCCCTGCGCCTGGTTCAACAGTACCGCGGCCTGGGAGCGGCAACCGCGCAACTCGAGGCGGTTCGCGAGCATTGGCGTTCGCAGCTGGGCGTGATCCAGGTCCAGACCCCCGACCCGAGCATCAACGTCATGGTCAATGGCTGGCTGATGTACCAGGTGATCGCCTGCCGCTTCCAGGCCCGCAGTGGCTACTATCAGTCCGGCGGGGCCATCGGCTTTCGCGATCAACTGCAAGACAGCATGGCGATGATCCATGCCGATCCCGCCAGCGTGCGCGGCCATTTGTTGCTGTGTGCAGCCCATCAATATGCCGAAGGCGACGTGCAACACTGGTGGCACCCGCCGCTCGATCGGGGCGTGCGCAGCGGTTGTTCGGACGACTATCTGTGGCTGGCGCTGGCGACCAGCCACTATGTCAGCGTCACTGCCGACCTCAGCGTGCTGGCTGAACCGGTGGGTTACCTTGAAGGCCGCCCGCTCAATGCCGGGGAGGAGTCCTATTACGACCTGCCGGGCAAGTCGCACCTCGAAGAAAGCCTTTACCAGCATTGTGTACGCGCCATCGAACACAGCCTGCAGCGCGGCAGCCACGGCCTGCCCTTGATCGGCACGGGCGACTGGAACGACGGGATGAACCGGGTCGGCCATCTGGGCCGTGGGGAAAGCGTGTGGCTGGGCTTCTTCGGCTTCGAGGTGCTGCAACAGTTCGCCATCACGGCGCAACTGCACGGCGACCCTGTTTTCGCACAGCGTTGTACCCAGCAGGCCGCCTTGCTGCAGGCCAGCCTGGAAGAGCATGCCTGGGACGGTTCATGGTACCGGCGCGCCTGGTTTGACGACGGCCAGGTTCTGGGCTCGGCCAACAATGACGAATGCCGCATCGACTCGATCTCGCAAAGCTGGTCGGTACTCTCGGGGGCGGCCTCGCAAACGCGGCGTCGCACGGCCATGGCATCACTGGAGCAACACTTGGTACGCCCCGACACAGGCGCGGTACTGCTGCTCGATCCGCCCTTCGACGCAGGCGTGCTGGAGCCCGGCTATATCAAGGGCTATGTGCCGGGCGTACGGGAAAATGGTGGCCAGTACACCCACGCCGCAGTCTGGGCCGGCATGGCTTTCGCGGAGCTTGGCGACAACGCCAGGGCCTGGCGATTGCTCGGCATGATCAACCCCGCGGGCCATGAAATCGCCAAGCGGATCGATACCTACAAAGTCGAGCCCTACGTCATGGCGGCCGACGTCTATGGCACCCCGCCCCATGCGGGCCGCGGGGGTTGGACCTGGTACACCGGTTCCGCCGGCTGGACGTACCGCTTCATCGTCGAGTCATTGCTCGGCCTGCAGCGGGTCGGGACTTCATTGCATATCGAGTCGCTGCTGGCGCCGGGCTGGACGGGCTACACGCTGCACTACCGCCATGGGGTGACGACTTACCATATTGAAGTGCGACCCGGCACGACCACCACGCTTGCGATCATGCTGGACGGCGAGCTGCTGGGCCAGGACGCGCTGCAATTGTCAGATGACGGCAGGGAGCACCAGGTGCTGGTGACCTGCCCGGTCAAAGCGCATCAGCCGCCATTGCCAGGGTACGACAGAACCGTCGAAACCGATCTGGAGCGCTGAGGTGCCGCGCGCTTGACCCACCCGGGTTCAGGCATCAACGCCTGGGCCCTGATGGCGCGCGCTTTGGAGTAACCTGTCCCCCTCTGGGAATTCTCCCTCGAAGGGTGGCTGATATGTTTGTCGTACCCAAGCCACAACAGAACTACCTCCTGGCAGCGCTTCCGGCGCCAGCGCTGGAACGCCTGCTCCCCCACCTGGAGCCTGTCGAACTGTCATTGGGCGAAGTGCTCTATGAGTCCGGGGGCGCCCTTCGGCATGTCTACTTCCCCACTGACGCCATAGTGTCTCTGTTGTACGTGATGGAGAACGGCGCCTCGGCCGAGATTTCGGTGGTCGGCAACGAAGGCCTGATCGGCGTTGCCGTGTTCATGGGCGGCGAAAGCACACCCAGTCGAGCCGTTGTGCAAAGTGCCGGGCAAGCTTTCCGGCTACCCGGCCAGCAACTCAAGGACGAGTTCAACCGCCATGAAGAAATGCTGCTGCTGATGCTGCGCTATACCCAGGCACTGATCACGCAAATGGCCCAGACGGCGGTGTGCAATCGTCACCACACCATCGACCAGCAGCTGTGCCGCTGGTTGCTGCTGTCGCTCGACCGCCTGCCGGGCAATGAACTGACCATGACCCAGGAGCTGATCGCCAACATGCTCGGCGTACGCCGCGAAGGCGTGACCGACGCCGCCGGCAAGCTACAGCGCCTGGGTGTCATCGAATATACTCGGGGACACATCAAGGTCCTGGACAGGGCTCGTCTGGAGGCGCTGAGTTGCGAATGTTACGCCGTGGTCAAAAGAGAAACCGAACGCTTGCTGCCCTACTTTCCGATACGGCGCGACAAACCAAAGGAGTGAAACCTGTGACGGACACCCTCAATCCAGGCAGATTGAAGATGTTAGCGGTTTGTGCCGCGTTGCTGGCGGCAGGCCAGTCGCTTGCGCAGGATCGCCTCGAATCGATCGTCAGCGACGCCGTGCGTCCCGTCATGCACGCCCAGGGCATTGCCGGCATGGCCGTGGCCGTCACCGTCAACGGCAAGCCGCAATACTTCAACTATGGCGTAGCGTCGAAAGAGACCGGCAAGCCGGTGACGCAAGACACCCTGTTCGAGATTGGCTCGGTCAGCAAAACCTACACCGCCACCCTCATCGCCTACGCCCAGGCCACCGGCAAACTGGCATTGACCGACAACGCCAGCGCGGTGCTGCCGGCTTTACGCGGCAGCGCGTTCGACCACATCAGCGTGTTGCAACTGGCCACCTACAGCGCCGGCGGCCTGCCCCTGCAATTTCCTGCAGAGGCGGATTCGGCCGATAAGATGCTCGGCTACTACCAGCAGTGGAAACCGGTATATCCCGTCGGCAGCCAACGGCTGTATTCAAATCCCAGCATCGGGTTGTCCGGCTACCTCGCCGCCCAGGCCATGGGGCAGCCCTTCGATGACGCCATGGAAAACACCCTGCTGCCCAAGCTCGGGCTGAAACACACCTGGCTCAAGGTGCCGCAGGAGCAGATGGCGCTGTATGCCCAGGGCTACGACAAGGCGGACAAACCCGTGCGGGTCGGACCGGGAGCGCTGGATGCCGAAGCCTACGGGGTGAAAACCAGCGCGGCGGATTTGATTGGTTTTGTCCAGGCCAACCTCAAACCGGCCAGCCTGGACAAGCCCTTGCAACAGGCTATCGCCTTGACCCATACCGGTTACTACAGCGTCGGTGATATGACCCAGGGACTGGGGTGGGAGATGTACCGTTACCCGGTCACACTGGATGGTCTGCTGGCGGGTAACTCGACAGCGATGGCCATGCAGTCGCATCAAGTGCAGTGGCTGAATCCGCCGCAGGCGCCGTCAGGGAATGTGTTACTCAACAAAACCGGGTCGACGGGTGGGTTCGGGGCTTATGTGGCGTATGTGCCGTCGAAGGACATGGGGGTCGTGATTCTGGCCAACAAGAATTATCCGAATGCAGAGCGGGTGAAGATAGCTCATCAGATACTGAGCGCTTTGGCCCCGTAGGAGCGAGCACGTCGAATCGTCGCACCGTCGCGATGGTCGTGAACGATAACGCGTAAAACCAGATGCCCCGCGGCGCCCTCGAGTTTTTCGCGAGCATGCTCGCTCCTACAGAGGATTAGCGCTATTGCGGGGGGACGATGTTGTCCAGCGCCCGATTTACCAGTCACTCCCACCCACTGGAAAACCTGTTTCCAGCGCCACCCAGACTAATCATCCGGCATCTCCGGTGGCTTGGCCGGTTTTGCCGGCTTGGCGTTTTTGGCGGCCTTGGCAGCCCCTTTGGGCGGTGGGGTTTCGGCAACCGGCGGTGGCGTGGGGGCGGCAGCTTCCTTCTCGGTCGCCGGCAAGGCATCGATGGTGGCGAAGATTTTCTTCAGGTCGACCGACTTGGATTCTTCCCCTGAGCTTTCAAGTTTCTTCTCGCCGTCCTTGCCCACCAGGATCACTTTGGGCAAGGCGCCGGCCCCCAGTTTCAGCGCACGGATCAACGCCATGGTGTCCTGTTGGCCGAGGTCCTTGCCGTCCAGTTGGCCGGACATGTTCAGCACGCTGTACACCCGGATGTTGCGGTCGGCGACACCCTGCTTGTTGGCGGGATCTTCCAGCGACTTTTTCAGGTTGACCCAGACGGGGTCGACGGTGCTTGGGGCAATCACGATCAGCGGCCGGGCCCTGCCCTTGTCGATATCCAGAGGTGAATCGCCATCGGCGGCAAACAAGGGGCCGGCAATCGCCAGCAAGGTAGCCAGGGTCAGTGACCTGATGAGCATGCGCATCTCCTTTTGATATCCACGCTCTAATGATTGCGCATCGCGGCGTTCGTTCCGGTGACGCTCGGCAAATGTGTTTCGCCTTGCTCCAAGCTTAGGCGAGGGCGGTCATTGCGCAACAGGCTGGACTAATCTGAAAACATATCCTGGCTCGTTGCGAGAGACCGCCATGAGTGCTCAGTTGAACCACACCATTGTCTGGTGCCGCGACAAGCACAGGTCGGCACATTTTCTGGCCGAACTTCTCGGCCTGCCGCCGCCAGAGCCTTTCGGGCCGATGCTGATCGTCAGGCTCGACAACCAGGTGTCGCTGGACTTCTACGACAACGATCCGCCGATCACCTCCCAGCATTACGCGTTCCTGCTCGGCGACGACGATTTCGACCGGGCGTTCATTCGCCTGCAGGTAAACGGGCAGCCATGGTGGGCCGATCCGGGCAAGCGGCGGCCAAATGAAATCAATGACCATGGCGGAGGACGGCGGGTGTATTTCGACGACCCGGATGGGCATCTACTGGAGATCTTCACCCGCGAATGAGGCCCGTTCCCTGGCGGCCACTCAACCCTGCATCAGGAAGGCGCCTGGCGGAATCCGTTTTCGCAGTTTCTTGCAGCTACCGGCGGGGGGCTGGTGCCCCGGTGGGCGATCAGGAAACCAGATGCGGCATTGACCCGGCGGTGGCCAATGGCCGCGTGGAATCGCAATCTCATCGGACCTGGGTTCTGGCTCGGCGGCAGCCACCTGAAATTGTCCTTCTGGCCGTGGCGTGGCAGTTGCCGCCGAGTCGGCCACCCGAGCGAAATTGCCGGCAAGCGGCCCCGTGTTCGCCAAGGCGGGTCCAGCCGCGGCGAGTTCTGCTTCGCGGCGACTTTGCGCCTCCTCCTCGCGTGCCTTCTGCAAGGCGAGCAGGTCCTCCTGGGCCTTGGGTGGGGTCCCCGAAGCCTGGGCCTGCTGCGCCGCCTGGATCAGTTGGAAGTTGCGGTTGCGCAACTGGACATTGCGACCAACCCGCATGTTCGAGCGCATCGCCAGGGTTTCAGCTTGCTGATATTGCCCCTGTTGCAGGCGCAGCACACCGAGGTAATGCAGGGTCGCGGGATTGTTCGGCTGGATATGCAGGGCACGCTCCAGCGTGGCGGCGGCCTGGTCCAACTGGCCATTTTCGTATTGGCGAGAGGCGGTTTCGATCAGGGTCGTGGATGCGCTGTTACTTTGCGCGGGCGCTGTTCGCTCGCCAGCCTGCGAGTAAAGCGACGCGATGGCGCAGCACGCCAGGATGAGGCTCGGCAGAAAACGCTTGGTTGGCATCAGGGGCAGACTCAGCTGATCTCGGACGGCACTGCCTTGAAAGCAGGCCACCAGCACTGCTCGGAAACGCCGATACAGGGCCCCTGTTGACCCGGTTATCGCCATGAAGTTCCCGAGGCAACGCCCCCTTCACGCCGTGTTCGACTCGTCAATCTTCCAGTCAAGCCACGGACTTATAAAGATCATTAAAATTTTCAGCTTAAAAAAAATGAACTATACCCAACTGGGCAAGTTTGCCTGCCATGACAGATCATCAAAACAGACCAGGAGCCACTGGGCATGAATGTTTTGAAAGTTGCTGCAAGCGATGCCGTCCTGAGTTGTTTCCATACCTCTCGCCCGATTGTTGCCCTGGATCAGACCGACTTTACCGATGTCGCCGCCGCGGTGCTGACCGTAGACGATGTCATGGGCGGCGCGCTGGATGCCATTCAACGAACAGGCTTCGATATCCCGCTATTTCTGGTGGTGCCTCGCGGCGGTGCCGGCAATCGGGCACTGGATGTCTACAAGCGCCTGCACGAGGTGATCCTGCTGGTCAACGGTGTGTTCGACCTCTCCAGCTATAACGCCGAGTACTACGGCAACCAACTCGAAACCGCCGCCAAGGCCTACGAAGAAAACTTGTTGCCGCCCTTCTTCGACGCCCTCAAGCACTACACCGAGGCCGCCAATGCGACCTTCGCCTGCCCCGGTCACCAGGGCGGGCAGTTTTTTCGCAAGCACCCCGCCGGCCGCCAGTTCTTCGATTTCTTTGGCGAAACCCTGTTCCGCGCCGACATGTGCAACGCCGACGTCAAGCTCGGCGACCTGCTGATCCACGAAGGCCCGGCCCTGCAGGCGCAGAAGCATGCCGCGACAGTGTTCAACGCGGACAAGACCTACTTCGTGCTCAACGGCACATCTGCGTCGAACAAGGTGGTCACCAACGCCCTGCTGACGCCTGGCGACCTGGTGCTGTTCGATCGCAACAACCATAAATCCAACCACCAGGGCGCATTGATCCAGGCCGGTGCCACGCCGGTGTACCTGGAAACCGCGCGCAACCCCTACGGCTTCATCGGCGGCATCGACGCCCACTGCTTTGAGGAAAACTACCTGCGCGAACTGATCAATGAGGTTGCCCCGGACAAGGCCCGGCTACCACGACCATTTCGTCTGGCGATCATCCAGTTGGGCACTTATGACGGCACCATCTACAACGCTCGCCAGGTGGTCGACCGCATCGGCAAGTTGTGCGACTACATCCTGTTCGACTCGGCGTGGGTGGGCTACGAACAGTTCATCCCGATGATGAAGGATTGCTCGCCCATGCTGCTCGAGCTGGGTGAGGACGACCCGGGTATTTTCGTCACTCAATCGGTGCACAAACAGCAGGCCGGCTTCTCCCAGGCCTCGCAGATCCACAAGAAGGACCGCCACATCAAGGGCCAGCCGCGCTACTGCAATCACGCGCGGTTGAACAACGCCTTCATGGCCCAGGCCTCCACCAGCCCGTTCTACCCGCTGTTCGCCTCGCTGGATGTGAACGCGCGTATCCACGCCGGGCGCAGTGGCTTGCGCCTGTGGGAAGACTGCGTGAAGTTCGGCATCAACGCGCGCAAGCTGATCCTGGAAGCCTGCACCCTGGTGCGCCCGTTCGTGCCGGAAACCATCGACGGGCGCCCATGGCAGGATCACCCCACCGACGCCATCGCCAGCGACCTGCGCTTCTTCGAATTCCATCCCAAGGATCGCTGGCACGCCTTCCCCGGCTATGCCGACAAGCAATACTTCATCGACCCCTGCAAGCTGCTGTTTACCACCCCCGGCATCGACCCGATTGACGGCAGTTACACCGACTTCGGCATCCACGCCGGCATCCTCGCCAACTTCCTGCGCCAGAACGGCATCGTTCCGGAAAAGTGCGACCTCAACTCGATCCTGTTCCTGCTCACGCCCGCCGAAGACTGGGCGAAGATGAGCCATCTGGCCGCGCAACTGGCCCGCTTCGAGCAATTCCTCAGCGATGACGCGCCCATGAGCCGGGTACTGCCGGCCATTTATGCACGCTTTGAAGACCGCTATCGCAACTACACGATTCGCCAGCTCTGCCAGGAAATGCACGACCTCTACCGCAGCCATAACGTGCAGCAATTGCAAAAGGACATGTTCCGCAAGGAACACTTCCCGAAAAAAGCCATGAACCCGCAACAGGCTCAAATCGAATTCATCCGTGGCAATGTCGAGCTGGTAGCGCTGGCCGATGCCGATGGCCGTGTCGCGGCCGAAGGCGCGCTGCCCTACCCGCCCGGCGTGTTGTGCGTGGTGCCGGGGGAAATCTGGGGGGGTGCGGTCCTGAAGTATTTCCTGGCGCTGGAAGAAGGCATCAACGCGTTGCCCGGGTTCACCCCGGAACTGCAGGGCGTGTACCTGAAAGAACAAGGCGGCCGTATTCGCGCTTATGGGTATGTGCTCAAGAGCTGATCCTCGACTTGAACAGGGCAAGGAGTGTGCGATGGCTGATTCAAGCAAGAAAATGGGCCTGATGGGGCTCACCACGCTGGTCACGGTCAACATGATGGGTTCAGGCATCATCATGCTCCCCACCAACATGGCCCAACTCGGTGCAGTCTCGCTATTGTCGTGGATTTTCACGGCGATCGGCTCGATGGCCATCGCTTATTGCTTCGCCCAGTGCGGGGTGTTCTGCTCACGTTCCGGCGGGTTGTCCGCCTACACCGAGGAAGCCCATGCGAAGTCGGGGTTCTTCCTCTGCTCGTACCTGTACTTCCTGTCCCTGGCGATCGCCAACGTCGCCGTCGCGATCTCGGCGGTGGGCTACATGAGCGCCTTCCTGCCCTGGCTCAGCGGTGGTGCCATCCCGCTGTTCGTCGGCACGGTGGCGCTGATCTGGATCACCATCATCGCCAACTTCGGCGGCCCGAGCATCACCGGCAAGATCGGCGCTTTCACCGTGTGGGGCGTGATCATTCCGGTGGCGGGCCTGAGTATCATCGGCTGGTTCTGGTTCGACACCAAACTGCTGGAAGCCGCCTGGAACCCCAACAACCTGGCCATTTCCGAAGCCATCGGCAAGGCCATCCCCCTGACCCTGTGGGCATTCCTGGGCATGGAGTCGGCAGCCCAGGCCACCGATGCGGTGGAAGACCCCAAGCGCAACGTACCGCTGGCCTGCCTGTTCGGCACCCTGGGCGCCGCCACGGTCTATGTGCTGTCGACCACCGTCATCCAGGGCATCATTCCCAATGCCGAACTGGCCAATTCCTCGGCACCTTTCGCGCTGGTCTACGCCAAGATGTTCAACCCGTTGGTGGGTAACATCGTCATGGCCCTGGCGATCATGGCTTGCGTGGGCTCGCTACTGGGCTGGCAGTTCACCCTGGCCCAAACGGCAAAGATGACCGCCGACCAGAACCTGTTCCTCAAGCTGTTCAGCAAGGTCAACGCCAGCGATGCACCGGTGATCGGCATGATCGTCTGCGGCGTGTTGCAGACAATCATGGCCGTGTCGACCATCTCACCCGATGCCGCTGCGCAGTTCAGCAAACTGGTCAGCCTGGCGGCGGTGACCAACCTGATCCCCTACATAACGGCGCTGACCGGCTTGCTGGTGATCATGCACAAAGCCCAAGTGGGGCCCGCGGTGTACTCGCGCAACCTGGTGGTGCTGCTGGTGGCGGTGGCGTATTCGTTGTACGCCCTGTATGCCTGCGGCAAGGATGCGGTATTTGGCGGCACACTGGTGCTCGCCCTGGGTTACCTGCTCTATGGTTTCCTCGCCAAGCGTTTCGTCGACGTGCCAGCCGCCGTCCAGGCCAGGACCGGCAATGTTTAGGCATCGCAACCAGGATTGCACCGACATTCCTACACGGGGGAAACGGACATGAACGCACCCTTTGCAAAAACCACACGCCTGCTGCTCGCCCTGGTCTTCACCGCGCTGCCGATGCTGGCGGGTGCCAACACCCTGGAACGCATACGCGCCAGCAACGCCTTTACCCTGGGTTACGTGCCTGACTTGGCACCCTTCAGCGTTGCGCAGGGCGACAAGGCCAGCGGCTATGCCATCGACCTGTGCCTGAAGATCGCCGACAAGCTCAAGACCGAACTCGACCTGCCCAACCTGCAGGTGCGCTACCAGCCCGTCACCATGGCTGAAGAGACCAGCGCGGTGAAACTGGGCAAGGTCGACATCCTCTGCACGCCGACCCCGCCGACCCTTGAACGGCGCAAAACCATCAGCTACTCGATCCCGGTGTATACCGCTGGCCTTTCGGTACTGGTACGCAAGGACGCCGCCGAACCGCTGCTCAACGCGCTCAACGGCAGGGAGGCCAACCCTGGCCCGACCTGGCGGGCGACGATCAACCGCGGCCTGGCCAACCAGACCTATGCCACCATCGAGGGTGGCGTGACCGAAGACTGGATTCGCGAACGGATGCGCATGCTCGGCGTGATCGCGTCGCTGGTGACCGTGGCCAACATAGAAGAAGGCACGGGGCTGGTTGCCACACGCAAGGCCGATGCGTTCTTTGCCGAGCGCATATTGCTGAAAAACCAGGTGGCAAAAGGCGGCGCCAACAATGACCTGATGGTCCTGGACCGCATCTTCGAGTACGCCCCGGTGGCGATGATCGTCGAACGCGGTGACGAGGACTTCCGCCTGCTGGTGGATATGGCACTGAGCGAGGCCTATCGTTCCGGCGCCATTGAGCAGGCTTACGACAAGTACTTGGGCGGGATCAACGAGACGATGAAAAAGCTGTTCAAGGTGTATGCACTGCCTTGAATCACTGTAGGAGCGAGCATGCTCGCGAAGAACGTCAACGATAACGCGGGAAGCCTGACACCCAACGGTGCTCTCAGGTTTCTCGCGAGCATGCTCGCTCCTACATTAAGTTAGAACGCCAGTTTGTAGCCGATCAGCACCAGCATCGTCGCCAGGCAAGGGCGCAACCATTCATCGGAGATGCGCCCGGTCAGGTGGCTGCCCAGGTAAATCCCCGGCAGCGAACCGACCAGCAAGTAACCGAGCACGTGCCAGTCCATATTGCCCATGCTCGCATGGCCAAGGCCGGCGACCAGGGTCAGGGGCACGGCGTGGGCGATTTCCGTGCCGACCAGGCGACGGGTCGGCAACAACGGATAGAGGATAAACAACGCCACGGTGCCCAGGGCACCCGCGCCGATCGAGGTCAACGCGACCATGGTGCCCAGCACCAGGCCGGTGATCACGGTCAGGACATTCAAGCGCGAACCGCTGGGCTTGTAGTTGCCTCCAGCGCGGTTGTGGGCGAAGGCGAGCAGGCGCTTCTTGAACAGGATCGCCAACGCCGTGGCGAACAGTACAAAGCCCAAGGCCTGCTTGATGATCGCGTTCATCGCGTCGGGCGCTTCGTTCAGGCTGCTCAGGAACCACAACGTCAACATCACCGCCGGCACGCTGCCGAGGGTCAACCATCCGGTGATCGACCAGTCGATATTGTTGTTCTTCCTGTGGACCAGCACGCCACTGGACTTGGTGATGGCCGCGTACAGCAAATCGGTGCCGACCGCGGTGGCCGGGTTGATGCCGAACCACAGCAGGATGGGCGTCATCAATGAACCGCCACCCACGCCGGTCATGCCGACGATAAAGCCGACCACCAGCCCGGCCACGACCAACCCGATATTCAACAGATCCATTGAGACATCCACAAAAACTGCAGGAAATAACTGGCCCGCAGCATAGCGATATTTCTTATAACCAGTTATAACGATGCGATCTATCTTTATGCCCTGTTGGCATCCCGCCCTGTTTGCATCCTGCATCCCGCCCCTGTAGGAGCTGCCGCAGGCTGCGATCTTTTGATCTTCAGAAACAAGATCAAAAGATCGCAGCCTGTGGCAGCTCCTACAGGTGGTCATTCGTCGCGATGCCGAGCGGAACAGTCATTGCACTGGCAGAAAATTCAGGAACAGCAGGCTCTGGGCATAATTCAGGCCGATGCGCCGGTAGCGCTCGTCGAGCATCTGGGTCAAAAGGTCCAGCCGCGCGACGATCTTGCCGAACTCCACGGCGAAACTCAGGTTGCTACCCTCCTCCGAGATTTCGTTGGAGAACAGCATGGGCTGGCCGTCCTTGGTCTGCCGCTGGCTGAGGATCCAGGTGGCGATTTCAATGTTGCGCGCGGCGTTGCTGACGAACGTCGGGTTGATCGCGTCCGTCATGTAGAACTCCAGGCGATTGCCGTGGGCGGTGACCAGCATGCTGCCGATGGCATAGATGAACGCGCCGACCCGGTCGCCGAGAAACTCCGGGCTCATGGCAAACCGCAACGCTGCCAGGTCCTTCTTGCCTCCAAGCGTAGGCAACGGCTGCTGCTGCTCAATGGCCATGCGCACCTGTTTGCCAGCGGTCATGGCATCGAGGAAGCCGGATTTTTTCAACTCCTCGGGGTTGCGCAGGTACAGCTTGCCCATCAGCAGGTAAAGGCTGTCGAGGTTGTCGCGCATGGTCAGCGTCGCCATGCGGTCGACACTGGTCTGCAGGAACTCCTGGGGTTTGCCATCGCGTATCTGGGTGAACAGGTCGTTGCCTGGTTGATGACTGCAACCGCTGGCCAGCAACAGCGACAGGCCACTCAGTAGCAGGCCGATTGAGCGAATGATGTGGGGTGAAACTCGAACCATGGGCGATGAACTTGGCATGGGCCGACGGGGGGATCGCCGTCGGCTGGCAAGGGATAGAGCCGCAAGTTGCGCAAAAGTGCGGTGGCGAACGTCGCCAATCGATCACCGGCACCTATGGAAATCGATCACCGGCACCTGTGGGAGCGAGCCTGCTCCGGGCGGCGTTCCGACGATGAACCTGAGAGCGCCGTGGGGGTGTCAGGTTTCCCACGTCATCGTTGACGTCCATCGTGACGGTGCGACGATTCGACATGCTCGCTCCTACAGCCACCCGGATGGAACCCGAGGGACTATCCTGATGCCAACAGAAATAATGACCAGAAGGAGCAAAGCATGCGCACCCAGCAACTGGCCGGCACTCGGGTACCGGTCATCGGCCAGGGCACCTGGCAAATGGGCGAGGACCCTGCCCGCCATCAAGACGAGGTCGCCGCACTGCGCCTGGGCATCGACTTGGGCATGACCCTGATCGACACCGCCGAAATGTACGCCGAAGGCGGTGCCGAACTAGTGGTGGGCGACGCCATCGCCGGCCAGCGCGACCAGGTCTTCCTCGTCAGCAAGGTCTACCCGCACAACGCCAGCCGCCAGGGCATCCCCCAGGCGTGCGAGCGCAGCCTGCGACGGCTGAAGACCGATACCATCGACCTGTATCTGTTGCACTGGCGTGGCCAGTATCCCCTGGAAGAAACGGTAGAAGCCTTCGAACGCCTGCGTGAAGCCGGCAAGATAGGCCGTTGGGGCGTGTCCAACTTTGATCTCGACGACCTGCAGGAGCTCTCGACAGAGGGCTGTGCCACCAATCAAGTGCTCTACAACCTGGAGGAACGTGGCATAGAATTTGATTTATTGCCCTGGTGCAAGGAGCAACGCATGCCGGTCATGGCTTACTGTCCGATCGGCCAGGCAGGGAAAATGCTGGCCAATGCTACGCTCAAACAAGTAGCTGCCCGCCACGACGCCACGCCTGCCCAGGTTTCCCTGGCCTGGCTGCTGCGCCAGGACGGCGTGATCGCCATCCCCAAGGCCGTCCGCCCCGAACACGTGCGGCTCAACGCGCAAGCGGCGCAGTTGAAGCTGGAGGCTGGGGATCTGGAGGCGCTGGACCAAGCGTTTCAGGCGCCCAAACGCAAGCAGCGGTTGGCCATGGTCTAAGCCATCGCGGTGTCAGAGGGCTTCGACATGAGAAGCACCGATCAACCGGACGCCTTTAACCTGCAACGCTTCGTCCAGGCGCAGAACCCGGTGTTCGACCGGGTCCAGGCCGAACTCGACGCCGGCCACAAGCGCAGTCACTGGATGTGGTTCGTTTTCCCGCAGTTCGCCGGTTTGGGTGACAGCGAAATGTCCCGGCGCTTCGCAATCCGTTCCCGGGAAGAAGCGCAGGCCTACCTGGATCACCCGCTGCTGGGTGACCGGCTGCGCACCTGTACCCAACAGGTGCTGAACATCCAGCAGCGCTCGGTGGCAGCGATATTCGGCCACCCCGACGACCTGAAATTTCGCTCCTCGATGACCTTGTTCGCCCAGGTCGCGGCCGACGACAGTCTCTTTCATCAAGCCTTGAACCAATACTTTCACGGCATCCTGGATGACTGGACCTTGTCGCTGATGGACTCAAAACAAGCCCAGTTGCCCCCCCACCAGGGTTGAGAAATCGTCATCGACAAACGGCAGGATGGCATCCGCCACCGGTTGCAATTGCTTGGTGATGTAGTGGTCGTAGTCGATGGGGGCACTGCGGATCTCCAGCGGCTCGGGGCCGGCGACAGTGATGACGTAGCTGATCCAGCCGCCATTCTGGTACTGCCGCGGGCGGCCCTGGCGATCGTTGTAATCGTCGGCCATCCGCGCCGCCCGTACGTGGGGCGGGACGTTGCGCTGGTAGTCGTCCAGCGTGCGGCGCAGGCGCTTACGGTAGATCAGGCGGTCGTCGAACTCACCGGCCAAGGTCTTGCGCACATACTCGCGCACGTAGTCCTGATAGGGTTTGCGGTGGAAGATCAGTGAATACAGCTCCTGCTGGAATTGCCTGGCCAACAGCGACCAGTCGGTGCGCACGGTTTCCAGGCCCTTGTAGACCATTTCGTCGCTGCCATCGGCGCGCGTGACCAACCCCGCGTATCGCTTCTTGCTGCCCTCCTCCGCGCCGCGAATGGTCGGCATCAGGAAGCGTTTGTAGTGGGTTTCGAATTGCAGCTCCAGCACACTCTCCAGGCCGAACTCTTCACGCACGTGCTCGCGCCACCACTGGTTGACGTGCTCGACCAGCGCGCGGCCGATCTGCGCGGCTTCCTGCTGGCCGTGGGCGCGGCGCAGCCAGACGAAGGTCGAGTCGGTGTCGCCGTAGATCACTGTATGACCCTGGTCTTCGATCAGCTTTCGGGTGCGCAGCATGATCTCGTGGCCACGCAAGGTAATCGATGACGCCAGGCGCGTGTCGAAGAAGCGGCAGCCACTGGAACCGAGCACGCCGTAGAACGCGTTCATGATGATCTTCAGCGCCTGGGACAGCGGCGCATTGTGCTCACGCTTGGCGGTTTCCCGGCCTTCGGCGACCCGGGCGACGATGGCGGGCAGGCAATGCCGGGTGCGGGAAAACCGCGCTCCGCGAAAACCCGGTACCGAGTCCTGGTCATCGGGGTGCTTGAGCCCTTCGATCAAGCCTACCGGGTCGATGAGGAAGGTGCGGATGATCGACGGATAAAGGCTCTTGTAGTCGAACACCAGCACCGACTCGTACAAGCCCGGTCGCGAGTCCATGACAAATCCACCAGGGCTCGCTTGTGCTGGCTTGCTGCCCAGGTTTGGCGCAACGAAGCCCTGGCGATGCATCAACGGCATGTAGAGATGGGTGAACGCCGCCACCGATCCGCCCATGCGATCGGCCGGCAACCCGGTGACACTGGCCCGCTCCAGCAGGAACTTGAGCAGCTCGGTCTTGGCGAAGATCCGCGTGACCAGTTCGCAGTCCTTGAGGTTGTACTTGGCCAGCGCCGGCTTGTCCTCGGCGAACATGCGGTTGATTTCATCCATGCGCTGGTACGGGTTATCAATCGACTTGCCTTCACCCAGCAGGGTTTGCGCGACATTTTCCAGGCTGAACGAGGGGAAGCTCCAGGTCGCCGAGCGCAGGGACTCGATGCCGTCGATGATCAGCCGGCCGGCGGCGGACGCAAAGTAATGGTTGCCGCTGCCGTGTTCGCGCCATTGCATCTCCTCACCGCCTCGCCCCAGTTTCAGCGGCACGGCCAGGCGCCGGGCGTGTTCATGCAAGACCCGCAGGTCGAACTGCACGACGTTCCAGCCGATGATCGCGTCAGGGTCGTGGCGGGCGAACCATTCATTGAGCTTCTTGAGCAGCAGGGTTCGCGATTCACAGTATTCGAGCTGGAAATCCACCGCGCCGTGGTCGCCATTGGGCGGGCCGAGCATATACACCTGACGCTCGCCGCAACCTTCCAGGGCAATGGAATACAACTCGGCCTGGGCGGTGGTTTCAATGTCCAGGGACACCAGTTTCAGGCTGGGGCGGTAGTCGGGATCAGGTTTCATCTGCGCCTCGAGCAGCAGGCCGTCGCCCCCCGGCGTGCCGCCAAAGCGTACTGGCGCGGTGATGAACCGCTCCATCATGTAGCGCTCCGGCGGGCGCACATCGGCCTCGTACACCTCGACGCCCGCCCTGCGCAGCGCGGTTTCCAGGCGCATCAGTTGCCCGTGCTGCTGGCAATACAGGCCGAGCACCGGGCGATGTTCAAAGTCCTGCAGGGCCAGGGGCTTGAGCTCGAGGTTCTTTTCGTCGCGCAACAGCGCCTCGGCCTGCTCGCGCTGATCGGCCGGGATGAACGCCACCGACGGCTGATGCGGCAGGCGGATGCGCCGGGGACCGCTATCGGTCGCCAGCCAGAACTCGACTTCGGTGCCCGCCGGCGTGTCGCGCCAATGCCGGGTCAGGACGAAGCCCTGGGGTAAATCCACCACTGCAGACCTCGGGTTTTGTTCAAGCGAGTAATTCTACGCGTCATCCACACCTGTAGGAGCTGCCGCAGGCTGCGATCTTTTGATTTTGATTTACAGGAGCAAGATCAAAAGATCGCAGCCTGCGGCAGCTCCTACAAAGGCTGCGATTTTTTCGGGTTCGGAAAAAATCCGCCGAATGACGTTTTTTGTGTGCTATCTGCCGCTTTTGCCCTTGCCCTGAACGCCTGGGTCTACGATTCTTCAAGGACAACGACAACACCCGGAAAACCGCCATGAAAACCGTCGCGCAACTGCTCAAGTTGAAAGATCAGAAGAACCAGGAAGTGCACCAGATCAAACCTGATCACATGGTGCTCGAAGCGCTGATGAAGATGGCCGAAAAAAACGTCGGTGCCTTGCTGGTGGTAGAGAATGACGAGGTGCTGGGCATCATCAGTGAACGCGACTACGCGCGCAAACTGGTGCTGCATGGCCGCTCTTCCGTGGGCACGCCGGTACGCGACATCATGGTATCGCCCGTCATCACCGTTGACACCCATCAAACCGTCGACACCTGCCTGGGCATCATGTCCGACAGACGCTTGCGTCACCTGCCGGTGGTGGAAAACGGCAAGTTGATCGGCTTGCTGTCGATCGGCGACCTGGTCAAGGAAGCCATTGCCGAACAGGCCGAGTTGATTCGCCAGCTGGAACAATATATTCGCGGCGAATAGTACGGGTAAATTGCAAATCCCCCCACATTATTAATTTGTGGTGATCAGGCAGGCCAATGCCTGGCAAAGACCGGCGCCAATATCGGATGCCGGTCAATGCGTTCCAGCCAGGCGGAAAAGCCCGGCCGGGTTCGGCGCAAATGCTCGCGGCTGCCGCCCCAGCGTGTGACCACGGCCGCCAGCACATCCAGCGCGCCCGGAGCCTCTTCACCCAGGTACAGCTCAGCGGAAAACTGGTCGGCAAACACTTCCCAGCTCCAATGCAAGCGTTGCCGGGTACCGGCCATGAGGTTTTGCCGCGAGGCTTCATCGGCATTGGCCAACCAGCGTTCCGGGTAATCGATGATGCCGATGGCCGCATAACAATTGCTGACGATGAACGCCAGGCCCCGAATGGCCTGGTCACGCTCGGCAGGGTCAGCCGGCAACAGGTTCGACTCGGGAAATGTCAGCCCGAGATGAATCAGGATCGCCGCGCTCTCCGTAAGGACACTGCCGTCGGGCAGTTGCAGCGTCGGAATCTGCTTGAGCGGATTGAGCTTCTCCAGTGCCTGGGCCGCCTGCGGGGACGTCTCGACATCAATGAAGCGATAGGCGATCTCACACAGCTCCAGGGCGGCCTCGATCGCTGCCGCGCCCGAGTTCTGGTGTCCGTAGAGTTGATACATACATATCTCCTGGTTGGCCGCGATCCGCACCAGCTATCCAGTGTAGAAGGCGCCATCGACCACGACCCGAACGTCCGACGACTGCACCATCACGCCCGCGAACGGTAGCGCAGCGCCCCTATCAATAGCGTCGATGTTCACCATCACGTCAATGAAGTTCTCTTAAAAAATTCGCGGCGTAACATCAGCTCCATACCAAACAACTACACCCCGGAGCACACGATCATGAAACGCCCGACCCTCCTCAGCATCGCTTTCTCGGTTTTCGCAGTTAACGCTTTTGCCGCTACCTCTGTTCAGCCTGTCGTGGCTGAAGGTGGCTCG
>NZ_JASCAE010000068.1:0-26758 GCF_029967975.1 Pseudomonas sp. V98_8
AAGAGCCCTTGGTTACTTGGGGCTCTTCCAAGTGACTCGCTGTAAGAGCGAAACCCTAGGTGGCCGTTACCGCAGGAATGGATATGTACTCCGACAACAAACAATAGGTCGGCTATCAGGACGCCTTCGCCGGCAAGTCGGATCGCCGCACCGCTGGCTCCTACAGGCTGTGCACGTCGCCGTTACCGGAGAAACGGATATGTACACAATCCCATCCCAATACGCCTTTACAACACAGCGCGTCTTGCAGCCCACGGATGGGCCTGCTCCAACTGACTAGCCAGACGCAACAGCACGTCCTCACCACCCAACTGGGCAGTGAACATCATGCCCACCGGCAAGCCGTTGTCACTCTGGCCCAACGGTAGCGAGATAGCCGGCTGCCCGCTGACGTTGGCCAGCGCAGTGAAGCCCGCGCTGCCCATGGCGTTGTGGGCGTAGCTGTCCCAGGGTTGATCCAGGGACAACAGGCCGAGCTTCGGCGTCAGGCTGCCGGTAACGGGCGAGAGGATCACGTCGTAGCGTTCGAAGTGCTGCTCCATGGTCGCGCCGATGCTCTCGAACGATTGGCGGGCGCGATACAGGTCCTCGCCACTGGTGCCCTTCGCACGCTCCAAATTGACCAGGGTGATCTTTTCCAGGTCCTGTGCCGTAACCGCGCGTCCGAGCGCCTGTTCACGGTCGTGGATCAGGGTCCGCAGCCCTGTGCCGATCACCGTGCCATGGGCACCGAACAATTGGCGTGGATCGACATTGAGCGTCAATTCGTCGATCTCGTGCCCCAAGGCCAGCAGTTGCTTGATGGTCTGCTCCAGCGTGGCGGCGATCGCCGGTTCAAGCGGCGCGCCGGTCATCGATTGACGCACCACGGCCACGCGCAGTTTGCCCGGGTCTTGCTGCAGTTCCTGCACATAGGGTCTTACCAAGGGCGGGCACCAATAGGCGCTGCCTGCTTCATGGCCTTGCCCGATATCGAGGAACAACGCGGTATCGCGCACGGTGCGCGAGACCACGTTGGCCGCGCTGGCGCCAAACCAGCCTTCGAAATGCAGCGGTCCGCTGGGGGTGCGATAGCGAGTGGGCTTGAGTCCGACCAGGCCGCAGTACGAGGCCGGAATACGGATTGAACCGCCGCCATCGGTGGCATGGGCCACGGGCACGATCCCCGCCGCTACCGCCGCTGCCGCGCCACCGGAGGAGCCGCCTGCGCTCATGGCCAGGTTCCAGGGGTTACGGGTTTGGCCCCAAGCCAGGGATTCGGTGGTGGTGGTCAAGCCGAACTCGGGGCACGTGGTCTTGCCGAACGGCACCGCACCGGCCTGCTCATAGCGAGCGATCAGGGTGCTGGTGCGGGCGGCGGGCGGTGTGTCCTTGAACATCCGGCTACCGTTGCTGGTGATGGTGCCTTGCAGTGAGGTGTTGAGGTCCTTGATCAGCAGTGGCACACCGGCCAGGGCGCCCTGGTTTTGAGTGCCGGCCTCGCGGCGCTGGGCCATCAAGGCACGGGCGTAGGCTTCGTGCAGCATGTTTACCGCATTGACCCTGGGGTTGACCTCGTTATAGCGAGCAAGCGTCGCCGCCAGCAGGTCCTCGGCACTCAGCTCGCCGCTGCGGATCGCCTGGCTCATGGCCCAGGCATCCATGGCCTGGTAGTCGCTGGCCGAAAGCCCTTGCGCGCGGGCGTCGGCAAAACGCCCCAGAAGCCCGACGCCAACCGCCACGGCACCGGCCTTGAGCACGCTGCGGCGCGGCCAGCCGGGGGCGGAGTTTAGTGGTGCGTTTTCGTGGTTATCCATGGTAGTGATCACGCCCTGATTGTGGGTTATTAGAGTATTCAGGCCTTACGCCCTGTGGGAGCGAGCCTGCTCGCGAAAGCGGTGGATCAGTCAACATTGATGTTGAATGTGCTGACCTCTTCGCGAGCAGGCTCGCGCCCACAGGGATTGCGGTGTTCAAGCGACATTGAAGCGTGCCGACAACTGATCCAGCGCCCGCGCTAGTTGCTCCAGGTCCGCGGCGGCCATCGCGCTGCGCCCGGCATTGGCCGACAGCGCACCGGTGCCACTGGAGACACTCTCGACCCTGGCGACCATTTCCCGAGTGACGCGCACCTGTTCGGTGATCAGCGTGGCGATGGTGTCCACGCTGCGGATCACATCATCGGTGCCACTGCGAATCTGCGCCACCGAATCGCCCGCCTCATGGGCCAGGTTGACGCCATCACGCACCCGGCTGACCACCCGCCCCATGCCGTCGACCACCGCCAGTGTGCCTTCTTGAATACGCTGCACGGTGAGGTCGATTTCACCAATGGAACTGGCGGTGCGTTGGGCCAACAGTCGAACCTCGTCGGCTACCACGGCAAACCCGCGCCCCGCCTCACCGGCCCGGGCAGCCTCTATGGCGGCGTTCAACGCCAGGAGGTTGGTCTGCTCGGCAATGCTGCGAATCACCTTGAGCACGTGGCTGATTTCCCCGGAGAACCCTTCGAGTTGGCGAATGTGCACGGCAGTGGCGCTGATCACGTCGCTAATGCGATTCATCTCCTGGGCCATGTCGCGAATAAACCCCTCGCTCTTGCCCGAGCGCTGTGCTGAATGCTGGGTGATGTCGCGAGACACGCCAACCTGATTGTCCACTTCGCCGATCGACCCCGACAGGTCCTCCACCGCCCGGGAAATCCCGCGAACCGCGTCCGCCTGCTGCTGGGTGGCCGTGGAGGCCGACTCCGCCGATTCGGCCATGTGCGCCGCTTCGCGACTGACCCGCTGCACCAGCTCGCGCATTTGTGAAATGAGCCCGTGCAAGCTGTCACGCATCAGCGCGATGTCGCGCAGCATCAGTGCGAATTCGTCACCGCCCTTGATCTCGATCGGCTGCACCAGGTCGCCACTGGCAATGGCCCGCACGCTGGCACCCGCCTGGGCAAACGCACGCTTGAGCCGACGCAAAGTGGAAAACGCGGTGAGGCTGCCCGCCAGCCCGCCCACTACCGCCAGCGCCATGTAAGCTAATAGCGTTGAACGATAGCGACGCTGCGCCGCCTCGTAGGCCTGCGAGGCGCTGGCCTTCTGCAGCGCTTGCAGCTTGCTCAGTTCAACCATGGCGGCATTGCCTTCCGGCTCGGCCATGCGCAAATAGGACAGGATGCCCGGCAGGCGAAAATCACCGGCGCGCAAGGAATCGAGGAAGATGCCCAACTCTTCCTGCCAGGCCTGATAGTGTTTGTCGAATGCATCGGCGGCCTGTTGTTCCTCACCGTTCAACGTGCGCAGGCGATAGCTCGCCCAGACCTCGGTCAGCGCCCGGTCATTGCTCTCGATGGCACTCAGGGTGGCTTCCACCGGACGATCGAACGCTGCCACCAGCGGGCCTTCCGGGTCCTGCTGGATCGCCAGCAAGACCTGGCGCCGGCTTTCATCGAGCCGCTGCCTGATGTCGCCGAACATCAACAACGTCGCCAGGTTGTCCTCGTTGATAGCCCGCAGACTGTCGCGCGCCTGCTGCAAGCCATAGGCACCGAACAACACCGCCAGGGCAAACAACAAGGTGGCCAACAACGCCCAGAGCCACAGGCGCTGAGCGATAGTAATTGCCTTGAACATGATCAATGGCCTGTCTCATGCAGCGGACGGGGTGCGCAAGGCCCCCCAACGCTGGAATTAGTCGCGAGTGACGCCGGCCAGCATCGCCGCCAGGTAATGCTCGCCGTAAGGCGGCAACAGACCCCATTCACGGCGTGGGTCGTGGGCCGAGGCCTTGAACACCGTGCGCAGGTGACTGAATTCGAGAAAACCTTCGTGGCCATGGTAATGACCCATGCCCGAGGCACCGATACCACCGAACGGCGCATCGTGCAGGGCGGCATGCATCATCACGTCATTGATGGTGACTCCGCCGGACAGGGTGTGTTCCAGCACGTGACGTTGCTCCCGCGCATCCTCGCCAAAGTAGTACAGCGCCAGCGGACGCGGCCTTGCGTTGATTTGCGCGATGACCTGGTCAAGGTCGTCATAGCTCAGCACGACCATGGCCGGACCGAAGATTTCCTCATGCATGATCTCGCTGTCCGGGGCCGGGTCCACTACGATTCGTAGCGGACGACGGCGGTCATGGGCATCCAGGGCCAGGGGTTCAGGCAGGCACTCGATGCGCGCCCCGCGCAACTGCGCGTCCTCGACCAGGCCCTCGACCCGCTCCAGGTGACGCTGGTTGACCACCGCCACCACGTCCGGGTTGCCGGCTACCGTCGGGTTGAGATCGCGATAAGCACTGCGCAGCGCATCGAGGAAGGCTTCGAGTCGGGCCTTGGGTACATACACCAGGTCCGGATTGATGCAGATCTGTCCGCCATTGGTGGACTTGCCTGCGGCGATACTGAACGCCGTTTTGTTCAGGTCGGCAGTGGCCGAAACGATCACCGGCGACTTGCCACCCAGTTCCAGTGTCACCGGCACCAGGTTTTTTGCGGCATTGCCCATCACTCGCCGGCCAATCGCCGTACTGCCGGTGAACACCAGGTGATCGAAGGGTTGGCTGCTGAAGGCCTCGCCCAGTTCCGGGCCACCATTGACCACGGCCACCACCAGCGGGTCGAGGTGTTCGGCGCACAGGCGCGCCACCAGTGCGGCGGTGCGCGGCACCACTTCCGAGGGTTTGAGAATGGCCCGGTTGCCGGCCGCGAGCGCCGAGGCCAGCGGGCTGAACAAGGTGTATAGCGGCGCGTTCCAGGTCCCCAGGATGCCCACCGTACCTTTTGGCTGGTGCATGACCCAGGCCCTGGCGCCGAGCTGGTCGTAAGGGGAAAACACTTCGCGCGGTTCGTCTTGCATCCACGCTTGCAGATGGTCGCGGGCATATTTGAGTGAAGCCAGGGCGCCGAGCACGTCATTCATCAAGGAAAAACCGGCGGGCCGTCCGCCAAAGTCCAGGTCGATGGCCGTGGTCAATGCCGCATGGTTGTCGACCAGCAGGTCGATCACTTGCTGCAGGCGCTGGCGCCGGGTGTCGGCGCTGACACCGCCGGCGCTGGCGAAGGCCTCTTTCTGGCGCGTCAGCAGGCTGGAAAGGTCTTGGTCGCAAGACATCGTTGAACTCATTGTTATCCCCTTGCAGGTTGGCTCGATGGCCGTTGAGCGCCCGATGCGCCTGGCGCCACCCTAGCCGCGCAGACCGCTGCGCCGCCTCGTCCGATCGGACGAGGCCCTGCATTAGTGTTAGTCCGTTGAGACGATGTTGAACGCCTGCAAACGCCCAATACTGGCCATACGAAAACCTCCACTCCATGAGGCCAGTCATGGCAATGCAAAATATCAGCTTCGATCCCCAGGCCTTTCGTGCCGCTCTCGGCACGTTCACCACCGGGGTCACGATCATCACCACCCAGACCGAAGACGGCTCGCCCGTGGGCATCACCGCCAACAGCTTCAACTCGGTGTCGCTCAACCCGCCGCTGGTGCTCTGGAGCTTGTCCAAGCAAGCGCGCAGCCTGCCGATCTTCAGCAGCGGCAAGCATTGGAACGTGCACGTGCTGTCCACGGAGCAAGAAAACCTCTCGGGACGTTTCGCCACCCAGGGCGAAGACAAGTTCGCCGAGATCGAACTGGACAACGGCATCAGCGAGGCGCCATTGCTGCAAGATTGCACCGCGCGCTTCCAGTGCCGTACGGCGTTCCAGTACGAAGGCGGCGACCATGTGATTTTCGTCGGCGAGGTACTCGCCTTCGATCACAGTGACCGCGCCCCGCTGGCGTTCCAGAGCGGCCAATATGCCCTGGCCACGCGCAAGCCCCGCAGCGAGCTACGCCTGGCGACCACGCCGCCACCGCCCGAGTGCAGCTACACCGAGGATTTGCTCGGCTACTTGCTGGGACGCGGGCATTACCAGACACTCAATGCCCTGCGGCAACTGCTGAACAGTCAGCAGCTGGACGAACAATCGTTCTTCGTACTGTCGATCTTGTGTATTCGCGACGATATGACGCTGGAGGAAATCAACACCTTCGTGACCTACACCGGCCGCGAAGTGACCCTGGCCAGCATGCGGTTTCTCGAGCGCCAGCGCCTGGTGGCCTTCGAGGGTCCGGCGCAATCGCCACGTTTTGTCCTCACGGCCCAAGGCCGAGAAGTGTCCCTGCATCAGTTGGCACTGGCCAAGGCCGTGGAAGAGGATCTGTCGGCCAAGCTCGGCGCCGCCGATGCGCAAGCCTTGAAAGTCTTGCTCAAGCGCCTGATCGTCGTGAGCGACCCGGGCTTGCCTGATCTGTGGGCACCGCGATGACCGCTCGCGAGGGGACGCTGCCTGCGACCACGGTCGGTTGGGGTAGCCATGGCCTGCTGTTACTGCTGGCCTTGGTGTTCGCCGACAACTTCGTCGGGCGACAGATACTCGCGGTCATGGTCGAACCGATCAAAGCCGAATTCGGCGTCGGCGATACCGCCATCGGCCTGATCTCGGGCCTGGCGTTCGCGGCGGTCTATGCACTCATGGGCCTGCCGGCCGGGCGGCTGGTGGATCGCATGCCGCGTATCCGCCTGCTGGCCATGTCTTGCCTGCTCTGGGCCGTGGCAACCATGGCGTGCGGGTGGGCGGGCAGTTTCCTCGCGCTGGGCATTGCGCGAATGCTGGTTGCCGTCAGCGAATCGCCGACCACGTCGGCCTCGCTGTCGCTGATCGCCGACCTGTATCCGACGCACCGACGCTCATTCGCCATCAGCTGTTTTACCGCCGCACCCACATTTTCCTCGATCATCGGCTTGAGCATCGGCGCCTGGGTGGTCGAGCACTATGGCTGGCGCAGTGCGTTCATTGCGTTGGGGATGCCGGCCCTGGTGTTCTGTACGATCCTGGCCTTCGTCGTGCGCGAACCGCAGCGTGGCCGCTGGGACCTTACGCCACATACCCACACAGCGCCCGCACTGCTTGGCATGGGAGCCGAAGCCCGCAAGCTCTGGGCATTGCCGGCCTACCGCTGCCTGATCCTCGCTGGCGGCCTGACCACGCTCAGTTCCTATGCGATTGCGATGTGGAACACCAGTTTCCTGGTGCGCTCCCACGGCTTGTCACTGCAACACGCCGGCTTGCTGGCGGGCGTGATCTGCGGTACCTCGGCCGGATTCGGTGGCCTGCTCAGTGGTTGGTTGAGTGACCGCCTGTGCCGCCGCGATCCACACTGGCAGGTGTCCATTCCGGTAGTGGGCCACATTGCGGCGACCTGTGCGCTGGTCCCCTATCTGCTGTGGTCCGACTCCGTGCTGGTGCGCCTGGGTGATGTGCCGGTTCCAGGCGCCATGCTCTGGTGCGCGCTCTATGCCTTCTTTTCCGTGTGGTGGGTCGCGCCTTCCTACAATCTCGTCACGCAGCTGGTGCCCGCCGGGAGGCGCGGAACTGCAATGGCGCTGCAAACCATCGTCAGCACGCTGCTGGGGATCGGCGTCGGGCCATTGTTGACCGGTTTGTGCAGCGACCTGTTGTTACCGCTGTTCGGCCACGAGTCGTTGCGGTATGCGCTGCTGCTGGTGAATCTGCCGGTGATTTGCGCGGTGTTGCTGTTGATGCGCACGGCGCACCATGCTGGCAAAACTGGCTATCGCCACGGGGGATAGGTTTGCTCAAGGCCACGCTTTAATTGTCCAGTCGACGGAGCTCCAATGCCTACCAACAGCGCAACAGCCAATCCCGTACACAGCGCCCGCGATCGACTGCTCGACGCGGCACTCGAACTCTTCGCCACACATGGCTACCAGGCCATCGGCTTGCGGGACTTGGCGAGCTACCTGGGGCTGCAGGCCGGCTCCCTCTACCATCACATTGAAAACAAACAGGCCCTGTTGTTCGAGCTGATCGAGTCAGCCTTGTCGGACTTGCTGCTGGATACGCTGCGGCGCATGAAAGGCGCAAGAAGCCCTCGCGGGCGTCTTCAGTCGTTCATTCAAGCCTTCGTCAGCTTCAACTTCAACGAAAAATACAAACTGACCCTGGTCAGCCGCGAGTTCACGAATCTGACTGAAGATCAGAAGCAACAGGTTATCCAGCTGAGAAACGAATACGCCGCTGTTTTAAACGCCATCATCACTGACTCGAACGGCGAGAAAGACGCAGCCGCTCGCGACCTCTGCCCCACCACCAGCGCAGTCATTGCCATGCTGTTCGGCCAGTCACAGTGGTACACCCTCGAGACAACCGAAGCACAATTGACGAAAACACTCACCGACGTTGTCACATGCATTATCGCGAACAGGCAGAGCACCGACGCAAGTGCGACGCGGCCAATTTCCCGGAGCGCTGTCAATTTTCCCCACCCTCCCCGTGATTCGCTTTATCCTTGATGCAAATCCGATGAAAAGCCATGAATCCTGCATACGGCTGCTGACTGTTCCCCATGCGCAAACTTTTGTACCTGACTGTCTCCATGGCGTTGATCGCCGCTCTAACGACCTACGCCATGTGGGCCGCGGATCGCCCGACGGGCCTCTACCTCTCTGACCTGCGAATCGATGTCGCCGTCGACCAGGGCACGCCCGCTGACCGTGGCAATTTGCTGGGCATCCAGCCCGAGCTGTTTCCCACCGACTATCAAAGCCCCGAACGCCTGCACCGCAAACTCGCCGCCTACTTGCAGACGGCCCGGGATCAGGGGCTGCTGAATGAAAAAACCATCGTCGTATTGCCGGAGCATGTGGGCACCTGGTTGATGGTCAGCGGCGAAAAAGACGAGTTGTACCAGGCCACTACTTTCAAGGAGGCCATGAACTGGCTGGCCGTGAGCAATCCTTTGAAGTTCGTCCGCGCGCTGATTGGCGCCGAGGGCGACAGCCGCATCGAGGACGCGCACCTGCGCATGAAAGCCAAAGGCATGGCCAAGGATTACCAGGCGCTGTTTGGCGGGCTGGCTAAAGAATTTCACGTCACCCTGGTGGCAGGCTCCATCGTGCTGCCCGAGCCCAGTGTCATCGACGGTACGCTGAAAATCGGCCGTGGTGCGTTGTTCAACAGCAGCGTGGTGTTTGGCCGCGATGGCCTGCCAATCGGGCAACCCCAGCGCCAGATGCATCCGGTTTTCGAGCAGCAGGACGCGATCAAGGCCAACGGCGAACATACGCTCAATGTCGTCGACACCCCCGCCGGGCGCCTGGGCGTGCTGATCGGCAGCGACAGCTGGTACCCCGACAACTACCGCAAGCTCGACACGCAGCAGGCACAGCTGGTCGCCGTCCCGGCGTTTGTTGTTGGCCGCGGTAGCTGGGACCAGCCGTGGCGTGGCTACAAGGACTCATCGACACCCGGCTCCGACAGCCTCAAGGCCGGGGAGATCAGTGAAGGCCAGGCCTGGCAGCGCCTGAACCTGAGTACTCAGGCACCCGCCAGCCGGGCCATCGCCGGCGTGAGCGTATTCCTGCGCGGACAGTTCTGGGATCAGGGCAGCGCCGGGCAGAGTTTTCTCAGCAGCAACGGCCAGCATTTCGTCGATGGCAAGGCCCGTGGCGCGCGCTTGTTGAACCTTTGGCTGTAGGCCATGAAACCCACCCCGATGCGCCTGGGAGATCTGTCGGTGGGCTTTGTTCACAGCCTGGCCGACGCCGTGAACAGCCACGGCACAGATCCGCAGCCACTGCTCGAGCAATATGGCCTTGATGCGGCCCGACTGAGTGAAGCCGGTGCCCGTCTCTCGATCCCGCGCTACATGCGCCTGGGCCACGCGGCCATCCAGTTGACCGGCAACCCGGCACTCGGCTTGCAAATGGCCCAGCTCAGCCGCCTGAGCCAGGCCGGCCTTGCCGGCGTCACTGCCGCCCAGGCACCGACGGTGCGCGAGGCGGCGCGCTGCCTGATTCGATTCGAAGCCTTGTATGGCTCCAACTACCGCGGTCAATCAAGCTTCCACGAAGACGCTCAGGGTGCCTGGCTGCGCTTCTATTCCATCAGCCCCTACAACAGCTACAACCGCTTCGTGGTGGATTCGATCCTCGGCGGCTGGTTGCAGCAATTATCCAGCGTCAGCCCTGCCCGGCTGCGTGCCGAACGTATCGACATCGAGTTCGAGGAGCCCGACTACCGCGCGGCCTATGACGTGCTGGGCGACTGCCCGATCCAGTTTGGCGCCGAGCACAATCAATTGCGCCTGAGCCTGGCCAGCCTTGCCCAGCGTAATCCCGAGCATTGCCCCAGCACCTGGCGACACCTGCTGCAACTGTGCGAGCGGGAACTGGAGCAATTGACCCGCACCCGCAGCCTGCGTGAACGCATCACACAGCTGCTGGGGCCATTGCTCAATGGCGGCCGGGAGCCCGACCTGGAAGAAGTGGCAACACGCCTGAAACTGCCGGTATGGACCTTGCGCCGCAAACTCGCTGAAGAAGGCACGCAATTTCGCGCGATTCTTAACGACACCCGTCGCGACCTGGCCATGACCTATATCCGCGACACTGAATTGGCGTTCGGAGAAATCGCCTACCTGTTGGGCTTTGCCTCAGCCGAAGCCTTTCAACGCGCCTTCAAGCGCTGGACCGCCCAGACACCCGGCGAGTTTCGCCGCAGTCGCAGGGAAACAGTCGCAGGCAGCAAGCTTCAAAGTTCGGTTGCGTCTTCGGAAGGCTCAGGTGGGTCCAACTCAAACGCCTGATACTCGAGCAGTTCTTCTTGATAGTCGTCCATTTTCGTATCCCCCACAGCTCATAAAAAAACGTCTGAATAAATGACCAGCGCCTTGAGCCTAAAGTGCCCGCGTGAAAGAAAAATGACGCGGACACGACACTTCGTCGCCTACAGATAAAACGTAGCAGGCGGTTGGGAATTTATCACAGGTTTTTTTTGCGGCAGGCCGCAGGACGACGACCTGTTTGACGCGGATCAATCTTTGTTACGGCGAGGGGGCCCGGAGCATGAGCTGGCCTGGCCCCATCGCGCCCATCACTGGCCGGTGATGGGCATGGCCTGGATCGGCTCCGAAGGTGGTGCCATGTCGCTCGGATTGGCCGGTGGCGTGATCACTTCTTCGGTGGCAGGCGCTGGCGCGGCAGTGGGGCTTGAGGTAATGGGTGCAGCCTCAGGCGGCGGCGCTACCGGCTCGGAAGCGGCAGGGGTCACTTCGGCGCCCTTGGCTGCCTCTGGCGCGGGCTGTGCCGCAGCTTCCGGGGCCAATGGCGCCGGTGCAGCCTTGGGCTCGGGCACGCCCAGATCGGTTTTCGGCTTCTCGGGGATGTGCGCCGCTGCCTTCACTTCCTTGGGCAGGAACAGCTCGACCAGGGCGAAGAATCGCTCGTAGAACTTGGCTGAGGTGACGGTTTCGCTGGCGACCTTGACCATCGAGTCGTCGGAGGAGCCGATCGGCATCGACACCGAGCCAAGCACGCCAACACCGAGGCTTGCCGAGTTGTTGGTTTTCTTCAGCGCATACTTGTCCTGAAGGGCATTGGCGAACACGGTGGCATGGTGCGCCGAAGTGCCGTCTTCAGCGCAAACCACACTGAAACTGATCTCCATGTGGTTTTCACCGGTCTGCTGGAAGCTCTTGTGCCCGCTGACCAGCTTGGGATCACTGCTGGTGATGATATAGCCCTGGCTCAGCAAGGCCCGACGAGCGGCTTCACAGGAGACCGAGTCGGTCACTGGATAGTTACGGGAAAACGTTCCGGAATCATCGAAGTTCTCATGCTCGTAGATGGCGGCTTTCTTCGACGAACAACCGGCAGCAGCAGCCAGCACCAAGGCCAGCCCGACAACCCGCATGGGAATTGATTTAAACATTGAACATCCTGAGAGAAACGGTTCGGGGCGTATTGTGCAACAGATCGATGCTTAGCGGCGCACCGATTGTGTCTTAAAACGGTTACAGCACTGTTGACCCGATGGTCGGGAGAAAATTGCCTGAATGGCGCAATGCAGCCGAAAAAAAACCCCGGCCTTGCGGCCGGGGTCTTCGTTTCATGCAAAAAGCGCGTGGGCAGATCAGAAACGCTTGATCTCGGCCTGGCTTTCCAGCTGCTTGCGGTAAGCCGCAAAGTCTTGCTGGCCAACGCGCGAAGCGAGGAAGCGACGGTATTGAGCCTTCTCTTCTTCAGTTGGCGTTGCGGCCTCGTTCACGCCGTTCAGACGCACGATCATCAGGCTGCCATCAGGCAACGTGACACTGCTGAAGGTCGGCTTGTCCTTGGCGGCAGGCTTTGGCATGCGGAACAACGCTTGCAGCACAGTCGGGTCCAGCCCTTCCTGAGTGCGAGTCGCGGCTTCGGTTACCTTCCAGTTCTGACCGTCGATCGGGCTGTTCAATGGCGTCTTGCCATCACGCAAGCTGGCAATCAGCTCGTCAGCCTTGGTCTTGGCAGCAGCGCTGGCGTGCTCCCTGGCCAATTGCTCACGGATCGGACCCTCGACCTTTTCCAATGGCAGTTGCGCAGGCTTCAGATGCTCCTTGGCGCGCAACACGATCACGGTTTCGGGGTCGAGCTCGATGGCGGTGCTGTTGGCACCCTCATCCAGTACTTCCGGGCTGAAGGCTGCGGTGACCACGGCACGGTTGGCCGTAATGCCTTCGCCACCCTCGCGGCCGAACGGCTTGGAGGTGTGAACGGTAAGCTTCAAGTCCTGCGCAGGCTGGACCAGGTCGGACGCTTCGAACGAGGCGTCTTCCAGTTGCTTGGTCGCTTCAACGAAACGCTGCTCGACCTGCTGGGCCTTCAATTCGCGGGTCAGCTTGTCTTTCAGGCTGGCGAACGTCGGCACTTCAGGCGCTTCCACGCCCAACAGCTTGATCAGGTGGAAACCGAAGTCGGTGCGAACCGGCTCGGAAACCTGATCCTTGGCCAACGAGTACAAGGCCTTCTCGAATGCCGGGTCGTACACGCCAGGACCTGCGAAGCCCAGGTCGCCGCCATTGTTGGCAGAACCCGGGTCCTGGGAGAACTCCTTGGCCAGGGCCTCGAATTGCTCGCCCTTGTTCAGGCGGGCCTGGATCTCGTCGATTTTGGCCTTGGCTTGCGCTTCGGTCGTCTTGTCGTTCACTTCGATCAGAATGTGCGCAGCCCGGCGTTGCTCGGACAGGTTCGCAGTTTCTTTCTGATACGCCGCCTGCAGGTCTTCGTCCTTGACGCTGACCTGATCAAAGAAGGAAGCCTTCTTCAACTCCAGGTAATCGATGACCACTTGGTCCGGCGTCATGAATTCCTTGGCATGCTCGTCGTAGTAGGCCTTGACCTCTTCGTCGGTCAGCTTCACGGCTGTCGGGTCGACCTTGATGCTCAGGGAGGCGAAATCGCGGGTCTGTTTTTCCAGACGGGCGAAGGCCATGACCTGGGCGTCGGTGACGAAACCGCTACCCGCCACACCCGCGCGCAGTTGTCCGATCAGCATTTCCTGAGCCAGCATCTGGCGGAATTGCATGCGGCTGTAGCCCAGTTGGCGAATCACCTGGTCGAAACGCTCAGGGCTGAACTTGCCATCCACCTGGAATTCAGGCGTTTGCAGGATGACCTGGTCCAGCGCCGCCTCGGAGAAAGCGAATTTGGAATTTTCTGCGCCTTGCAACAGCAGCTTGCGGTCAATCAGGCCTTTGAGGGCCGATTCGCGCAGCATTTTTTCGTCCAGCAAGGAGGCGTCGAAATCCTTGCCCAGCTGTTGCATGAGTTGACGGCGTTGCATATCGACCGCCTGGCTCAGCTCGTTTTGGCTGATTTCGTCACCATTGACCTTCGCCGCCTCGTTTTTGTGCGTCGTAGCCTGGAAAATGGCGTCGAAACCGGTCAAAGCCATCAGTGCAACGATGACCCCGATAATGGTCTTGGCAATCCAGCCTTGTGAATTGTCCCTGATATTTTGCAGCATGCGTCCCCCATAAACGGTTGAACTTCAAATTAGGCAACCGTGGAGCGTGGGTAGAATCCGGATAGAAGAAAGGCGCATCCGAGGATGCGCCTTCTCGTAACTGGCGGAGCGGACCGATGACTCGACCTTGCGAGCCTCGGTGTCTCGAACCGGCAACCTGCCGACTGGACTACCGCTCCGCTGCCAGGTCAGGCATGACCCCGACCCGGATAGGCAAAAACCTGATTGGAACTTAGTTGACAGCTTCTTTCAGTGCTTTACCAGCTTTGAAGCCTGGTTTTTTGGCAGCTGCGATTTCCAGTGTCTTACCGGTCTGTGGGTTACGACCGATGCGAGCTGGACGATCAGTTACGGAGAAAGTACCGAAACCAACCAGAACCACGGAGTCGCCGGCCTTGAGAGCGCCAGTGACGGATTCGATTACAGCGTCCAGCGCACGGCCAGCAGCAGCTTTCGGGATATCAGCGGATGCAGCGATAGCATCAATCAGTTCCGACTTGTTCACTCTAAGTCCCCTTATATCTATTTGAGTATGATTCTAAGTTTTTTGGTGAAAGCAAAAACGAGTGCTGAATGGCCTACAGACACTTAAGAGCCGCTTTATAACAAGGGCTCTAAAAAGCTGTCAAGGAAGCCCCCCAGGCAAATACGTACTAATGCGTGCTAATTCTTTCCTTAGAATCCGACTCGCGTTTTTCATCCTTCGCGACTATCTCCGGAGCCACATCCGGCAAGGGCTCCGGGGCGTATTGCAGCGCAATTTGCAGGACCTCGTCAATCCATTTAACTGGTTTAATCTGAAGATCTTGCTTGATATTGTCCGGAATTTCCTTCAAATCGCGAACATTCTCTTCAGGAATGATCACGGTCTTGATTCCGCCTCGATGCGCCGCCAGCAGTTTTTCCTTCAAGCCGCCGATCGCCAATACCTGGCCACGCAGGGTAATTTCACCCGTCATGGCAACATCAGCGCGTACTGGAATGCCGGTCAGTGCCGACACCAACGCCGTGCACATGCCTACGCCCGCGCTCGGGCCGTCTTTGGGGGTCGCCCCTTCCGGCATGTGGATGTGCGTGTCGCGCTTCTCGTGGAAGTCCAGGGGGATCCCCAGGCTCTTGGCACGGCTGCGAACAACGGTCAGGGCTGCGGTGATCGATTCGACCATCACGTCACCCAGGGAACCGGTCTTGATCAGTTGGCCTTTGCCCGGAACGACAGCCGCTTCGATAGTCAGCAATTCGCCGCCCACCTGAGTCCACGCCAGGCCAGTGACCTGACCGATCTGGTCCTGCTGTTCTGCCAGGCCGTAGCGGAATTTGCGCACGCCCAGGAAGTGCTCGAGCATGTCCGCCGTCACTTTCACCGAGAAGCGTTTTTCCAGCGCATGCTCTTTCACAGCCTTGCGGCAGACCTTGGCAATCTGGCGCTCCAGGCCCCGCACACCGGCTTCGCGGGTGTAGTAGCGGATGATGTCGCGGATCGCTTCAGCGTCGAATTCCAGCTCGCCTTTCTTCAGGCCGTTGGCCGTGATCTGTTTCGGCGAGAGGTATTTGACGGCGATGTTGATCTTCTCGTCTTCCGTGTAACCGGGCAGGCGAATGACTTCCATCCGGTCCAGCAGGGCGGGTGGAATGTTCATGGAGTTGGAGGTGCACAGGAACATCACATCGGACAGGTCGTAGTCGACTTCCAGATAGTGATCGTTGAAATTGTGGTTCTGCTCCGGATCGAGCACTTCCAGCAATGCCGATGCCGGATCACCACGCATGTCGCTGCCCATCTTGTCGATTTCATCGAGCAGGAACAGCGGGTTGCGCACACCCACTTTTGTCATCTTTTGAATCAATCTTCCTGGCATCGAACCGATGTAAGTACGGCGATGGCCACGAATTTCCGCTTCATCGCGCACGCCGCCGAGGGCCATCCGCACGAATTTACGGTTGGTGGCGTGTGCAATCGACTCTGCCAGGGACGTTTTACCCACCCCTGGAGGACCGACCAGGCACAATACCGGACCCCGGATCTTCTTCACGCGCTTTTGCACGGCGAGGTATTCGAGAATGCGTTCCTTGACCTCTTCGAGGCCGTAGTGATCGGCGTCGAGAATGTCTTCTGCGCGCGCCAGATCAAGGCGTACCTTGCTCTGTGCCTTCCACGGCACCTGGACCAGCCAGTCGATGTAGGAACGCACCACGGTCGCCTCAGCGGACATCGGCGACATCTGCTTTAGCTTGTTCAGTTCGGCCGTCGCCTTGGCGAGGGCGTCTTTTGGCAGGCCGGCGGCATCGATGCGCTTTTTCAGCTCTTCGACTTCGTTGTGCCCTTCGTCGCTGTCACCAAGCTCTTTCTGAATGGCCTTCATCTGCTCATTCAGGTAGTACTCGCGCTGACTGCGCTCCATTTGTTTTTTGACACGACCGCGAATGCGTTTTTCGACCTGCAGCAGGTCGATCTCGGCATCCAGCAAAGCCAGCACGTGCTCTACACGGGCCGACAAATCGATGATTTCGAGAATTTCCTGCTTCTGCTCGATTTTCAGCGCCATGTGCGCGGCCATGGTGTCCACCAGGCGACCTGGCTCATCGATGCTGTTGAGCGACGACAGGACCTCGGCAGGGACTTTCTTGCCCAGCTGCACATACTGTTCGAACTGCGACAGCAGGCTGCGGACAAACACTTCCGACTCGCGCTCTGGCGCATCGACCTCGTCGATCAACGAAACTTCGGCGCGGCAGTGGCCATCCACTTCGCTAAAGCGCTCCACGGCGCCGCGCTGCTCGCCTTCGACCAGAACCTTGACCGTGCCGTCAGGCAGCTTGAGCAGCTGCAGAACGGTCGCAATCGTACCCACGCGATAAAGTGCGTCTTCACCCGGATCGTCGTCGGCAGGGTTTCTCTGGGCCAGCAGAAGGATCTGCTTGTCGCCCGTCATCGCTGCCTCGAGGGCTTCGATGGATTTCTCGCGCCCCACGAACAGCGGGATAACCATGTGCGGATAAACCACGACATCACGCAATGGCAGGAGAGGCAATTCGATGGTTGTCTTCATGATTTCGCCTCTACGGCGGCCATAAGGCCGGAAACAGATGGAAGTAAGCTTGAAACCAAGATGGGGTCTGCCTTCAAAAAAAACAAGCACAAAGACAGTGTTAAAAAGTACTAAAAGCAAAGGGGCCCGAAGGCCCCTTCTTTGTACCGACTGCGCAACGCTTAGGCGTCTGGCGCGGCCTTGGCAGCAGGCTCACTGTTTTCATAGATATACAGTGGCTTGGACTTGCCTTCTATGACGCTTTCATCGATCACCACTTTACTCACCTCGGACTGCGAGGGGATTTCGTACATGGTATCGAGCAACACACCTTCGAGGATCGAACGCAATCCACGGGCACCGGTCTTGCGTTCCAGCGCGCGTTTTGCGACCGATTTCAGTGCGTCGGCCCGGAATTCCAGGTCCACGCCTTCCATCTCGAACAGCTTGGCGTATTGCTTGGTCAGCGCATTTTTCGGCTCGGTGAGGATCTGCATCAACGCAGCCTCATCAAGCTCGTCCAGCGTCGCCAAAACCGGCAGACGACCGACGAATTCCGGGATCAGACCGAACTTGACCAGATCGTCAGGCTCGACTTCACGCAGGGACTCACCGACTTTCTTGCCTTCTTCCTTGCTGCGAACTTCCGCGCCAAAACCGATGCCGCCCTTGGTGGAACGGTTTTGGATGACCTTTTCCAGACCGGAGAATGCGCCACCGCAGATGAACAGGATGTTACGGGTGTCGACCTGAAGGAATTCCTGCTGCGGATGCTTGCGACCACCCTGAGGCGGAACGGAAGCGACCGTGCCTTCGATCAACTTGAGCAGGGCCTGCTGCACGCCTTCGCCGGAAACGTCCCGGGTGATCGACGGGTTGTCAGACTTGCGCGAAATCTTGTCGATTTCATCGATGTAGACAATGCCCATCTGGGCCTTTTCCACGTCGTAATCGCACTTCTGCAGCAGCTTCTGAATGATGTTCTCGACATCTTCACCGACATAACCCGCCTCGGTGAGGGTGGTTGCGTCGGCGATGGTGAACGGAACGTTCAGCAAGCGGGCCAGTGTTTCGGCAAGCAGGGTCTTACCCGAGCCTGTCGGGCCGATCAGCAGGATGTTGCTCTTGCCGAGTTCGACGTCGTCGCTCTTTTTGTCACGCTGGTTCAGGCGTTTGTAGTGGTTGTACACCGCTACGGCCAGAACCTTTTTCGCACGCTCCTGACCAATCACGTATTGATCAAGGATGCCGCTGATTTCTTTAGGCGAAGGCAATTTATGCGCGCTGCTTTCGGCCTGGGCTTCCTGCACCTCCTCACGGATGATGTCATTGCACAGGTCGACGCACTCGTCGCAGATAAAGACCGAGGGGCCGGCAATCAATTTGCGCACTTCATGCTGGCTTTTGCCACAGAAGGAGCAATAGAGCAGCTTGCCGTTGTCCTCGCCGTTGCGGGTGTCAGTCATTCGTTCGATCCAAATCCGATAGGCTTGCAACACAAGATGAAGGCTATTGCGGGCTTTTTCAAGCCCGCCGGTGATCGGACTTGCCGACCAGCCTTATTTTGAGCTGCTTATTTACGCGGGGCGCTGGTTGATCACTTCATCGATCAACCCGTACTCACGCGCGGCTTCTGCACTCATGAAGTTATCGCGGTTGGTATCGCGCTCGATTTCTTCAAGGGTGCGCCCGCTGTGCTTGGCCATCAGCGTGTTGAGACGCTCACGAATGAAAAGAATTTCCTTGGCGTGGATTTCGATGTCCGACGCCTGGCCCTGGAAACCGCCCAGAGGCTGGTGAATCATCACACGCGAGTTCGGCAGGCAGTAACGCTTGCCTTTGGCACCGGCCGTCAGCAGGAACGCACCCATGCTGCACGCTTGGCCGATACAGGTGGTCGACACGTTGGGCTTGATGAACTGCATGGTGTCGTAGATCGACATGCCCGCCGTCACCGAACCACCCGGGGAGTTGATATAGAGATGGATGTCCTTGTCCGGGTTTTCCGCTTCAAGGAACAGCAGTTGCGCACAGATCAGGTTGGCCATGTAGTCCTCTACGGGGCCCACCAGAAAGATCACTCGCTCCTTGAGGAGGCGCGAGTAGATGTCGTAGGCGCGCTCGCCACGAGCGGACTGCTCGACAACCATCGGGACCAGGCCGCCTGCGGCCTGGATATCAGAGTTCTGCTGAATATACGAATTACGGAACATGCTCTGCAGTCACTCCCAAATAGTTATGTCTTGAATACGCATAAGCCAGCTCGAGAGCTGGCTTATGGTGTGTGCTTCTTAGCGCAAAAATGATCAGTCGGCTTGTGGAGCTTCTACCGGCTTGACCGCTTCTTCGTAAGAGACCGATTTGTCGGTCACGCTAGCTTTCTGCAGAACAGTATCCACAACTTGCTCTTCCAGCACAACCGAACGAACTTCGTTCAGTTGCTGGTCGTTCTTGTAGTACCAGGACACAACTTGCTCAGGCTCCTGATAAGCCGAAGCCATTTCCTGAATCATCTCGCGAACGCGGGCTTCGTCAGGCTTCAGGTCGAATTGCTTGACCACTTCAGCCACGATCAGGCCCAGGACAACACGGCGCTTGGCTTGCTCTTCGAACAGCTCGGCCGGCAGTTGGTCAGGCTTGATGTTGCCGCCGAACTGCTGAACAGCCTGCACGCGCAGACGGTCAACTTCGTTGGACAGCAGAGCCTTTGGCACTTCGATCGGGTTGGTGGCCAGCAGACCGTCCATAACCTGATTCTTGACCTTGGATTTGATCGCCTGACGCAGTTCGCGCTCCATGTTCTTGCGAACTTCGGCGCGGAAGCCTTCCAGACCGGTTTCCTTGATGCCGAACTGCGCGAAGAACTCTTCGTTCAGCTCAGGCAGTTTTGGCTCGGAAACGGTGTTGACGGTCACGGTGAACTCGGCGGTTTTGCCAGCCAGGTCCAGATTCTGATAGTCCTCTGGGAAAGTCAGGTTCAGGACGCGCACTTCACCGGCTTTAGCGCCAACCAGGCCGTCTTCGAAGCCTGGGATCATGCGGCCGGAACCCAGCACCAGCTGGGTGCCCTTGGCGGAACCGCCAGCGAATACTTCACCGTCGACCTTGCCTTCGAAATCGATGTTCAGCTGGTCTTCGTTCTGGGCAGCGCGATCGGCCACTTCGAAACGGGTGTTCTGCTTGCGCAGGATGTCCAGCATCTTGTCCAGATCGGCATCAGCCACGTCAGCGCTCAGGCGCTCTACGGTGATACCTTCGAAACCGGCAACGGTGAACTCAGGGAACACTTCGAATACAGCGACGTATTCCAGGTCCTTGCCTGCTTCCAGGGATTTAGGCTCGATCGAAGGCGAACCAGCCGGGTTCAGCTTCTGCTCAACCACAGCTTCGTAGAAGGAAGACTGGATGACGTCGCCTACCGCCTCCTGGCGAGCTTCAGCGCCAAAACGACGCTTGATTTCGCTCATTGGCACTTTGCCTGGACGGAAGCCAGCAATCTTGGCCTTTTGGGCAGTCTGCTGCAGACGCTTGTTGACCTGAGTCTCGATGCGCTCAGCCGGCACGGTGATGCTCATGCGGCGCTCAAGAGCAGAAGTATTTTCAACAGAAACTTGCATGGATATTCCTCGTTGCACAGACGTTAGCCGGCCGTTTCCGACCCCAGAATCAAGGGCATGCATTCTAGTGGGTCAAACTCAAGAAGTCACCCTACTGAAAACGGGTAAAAACGCAGCAGGCAATTTATAGGTGCGAATGCACGAGTGCACCTCGCCCCGGTGGCAAATACAGCCATTCACGCCAAGGCTCTGCGCCAACCCTTCCTTATATGGAGGAGGTTGCCAAGCATCTCCCTGACAGCCGATCTTGCGAACAAGGCCGGCGGGCAGCACGGCATCATCGGGAAACATAAAAACGACGAAACGCCCTGCCCTTGCGACCCGGAACCGGCGGTCGCTGAAACCGCTGAAACAAAAAAGGCGCCAGACTATTAATCTGGCGCCTTTTCGAAATATGGGGTGGACGATGGGGATCGAACCCACGACAACGGGAGTCACAATCCCGTGCTCTACCAACTGAGCTACGCCCACCATATTGCGTGCCAAAGAAGCCAAATCACTTCTTTGTTGAACCTCGACCAAGCCAGGCGGCATGGACGAAGTCTTGTTTGGTGCGGATGAAGAGACTCGAACTCTTACGCCTCGCGGCGCTGGAACCTAAATCCAGTGTGTCTACCAATTCCACCACATCCGCGAGATGAAGCCTTTAAAGCAAAGGCGCCAGACTGTTAATCTGGCGCCCTTCGAAATATGGGGTGGACGATGGGGATCGAACCCACGACAACGGGAGTCACAATCCCGTGCTCTACCAACTGAGCTACGCCCACCATATCGCGTTACTTGTGCCAAAGCTGCCTAATGGCGCACCCGGCAGGACTCGAACCTGCGACCATCCGCTTAGAAGGCGGATGCTCTATCCAGCTGAGCTACGGGCGCCTTGTTAATCTGTACTCTTGGAGGACTACAAACTAAGTGCTTTTCAGTCTTGCAGAACCGTAATCCCGCTCAACCTTCTCAACCAGTGCTAGGCTGTGCCCGACAAGTGCGACGAATAGTATAGAGCCCCCTGCAGGTCGTCAAATCCTTTTTGAAAAAAATTCATTTAATTAAAGGGGTTAGCGGAATTTGCAGACCAAGCGCCTTTGCCCTCACCGCATGACATGCGAGAATACGCTCTCTTTTTTTCCCCTCTCGATGGTTAATCACGCGCAATGACTGCACAACTTATCGACGGCAAATCGATCGCCGCCAGCCTGCGCCAGCAGATCGCCCAACGCGTCAACGAGCGTCGCCAGCAAGGCCTGCGCACGCCCGGCCTCGCGGTGATCCTGGTCGGCAGCGATCCTGCCTCTCAGGTTTATGTCTCGCACAAGCGTAAAGACTGTGAAGAGGTCGGCTTCCTGTCCCAGGCCTATGACCTGCCTTCCGACACCACTCAGCAAGCGCTGGCCGACCTGATCGATCGCCTCAATGACGATCCGGCGATTGACGGCGTCCTGCTTCAACTTCCTCTCCCCGAACACCTGGACGCCTCCAAATTGCTGGAGCGCATTCGTCCGGATAAAGACGTCGATGGCTTTCATCCTTATAACGTCGGTCGCCTTGCCCAACGGATCCCGTTGCTGCGCCCATGCACGCCAAAAGGCATCATGACCTTGCTGGAAAGCACCGGTGCCAATCTGTACGGGATGAACGCGGTAGTGGTCGGCGCTTCCAATATCGTCGGACGCCCGATGGCGATGGAATTGCTGCTGGCCGGTTGCACCGTGACCGTGACCCACCGCTTCACCAATGACCTGGCCGATCATGTCGGCCGCGCCGACCTGGTGGTCGTCGCCGCTGGCAAGCCAGGCCTGGTAAAAGGTGAGTGGATCAAGGAAGGCGCGATCGTGATCGACGTCGGCATCAACCGCCAGGAAGACGGCAAGCTGGTGGGTGACGTGATCTATGAAACCGCCCTGCCCCGCGCCGGGTGGATCACTCCCGTGCCAGGTGGCGTCGGCCCAATGACTCGCGCCTGCCTTCTGGAAAACACGCTGTACGCCGCAGAAACCCTGCACAGCTGAGGCTTAAGGCAAAAGGTCACCCGCGACACAAGGAACCCCGCCCATGGCGGGGTTCTTTTTGCCCGCGAAACCGGATCGACCATCCGCCGGAAAGTGACTTTTTTTTCATGTTTACAGGGTCTTTCACCCCGTCCTCGAACAACCATCGACAGTTATTCAGCCATACTCCAGAATGTCGCGCTTTTTAAGAAATAGCCCGTTACAAAACGGCTTATCAACACATCATTGAGTCTGCCAGCGTGAAAATCCGTCTTTCCATCCTGAGCCTATTTTTTGCAGTTACAGGGACTTTCATCACGCCAAACGCCACCGCGGGCGACACTACCACCGCAGCGCCTCGAGACACCGCACAACTCAAACTCGCTTCCGGCAGCTCCTTGTTGCTGGACATGCAGACCAACAAAATCATCTATGCCAGCAATCCGGACGTGGTGGTACCGATTGCTTCCGTCAGTAAACTGATGACGGGGCTGGTCGTGGTTGAATCGCGGCAGAACATGGACGAATTCATTGACGTCAACATCAGCGACACACCGGAAATGAAAGGCGTGTTTTCCCGGGTCAAGCTGCGCAGCGAACTGCCACGCCGGGAAATGCTGCTGATTGCCCTGATGTCCTCGGAAAACCGCGCCGCCGCGACCCTGGCGCATCACTATCCGGGCGGATATGCCGCGTTCATTGCCGCGATGAATGCCAAGGCCCGGGCCCTGGGCATGACCAACACCCATTTCGTGGAGCCGACCGGCCTCTCCCCGCGCAACGTTTCGACCGCGCGCGACTTGAGTAAACTGTTGATCGCCGCGCACAAATACCCGCTGCTAACAGAGCTGAGCACCACCAAGGAAAAAACCGTCACCTTCCGCAAACCCATTTATAGCCTGGGTTTTCGCAACACCGACCATTTGGTGCGCAAGCCGGACTGGGATATCCAGCTGACCAAGACCGGTTTTACCAATGAAGCAGGTCACTGCCTGGTGCTGGTGACCCGGATGAGCAATCGTCCGGTTGCGCTGGTGCTCCTGGACGCCTACGGCAAGTACACACACTTTGCCGACGCCGCCCGCATCCGCAATTGGGTCGAAACCGGCAAGAGCGCCGCCGTGGCTTCTGCGGCCTTGCAGTACAAATCGGACAAGAACCTCAAGCAGCGCCAGAGTGGTGTTGTTGAGGCCTCGAAGTAAGCAGGCGGATATCGAAGGCTTATGATCGTTCCCACGCTCCGCGTGGGAATGCATCCTGTGACGCTCCGCGTCACCGTTGCGCACGGCTCACATGATGCGTCGTCTGCGGAACGCGGAGCGTCCCTGACGGCGTTCCCACGCAGAGCGTGGGAACGATCAAATCGCTGCGATGGGCCCCGCCGAAATTGGACCACCTCCCCGCAATCAATCATTAGGCAGCGGCATCTGGTCATCATCAGGAATACCGTCACCCTTGCTGGGGTCGTGCCAGCCTTGTGGATGTTCGGTCGGCACCACCGTCGGCCGCGCCAGCGGATCGCGCAACGGACTGTTCGGGTCCATCACCGGATCCATGTCCTTCTCGGGCGTAGTCGGTACGGTTTCCGGACGTTCGTCGTTGAAGCTCGAATCGGTAGACATACGCACCTCCAATAGGATTAGGGTTTGAGATTACCCAATGGATCGTAGGGTTTGGCCGGAGCCTTTGAGTTGTCACCCGGCTTCACATCCCTCGGGGCCTTGGCTGGCCCGATTGGGTCGACCGCCGGATCGGCAAGGTCCGGGGAGTCGGGATCGAACCCCAACTCATCGCCAGACGAATGCTCGGATGAGTGAGGGCCGTCGGGGGTATTGGAATGGGCCATGACACCTCCTGATAGCCCGGGAAAATCCGGGCCTTTAAGATAAGAGGTTGGCAACGGCCGCAGGTGCCCGGCGAGTGACGAACGGGCTTACTGCGCTACCAGCGCTTTTTTCGCCTTGGCGGCAGCCTGTTCCTGGCCCGCTTGGGCAAGGTCGTTGGCCGCCTTGAGCCAGCGTTGCTGATCAACCTGAGCGGGCAGCTGGGTCGGATTCTGAATCAACACGGCCCATCCGCCGGCGTCCTTGAACGCCGATTCGAACGAACCAAAACCCATCATCAGCCGCTGATCCATGCCTGCACGCAGCAAGACGGTCTGCTTCTGACGGTTGTATCCACTCAAAATCGCGTAGCGCGGTTCGGCCCAGAGCGCCGAGCCTTCAGTGAAGCGCACCATCACCGGGTAACCGGCCGCGACCTGGGTCAGCAAGGCGGGCAGATTGCTGTCGAGGGGATAAACCATCATCCCGTACTCGCGGGCGAGGTTCTGCATGCTCTGTTGCAATTGCGCCTCGCCACCCGGCAGATGCAAGGGTTTGTCGAGCAAGCCCGGGGTGATCACGATGCCCTGTTGCGACAGCATACTCGCCAGCACCTGTGGCCCGCTTTGATTCGCTACGCCCTTATAGAATCGCCCGCTGAGTTCGACGCGCTCCGGCAGACGCTGGATCTGCGGCGAAACGCTCCCGGCGCATCCCGCCAGACTGGCAACACAGCCCACAATCAGTGCTGCCGATAGCAATCGAGAAATTACTCGCACCATCATCACTCTCTCATTCAGATGCCAGGCAATCCAATTCCCGGCTTGGCCGTCGATAATAGGGCTCCTCACCACAGCGGTATAGCCTTAACCGGCAGTTGAGGGCATCCGATAGAGCAAACTGGTTGGTGGCCGCCGACCTTTGGTCAATAGCCTGAAACACGCCAGCGACTAGACTGTCACTTGCACAGCGCGTGTGCCCGCCGCAGGGCAAAGAGGAGGCCTCGATGAGCCTGGCAATGACAATCGTAATGTTGATTTCTGGCTGGCTGGCCGTAGCCGCAGCCATGTTATGGGGCGTTCTGCGCATTACCCGCCGGCACCATCACCCTGTCCAGCCGAAACCTATGGAAAAAACCGACGAAGCCAGCGCATCACACGCCACTGTCCACTGAGCGAAAGCCTTGCTCAGCCAAAAAACCGGTTCAAAAAAAGGCCGCCTGGAGTCCAGGCGGCCTTTTCATTTCAGCGAGGGTCAAGCCTCAGCGGTAACCCGCTTCTGCCGAGCCCGGCGGGACATCATGTTCAGCACCTCGATCGCTGCCGAGAACGCCATCGCCGCATAAACGTAGCCCTTCGGTACGTGGGCGCCGAAACCTTCGGCGATCAGCGTCATGCCGATCATGATCAGGAAGCCCAGTGCCAGCATGACAACTGTCGGGTTGTCATTGATGAACTTGGCCAACGGATCAGCCGCCAGCAACATCACCAGCACCGACACCACCACGGCAATGATCATGATCGGCAAATGCTCGGTCATGCCGACAGCGGTAATGATGCTGTCGATGGAGAACACCATGTCCAGCATCAGGATCTGACCGATCGCCGCGGCAAAGCCCAGGGTCACCGTCGAGGTCGCCGACTTCGGATCTTCCGGCGCCGGGTCCATGCTGTGATGGATCTCGGTGGTGGCTTTCCACAACAGGAACAAGCCGCCAGCGATCAGGATCATGTCCTTCCAGGAGAATGCGTGGCCGAAGATCTCAATGACCGGCGCGGTCAGCTGGACGATGAATGCAATGGTACTCAGCAAGCCCAGTCGCAGGATCAACGCCATGCCGATACCGATGCGCCGCGCCTTCTGCCGATGCTGCTCGGGCAGTTTGTTGGTCAGGATCGAGATGAAGATCAGGTTATCGATGCCGAGCACGATTTCCATCACCACCAGGGTGGCCAGGGCGACCCAGGCAGTGGGGCTGGCGGCTAACTGTAAAAGGTATTCCATGGGTCAGTCCTGACTCGCTGTAAGACGGTTTAGATTTCCTGGGAGGACGATGCGGATTTTTCCGCCTCTTTTTCCGACGACTCTTTTTTGCTGATCAACCCACCGGTGGCATCGCTGAGCGCTTGCTCGGCGGCCTTGTGGGTGTCGTCGATTGCCTGTTTCGCGCTTTCGGCAGCCTTGCCCATCAACTGCTGGGCGCTTTTTTCTGCCTGGTCGCAACCGGCCAGCACCAGCAAGGAGGTGATCAATAAGGCCGTAGCTTTGAGTTTCATGGTGTTTTTTCCTCGATATAACGAACGCAGCCGACACGATGGCCCGTTGATAGCGAGGGATTCTAGGCAATTGAATACTTCAGGAAAATTCGTATTTTTAGCGGTTATACTTCGTTTTTAACGAACTAAATAAAAGTCACCCTGTAGGAGCTGCCGCAGGCTGCGATCTTTTGATCTTGATCTTAAAAACAAGATCAAAAGATCGCAGC